>NZ_CP061177.1:2485000-2785000 GCF_017355405.1 Roseomonas haemaphysalidis
CGGCATCGGCCAGCAGAGACACGGCACGGTTGATGCCGATGCTCAGGACATCGTCGTCCTTATCGATCGACTTGAAGATGCTGCCCATCTTCACGTAGGGGCCGAAGCGCCCGATGGCGGCGGTGATCTCATCGCCGCTTTCGGGATGCAGGCCGATGACGCGGGGCAGGGACAGCAAGGCGAGCCCCCGCTCCAGGGTCAGGGTTTCCGGGTCCATGCCGCGTGCCAGGCTGGTGCGGCGTGGCTTGATGGGCTTGCCCTTGGCATCCGTGCCGCCCTCGCCAAGCTGCACGTAGACGCCGTAGGGGCCGCGGCGCACCGTGACCTCCTGCCCGCTGACCGGGTCGGTGCCCAGGTCGCGCTGGCCGCCGGCCAGGCCACCGCCTTCGCCGTCCGCCTCGCCGCCCGGTACCATCAGCGGGCGGGTGTAGCGGCATTCCGGATAGTTCGAGCAGCCGATAAAGGCACCGTTGCGGCCCAGGCGCAGGCCCAGGCGGCCGTTGTGGCAGTTCGGGCAGGTGCGGGGATTGCCGCCATCGGCCGGCTTCGGAAAGAAGTGCGGACCCAGCTCCTCGTCCAGCGCGTCGATCACGGCGGTGATCGTCAGGTCCTTGGTAGCGCCGACGGCCGCGTTGAACTCATCCCAGAAGACGCGCATCACCTCGCGCCAGTCGGCGCGGCCGCCGGAGATGTCGTCCAGCTGTTCCTCGAGCCCGGCGGTGAAATGCGGGTCCACGTAGCGCTCGAAGAACGACACCAGGAAGGTGGTGACCAGCCGCCCCCGGTCTTCCGGCATGAAGCGGCGCTTGTCGATCTTCACGTATTCGCGGTCCTGCAAGGTCTGCAGGATGGAGGCGTAGGTGGAAGGGCGCCCGATGCCGAGCTCCTCCATCTTCTTGACCAGCGAGGCCTCGGAAAAGCGTGGCGGCGGCTGGGTGAAGTGCTGGTCGGCCTGGGCGGCGGTCAGCTTGGCGGGGTCCTGCTCGCGCATCGGCGGCAGGGTGCGGCCTTCCTCGTCGTCGCCCACCGCGTCGTCCACGTCCTCGCGGTACAGCTTCAGGAAGCCGTCAAAGGCGATCACGCTGCCGGTGGCGCGCAGCTTCGACTTGCCGCCCGCGTCCACCAGGTCGACGGCCGTCTGGTCCAGCTCGGCGGACTGCATCTGGCTGGCGACGGCGCGCTTCCACACCAGCTCGTACAGCCGGCGCTGGTCGGGGTTCAGGAAGCGCGCGACATCCTCCGGCCGGCGGGTCACGTCGGTCGGGCGAATCGCCTCGTGCGCTTCCTGGGCGTTCTTGGCCTTGGAGGAATATTCGCGCGGCGCGGCCGGGATGTAGTCGGGGCCGAAGCTGTCCTTCACATGGTCACGGATGGCGACCATCGCCTCGCGCGCCATCTGCACGCCGTCGGTGCGCATGTAGGTGATCAGGCCCACCGTCTCGCCCTGCATCTCCACGCCTTCGTAGAGCTGCTGCGCCAGGCGCATGGTCTGCTGCGCACCGAAGCCGAGCTTGCGCGACGATTCCTGCTGCAGCGTGGAGGTGGTGAAGGGCGGCGGCGGGTTGCGGCGGACGCGCTTCTTTTCGACGCTGCCGACGCTGAACTGGCCACCCTCCACCAGCCCCCTGGCCCGCATCGCCGCCGCCTCGTCGCCGAGGTCGAACTGGTCGAGCTTCTTGCCTTCCAGATGCGTCAGCCGGGCATGAAACGGGGCGCCGTTGACGGTGAGGAACTTGCCCTCGACGGTCCAGTACTCGCGGGCCCGGAAAGCCTCGATCTCCGCCTCGCGCTCGCAGATCAGACGCAGGGCAACCGACTGCACGCGGCCGGCCGAGCGGCTGCCCGGCAGCTTGCGCCACAGCACCGGCGACAGCGTGAAGCCCACCAGGTAGTCGAGCGCGCGCCGGGCCATGTAGGCCTCGATCAACGGCGTATCGAGGTCGCGCGGATGGGCCAGCGCGTATTGCACGGCGCGCTTGGTGATCTCGTTGAAGGTGATGCGGTGGACCTCGACGCCCTTCAGCGCACCCTTCTGCCGCAGCATCTCCTGCACGTGCCAGGAGATCGCCTCGCCCTCGCGGTCCGGATCGGTGGCGAGGAACAGGCGCTTGGCCCCCTTCATCGCCTTGGCGATGGCGCCGACCTGCTTCTCCCCCCGGTCCTCGGAGGACCAGTCCATGGCGAAGTTCTCGTCCGGCCGCACACTGCCGTCCTTGGCGGGCAGGTCCCGCACATGGCCGAAGCTGGCCAGGACGGTGAAGTCCGCGCCCAGGTACTTGTTGATGGTCTTCGCCTTGGCCGGCGATTCGACGACGACGACGTCGGTCATGGCAGGTGTCGCGTGCTTTCTTCTGGCCACGAAAAGGGCGGGCCGAACCCAGATGGGAATAGCGTCAGCTGCTGCGGACCACGCGGTTGCCGGGGAGGGTTTCGATCCGTCCCTCCAACTCCAGATCCAGCAGGATCGCCTGCATCGCAGCAGGCGAGAGGTGGCAGCGCCGGAGCAACTCGTCAACCGTAACCGGACTGTCGCCTATGAAATCAAGCAGTTGTCCGTGATCGCCGGCGGTCGTGCGGGGCGGTTCCGGCGCCGGGGACGGGGTTGGGGTGTAGCTTGGGCGGAACAGCGGCGCGGCGTGCGGGGCTTCCGGCAGGTGGTCCAGCACATCGCTCACGCTGCCGGTCAGATGCGCGCCCTGGCGGATCAGGTCGTTGGAGCCGGCGCAGCGCGGGTCCAGCGGGCTGCCGGGCACGGCGAAGACCTCGCGCCCGGCTTCCAGGGCCAGCCGCGCCGTCATCAGGGTGCCCGAGCGATACGCGGCCTCCACCACCACGACTCCGAGGCTGAGACCGGCGATGATCCGGTTGCGGCGCGGAAAATGACGGGCGATGGGCGCCGTGCCGATCGGCGCTTCCGCCACCACCGCGCCCTGTTCGGCCAGCGCGCCTTGCAGGGCGGCATGTTCCATCGGGTACGCGACATCGATCCCGCCCGGCACCACGCCGACGCTTTGCCCCGCCCGCAACGCGCCCTCATGCGCCGCGCCATCGATGCCGCGCGCCAGTCCGGAGGTGACGACGATGCCCTGCTCCGCCAGGGCCTCCGCCAGCTCGCCGGCCATGCGACGGCCGAGCGCGGAAGCGTTGCGCGCACCGACCACGGCCACCTGCCGGGCGTGCAGGCAGTCCGGGTCGCCGATCACCGCCAAGAGCGGCGGTGCGTCGTCCAGCAGCGCCAGCAAGGGCGGGTAGCCTTCGGTGCCCCAGACCAGAAAGCGGCCGCCCATGGCATCCAGCCGCTCCAGCTCCCGCTCCGCCTCGGCGGCGGAACAGGGGGCGAAGGGCGTTGCGCGGCGGGCGGCATGCGCGGGCAGCGCGTCCAGCGCCGCCACGGCGGTGCCATGCTGCGCCATCAGGCGGCGCCACGTCATCGGCCCTATGCCCTCGGTGCGCGACAGCCGCAGCAGCGCGAGCACCTCGGCGTGGTTCACTTGCCCTGGCCGATTCGCGGCTCGGTGCCGGCGAGCAGCCGGCGGATGTTGTCCTGGTGCCGCCAGATGATGATCGCGACCACCACCAGCAGAAAGCCCGCCAGCCTCCAGTCACCCGCCAGCAGCGCGATCACCGGCGCGCAGGCGCATGCCGTGAGGGCGGAGGCGGAGGAGATCCTGGTGAGCTTGGCCATGCCGAACCAGATCAGGGCGCACAGGATGCCGATCCACCAGCTCGCGGCCAGCAGCACGCCGGCGCCGGTCGCCACGCCCTTGCCGCCCTTGAAGCCGAGCCAAACGGGAAAGACGTGCCCGAGCAGCGCGGCGATGCCCGCCACCAGACCGGCGTCCCGGCCCCACAGCGCCGCCAGCGACAGCACCGGCACCGCGCCCTTCAACGCATCCAGCAGCAGCGTCGCCGCCGCCACCTTCTTGTTGCCGGTGCGCAGGACGTTGGTGGCGCCGATGTTGCCGCTGCCGATGGAGCGGATGTCGCCCAGCCCCGCCGCGCGGGTCAGCAGCAACCCGTAGGGGACGGAGCCGGACAGATAGCCGATGACGGCGGCGGCGATCAGGTACCCGTTCATCCGAACACCCGCCTGCCGGCCTTCCAGGTGCCCAGCACGCGGCCTTCCAGCGGCCTGCCATCGAAGGGTGAGTTCTGTGCCTTGCCCGGCAGCTTGCCGGCTTCGACCTTCCAGCCCCGCTCCGGATCGAACAGCACCAGGTCGGCCGGGGCACCGCGGGCCAGGCGGCCGGTGTCCAGGCCCAGCAGCGTCGCGGGCTTCTGCGTCAGCAGCGCCAGCGCCTGCGGCAGCGACAGATCACCGCCATGCACGCGCGCGAGGGTGACGCCCAGCAGCGTCGCCAGCCCGGCGCCGCCGGCCTCGGCCTGGGCGAAGGGCAGGCGCTTGTCGTCGGCGTCGCGCGGCTGGTGGTCGGAAGCGATGGCGTCGATGGTGCCGTCCTGCAGCGCCGCCACCACGGCCAAGCGGTCCTCTTCCCGCCGCAGCGGGGGGGACAGCTTGGCATAGGTGCGGAAGTCGCCGATCGCCGTTTCATTGAGGTCGAAATAGGGGGGCGCGGTGTCGCAGGTGACGGAAAGCCCCTCGTCCTTGGCTTGCCGGATCAGCGCCAGGGCACCGGCGGTGGAGACATGGGCGAAATGCACGTGGCCACGCGTGATGCGCGCCAAAGCGATGTCGCGCGCCACCATCATCGCCTCGGCGGCGGCGGGGATGCCCGGCAGGCCCATGCGGCTGGCCATCTCGCCTTCCGTCGCCACGCCGCCGCGGGCAAGGTCGGGCTCCTCCGGGTGCTGCACGACGAAGGAGCCGAAGGCCCGGGCATAGGACAAGGCCAGGCGCATCACCCGGGCACTGCCGATGGCATGCGTGCCGTCCGTGAAGGCCACGGCGCCCGCTTCCTTGAGCAGCCCGAACTCGGACAGCTCCTTGCCCGCGCATTTCTTGGTCGCGGCGCCGTAGGGCAGGACGGACAGGCTGCCGCCGGCCTCGCCGCGCTGCCACACGAAGCGCAGCAGGGCGGGGTCGTCCAGCGGCGTGTCCGTGTCGGGCAGGGCGCAAAGGGTCGTGATGCCGCCCGCCGCCGCTGCCTCGGCCGCGCTGTCGATGGTTTCGCGGTATTCGTTGCCGGGCTCGCCGAGGCTGGCGCGCAGGTCGACCAGGCCTGGGGCCAGCACGGCGCCGCCGCAATCGACCACCGTGGCGCCGTCCGGCACGCCCAGCGAGCCGCCGTGGTCGGCGATCACGCCGCGGCTGATCAGCAGCCCGCCTGGCGAATCGAGGCCGGAAGCCGGGTCCACCAGCCGGGCATTGGTGAACAGGGTGTCGGGGATGAAGGAGGAGGGCATCATGGCCGGGCGTTCCGCCGCAGGTTGCGGGACAGGATGTCGAGCACCGCCATGCGCACGGCGACGCCCATCTCCACCTGCTCGCCGATGACGCTGCGGACGGGGTCGTCCGCCACGGCGCTGTCGATCTCGACGCCGCGGTTCATCGGGCCGGGGTGCATGACGATGGCATCGGGCTTGGCCACGGACAGCTTGGCGGCGTCCAGCCCGAAGAAGCGGAAGTATTCGCGCGCCGAGGGGACCAGCCCGCCGGACATGCGTTCCTTCTGGAGCCGGAGCATCATCACCACGTCGGCGTCGCGCAGGCCGGATTTCATGTCGTGGAACACTTCCACGCCCATGCGCTCCACCTCGGCCGGCAGCAGGGTCGGCGGGCCGACCACCCGCACCCGGCAGTTCATGGCGCTGAGCAGGTGGATGTTGGAGCGCGCGACCCGGCTGTGCAGCACGTCGCCGCAGATGGCGACCGTCAGGTTCTCCAGCGCGCCCTTGCGGCGGCGGATGGTCAGTGCGTCCAGCAGCGCCTGGGTGGGGTGCTCGTGCGTGCCGTCGCCGGCGTTGATCACCGCCGCGTCCACCTTCTGGCTCAGCAGCGCGGGGGCGCCGGACTGCGCATGGCGCACCACCAGCAGGTCGCAATGCATGGCGTTCAGGGTGGAGGCGGTGTCGAGCAGCGTCTCGCCCTTGTTCACGCTGGACTGGCTGACGGACATGTTGATCACGTCCGCGCCCAGCCGCTTGCCCGCGAGCTCAAAGGAGGTGCGGGTGCGGGTGCTGTCCTCGAAGAACAGGTTGATGAGGGTGCGGCCGCGGAGCTGGTCCCGCTGCGTCTTGCCGCTGCGGTTCAGCAGGGCGTAGGACTCGGCCAGATCCAGCAGATCGGCGATATATGGCGGCTCCAGCCCTTGCAGGGCGAGGAGATGCCGGTGCGGATAAGCGACCATGGCGTGGATCAGTCCGGCTAGAGGCGGGGGACCATAACGGGGGCGCCGCCCGGCCGGAAGGGGCGCCGTTCAGCGTGCGCTGGCATCCAGTGCCGCCTGCAGCATGTAGGCGGCGGCGGCGGCGTCCACGACCTTGGCCCGCTTGGCCCGGGTCAGGTCCGCCTCGCGGATCAGCATGCGGTTGACGGCGGACGAGGACAGCCGCTCGTCCCACAGCGCACAGGGCAGGCCCGTGGCTTCCGAGATGGCTGTGGCCCAGTCCTTGGCCGATTGCGCGGCGGGACCGAAGGAGCCGTCCATGCCCAGCGGCAGGCCCACCACCAGCCCGCCGGCCCCTTCCTTGCGCGCGATGGCCGAGATCTCGGCGGCATTCACCGCCAGCTTGGCGCGCGCGACGCCCTTGTACGGGCTGGCCAGCATGAGCGTGACATCGGATAGGGCCACGCCGATGGTCCGCTGCCCGGGGTCGATGCCGATCAGGCGCTGGTCGCGGCTCAGGGCAGCGCGGAGGTCGCTCAGGTTGAACAAGGGCATGGCGGTGGTTATGGTCCGCGCCCGTTCGCGTGCCAACACGGACGGACCGATCACGACCGGAAGATAGAAAGAATGTCGCTCGACACCGCCACTGTCCGGCGCGTCGCGTCGCTCGCCCGCATCAGGGTCGAGGACGAGGAGCTGCCGCGCCTGCAGGCCGAACTCAACGGAATCCTGGGCTGGATCGAGCAGCTGCAAGCCGTCAACACCGACGGCGTCGAGCCCATGGCCGGCGGCGGCACACAGGCGCTGCGCCTGCGCGAGGACAAGGTGACCGACGGCGGCATCCAGCAAGAGGTCCTGGCCAATGCGCCGGACCATGCGGACGTGTTCTTCAGCGTGCCCAAGGTGGTGGAGTGAGCGCCGTGACCAGCCTGACCGACCTGACCCTGGCCGCCGCCCGCGCGGGCCTGGACAAGCGCGACTTCAGTGCCGCCGAGTTGACCGATGCGCACCTCAAGGGCATCGAGGCGCTGAACCCGCGCCTGAACGCCTTTATCACCGTCACGGCCGAGGTCGCGCGCGAGCAGGCGAAGGCGGCCGACCAGGCCCTCGGCAAGGGGGAGGGCCGGGCGCTCACCGGCATCCCCCTGGCCATCAAGGATCTGTTCTGCACCGCCGGCACGCGCACCACGGCGGCCAGCAAGATCCTCGGCAACTTCGTGCCGCCCTATGAAAGCACGGTGACCGCCAACCTGCTGCGGGATGGCGCGGTGTTCCTGGGCAAGGCAAACCTGGACGAGTTCGCCATGGGCTCCTCCAACGCCACCTCCGCCTTTGGTGGGGTGGAGAACCCCTGGAAGCGCGCGGGCGACGACACGGTGCTGGTGCCCGGCGGCTCCTCCGGCGGCTCGGCCGCGGCGGTGGCGGCCCGTTTGGCGCTGGGCGCCACGGCCACCGACACGGGCGGTTCCATCCGCCAGCCGGCCGCCTTCTGCGGCATCGCGGGCATCAAGCCGACCTATGGGCGCGTGTCGCGCTTCGGCACCGTCGCCTTCGCCTCCTCGCTGGACCAGGCGGGGCCGGTGGCGCGCACCGTGGAGGACTGCGCCATCCTGCTCCGCTCCATGGCCGGCTTCGACCCACGCGACGCGACCAGCGCGGATGTCGCCGTGCCCGACTTCGCGAGCGCCTGCGCGCGCGGCGTAAAGGGCCTGCGCATCGGCATTCCGCGCGAGTTCCGCTTGCCGGGCATGCCCGCCGAGATCGAGGCGTTGTGGCAGCAGGGCATTGCCTGGCTGCGCGACGCTGGCGCGGAAACGGTGGAGATCAGCCTGCCGCACACGCAATACGCGTTGCCCACCTATTACATCGTGGCACCGGCCGAGGCGTCCTCGAACCTCGCGCGCTATGATGGCGTGCGCTTCGGGCTGCGCGAGGAAGGGGCTGACCTCAAGGACCTGTACGAACGCACCCGCCGCGCCGGCTTCGGCGACGAGGTGCGGCGGCGTATCCTGATCGGCACCTACGTGCTCAGCGCCGGCTATTACGACGCGTATTACCTGAAGGCGCAGAAGATCCGCGCGCTGATCAAGCGCGACTTCGACGAGGCCTGGGGCAAGGTGGACGCCATCCTGACGCCCGCCACGCCTTCCGCCGCCTTTGGCCGCGATGAGAAGCAGGACGACCCGGTGGCGATGTATCTGAATGACGTCTTCACGGTGACCGCGAACCTCGCCGGCATCCCGGGCATGTCCGTGCCTGCCGGTCTGGACAGCAAGGGCCTGCCGCTGGGATTGCAGGTGCTGGGCAAGTCCTTTGACGAGGAAACCGTTTTCGCCGTCGGCCACGCCATCGAGCGCGCCGCGATGTTTACCGCCACCCCCGCCCTGAAGGCTGCGGCATGAGCTACACCATCGAAGGTGCGACCGGCACCTGGGAAGTCGTGATCGGGCTGGAAGTGCACGCCCAGGTGACGTCCAACGCCAAGCTGTTCAGCGGTGCGGCCACCGAGTTTGGCGCCGAGCCGAACAGCCAGGTCAGCTTCGTCGATGCCGGCTTTCCCGGCATGCTGCCCGTCATCAATGGCGAGTGCGTGGCGCAGGCGGTGCGGACCGGGCTGGGGCTGAACGCGCAGGTCAACCTGTGGTCGCGCTTTGATCGCAAGAACTACTTCTATGCCGACCTGCCGCAGGGCTACCAGATCAGCCAGTTTGAATTTCCCATTATTGGCACTGGCAAGATCGAGATCACGCTGTCCGATGGCAGCGTCAAGGAGATCGGTATCACCCGGCTGCACCTGGAGCAGGATGCCGGCAAGTCGCTGCACGACCAGCACCCGACCAAGAGCTATATCGACCTCAACCGCTCTGGCGTGGCGCTGATGGAGATCGTCTCCGAACCCGACCTGCGCTCGCCGGAGGAGGCGGGCGCATACCTGACCAAGCTGCGGCAGATCCTGCGCTACCTCGGCACCTGTGACGGCAACATGGAACAGGGCTCGCTGCGCGCCGATGTCAACGTGTCCGTCCGCAAAGCGGGCGAGGGGTTCCGCACCCGTTGCGAGGTGAAGAACGTCAACTCCATTCGCTACGTCATGCAGGCCGTGGAGGCCGAGGCGCAACGGCAGGTCGAGGTCTGGGAAGCCGGCGAAGAGGTCGTGCAGGAAACGCGCCTGTTCGACACGACGCGCGGCGTGACCCGCTCCATGCGCTCCAAGGAAGACGCGCATGACTACCGCTATTTCCCCGACCCGGACCTGCCGCCGCTAGTGCTGGAGCAGAGCTGGGTGGACGGGCTGAAGGCCGCGCTGCCGGAACTGCCGGACGCACGCCGCGCCCGCTACGTCGGGGATTTCGGCCTGACGCCTTATGACGCGCACGTGCTGACTCTGGAAAAGGAGACGGCGGCCTTCTACGAGACCGTCGCCGCCGGCCGCGACCCGAAGATCGCCGCCAACTGGCTGACCGGCGATTTCTTTGCCGGCCTGAACCGCACCGGCCATGGCATCGGCGACTCGCCAGTCACTGCGGCGCATCTTGGTGAACTGCTGGACCTGATCAAGGATGGCACGCTGTCCGGCAAGCTGGCGAAGGAGGTGCTGGAGGCGATGTTTGAAACCAGCAAGGCCCCATCCGTGCTGGTCGAGGAACGCGGCCTGAAGCAGGTGACCGATACCGGTGCGATCGAGGCGATGATCGATGAGGTCATGGCGAAGAACGCCGACAAGGTGGCCGAATACCGTAGCGGCAAGGACAAGCTGTTCGGCTTCTTTGTTGGCCAGACGATGAAGGCGATGCAGGGCAAGGGGAACCCGGCCCTGGTGAACGACCTGCTGAAGCGCAAGCTGGCCTGACTTCCGCAATCGGGCACGTCGTGCGACGCTTCCGTTCTGCCTTCTCGGAACGGAAGCGTCACGATGATCACCCTGCACACCTACAACACGCCGAACGGTCGCAAGATCAGCGTTGCCTTGGAAGAAATGGGTCTGCCCTACGAGGTGAATGTCGTCGACATCACCAAGGGCGCCCAGTTCGATCCGGCGTTCCTCGCCATCGCCCCCAACAACAAGATCCCCGCCATTGTGGATTCGGATGGTCCTGACGGGCAGCCGATCAGCGTATTCGAGTCCGGAGCTATCCTGCTGTACCTCGCAGCCAAGAGCGGCAAGGGAATGCCATCCGGGCTGCGGGGGCAGACCGCGGTGCATGAATGGCTGATGTGGCAGATGGCGGGATTTGGCCCCATGCTCGGGCAGGTGCACTTCTTCCTCGGCCAGCCGGAGGGCCCGGCCCGAGACTTCGGGCTGGAACGCTATGGCAAGGAAACGCGCCGGCTTTATGGCGTCCTGGACAAGCAGCTGACGGGACGGGATTTCGTCGCGACCGACGGCGAGCCCAGCATCGCCGACTATGCGATCATCGGCTGGGTCTGGCGGCATGAGCGGCATCAGGTCGACTTGGCCGGCTTCCCGGCGGTGGCTGCCTGGTATGAACGGATGATGGCCCGGCCGGCCGTGGCGCGTGGATTTACGGTCAAGCTGGGTTGAAAGGCGGGCTTTGCCATTTGACGGCAGGCGTGCTCGCCGCTAGAAGCACGCCTGCATACGTCGTGTAACTTCAAAGCCCTGCGGAGGGGTGGCCGAGTGGCCGAAGGCGGCGGTTTGCTAAACCGTTAAAGGGAGATAATCCCTTTCGTGGGTTCGAATCCCATCCCCTCCGCCATCTTTTCCCTGAACTAACTGATCAGTCCCAGGTCTCACTCCATGTCGCTTGGCATGGAGCTTCTGGCGTTTTGTCGAGGCAGCACGATCCGGTGCCGTGCCGACTGCCCTGCTCGACCAGTCAATATCGCCGAAACGTACCGTCCTCGACGCGTCTGCCTCTGAGTTGGGGCAGGTCGGGAGCGCTGGCGAGCACCGTCTCGAGCGGCTTGCAATCGCGCATTGGGCTCTTTGTAGCCTGTTTGGTGACAAGCGCCGACACCCCGCAGCATGATCCCGACATTGTAACTTCATGCAAGGTAGCTCAACGAGCAGTTGAAACACATTTTCGTGTGTGACATCACGTTCTTGTGATTTCGCCCCCCCCAGACGGCCCTCAAAGCCCGGCGAAAGATGCGTGCCTGAGTTTTCGATCAGACTCGAAATGTTCAGTTCAGCAAGGATTGTACGGGTGTCAGCCATGTCCCAAGCCGTAACGCATGTCGCCTTTCAAAATGCCGGCAAAGAATATCTTGGAGCAGGCATCGCAACATTCGGTCAGGTATTTGCCCGTAACGAACTGTCTGCGGGTTCAAACCTGACTGCGAAAATTGACGGCAAGGTTTACGCTGTCCAGGTTGACGTGAAGTCAACTTATGAAGACGGCTCCGTCAAAATGGCGGTCCTGTCGGTCGAGCGCCCGGGCCTGAATGCCCACAGCAGCGTCGACGCTGTTCTGCAGACGACCCCGGTGGCCGCTCCCGCACCCGCCATTGATCTCGCTGCGGCGCTCAAGCAGCACGACTTCACGGTCGACCTCACCGTCGGCGGCCGCCCCACCCATGTGGACGTCCTCAGTGCGCTGAAGGCGGCGCTGGCGGATGGCTCCGCGACCTATTGGCAGAACGGCCCCTTGGCCAGCCAGGCGCGGGTGGAGATCGATTTGCCCGGCTCGCAGCGGATGGTCTTCGATGTCACCGCTTTCAAGGGCGGTGGCCTGGCCGTGGAGGCGCAGTTCAACAACGACGGCGCCATGGGCAGCAGCGGCGGCCGCGTTGCTTATGACCTGGTGGCCAAGCTGGACGGCCAGATGGTGTCGCATGAAGCCGTCAACCAGGGCCAATACCAGAACTGGCACCAAAGCTTCAGCACCACGGACCACGACGGTGGCCAGGGGCTGGGCAGCGCCGATGAGGGTTGGCTGAACATCCGCCAAGACATCGCGCACCTGCAGGCTACCGGCGCGGTGGCGCATTACGACCTCTCGGTCGGTATCGCGGATTCCCTGCTGTCCAGCTGGGAGGCGAGCTACAAGTCCGCTGGCTGGGACGATCCTCTCAGCACCCGTGACGTCACACAGTACATGCCCGGCACCGGCGGGCGCGGGGACATCGGCTTCACCACGGTGGGCAATACCGCTTGGCTCATGTCACAGGACATCCGCGCCGCCACCTATGCCTTGGGGCAGGCTGAGGCTGCGGGTTCGGTGCCGTGGAACCTGTATGACAGCGCGAACAAAAGCTGGCTGAGTGCGCAGGACTACCCGCATCTCTGGACCGACGGCCGTGGCGGCACCGGCACCCCGGGCAACGCGGCCTCCCGCGGCCTGACCCAGCAGATTGATGGTGGAACCGGTTGGACCCCGGATTCGGCGCACCAGCCCGACCTGTCCTACGTGCCCTACCTGCTCACCGGCGAACGCTGGATGCTGGACAACCTGCAGGCCCAGGCGGCCTGGAACGTGCTTAACACCTGGAGCGACACGCGGGGCGAGGACGGCTTCATCGTGGTCAATGGCGGCCAGGTGCGGCATTCCGCCTGGGCGCTGCGGCAGATCGACGAGGCCGCCTGGGCCAGCCCGGACGGCAGCGCCGAGAAGAGCTACTTCACCGCCGTGTCCAAGGCCAACTGGGCCTGGCTGGTCGACCAGATCCCCGCCTGGACCGCCGCCCAGGGCGAGGCGCATGGCTGGGTGCCGGGTAATTACGGCACTGCCAATGCGCTGCCGCCGTGGCAGCAGGACTACTTCGCCTCCACCGCCATTGCCGCCGCCTCGCACGGCAATGCCGATGCGCTGACCTTTCTGCAGTGGCAATCGAACTTCCTGGTCGGCCGCTTCACGCATGAGGCACAGGGCTTCGCCGAACACGATGGCGCCGCCTACCTGATCGCGATCGGGGATCCTGCCACCGGCAAGCCGCTGCAGACCTGGGGCGAGATCGGTGCCCAGATGGTGGCCTGGAACTGGTCCAACGGCAGTGGCTGGTCCCACTCTCAGGGCGACTACGCGCAGTTGGCGATGGCGACCCTGGCGGGCATCGCCCACCTGACCGGCTCGCCCGAGGCCACTGCCGCTTATCGCGCCCTGATGGCCGACGCACCGCCCTTCACCGGCAGCACGGATTTCGCGCGGGACCCGACTTTCGCCATCGCGGCGCCTGACGGCGGGGTGGCCCATCCCGCACCTCTGCCCGGCGCTTCGCTGCCGCCCATCGTTGCGGTACCCTCGGTCGGTCTCAACACGACGGTTGGCAGCGGCGCCGACAGCCTGGTCATCAAGGTGTCGGAGCAGGCCTGGAACGGCGACGCGCAGTTCACCGTCAAGGTGGACGGCAAGCAGGTGGGCGACGTCTTCACCGCCAAGGCCGACCACGCCGCCGGCATCTCCGACACCTTCACCCTGAAGGGCAACTGGGGTGCGGGCGCTCACAAAGTCGAGGTCAGCTACATCAACGATGCCTGGAACGGCAACCTGGCGGAGGACCGCAACCTCTACCTCGACAGCGTCACCTATAACGGCAAGGCCGTGCCCGCCAGCACCGTCGACCTGCTGTCGGGCGGCGTGGCCAAGCTGGATGTTCCGGTGACCGCCGCGGCTGGCACCAGCAAGACGATCGGCAGCGGCGCCGACAGCCTGGTCATCAAGGTGTCGGAGCAGGCCTGGAACGGCGATGCGCAGTTCACCGTCAAGGTGGACGGCAAGCAGGTGGGCGACATCTTCACCGCCAAGGCCGACCACGCCGCCGGCATCTCCGACACCTTCACCCTGAAGGGCAACTGGGGTGCGGATGCCCACAAGGTCGAGGTCAGCTACATCAACGATGCCTGGAACGGCAACCTGGCGGAGGACCGCAACCTCTACCTCGACAGCGTCACCTATAACGGCAAGGCCGTGCCTGCGAGCACCGTCGACCTGCTGTCGGGCGGCGTGGCCAAGCTGGATGTTCCGGTGACCGCCGCGGCTGGCACCAGCAAGACGATCGGCAGCGGCGCCGACAGCCTGGTCATCAAGGTGTCGGAGCAGGCCTGGAACGGCGACGCGCAGTTCACCGTCAAGGTGGACGGCAAGCAGGTGGGCGACGTCTTCACCGCCAAGGCCGACCACGCCGCCGGCATCTCCGACACCTTCACCCTGAAGGGCAACTGGGGTGCGGGCGCTCACAAAGTCGAGGTCAGCTACATCAACGATGCCTGGAACGGCAACCTGGCGGAGGACCGCAACCTCTACCTCGACAGCGTCACCTATAACGGCAAGGCCGTGCCCGCCAGCACCGTCGACCTGCTGTCGGGCGGCGTGGCCAAGCTGGATGTTCCGGTGACCGCCGCGGCTGGCACCAGCAAGACGATCGGCAGCGGCGCCGACAGCCTGGTCATCAAGGTGTCCGAGCAGGCGTGGAACGGCGACGCGCAGTTCACCGTCAAGGTGGACGGCAAGCAGGTGGGCGACGTCTTCACCGCCAAGGCCGACCACGCCGCCGGCATCTCCGACACCTTCACCCTGAAGGGCAACTGGGGTGCGGGCGCGCACAAGGTCGAGGTCAGCTACATCAACGACGCCTGGAACGGCAATCTGGCCGAGGACCGCAACCTCTACCTCGACAGCGTCACCTACAACGGCAAGGCCGTGCCCGCGAGCACCGTCGACCTGCTGTCGGGCGGCGTGGCCAAGCTGGATGTTCCGGTGACCGCCGCGGCTGGCACCAGCAAGACGATCGGCAGCGGTGCCGACAGCCTGGTCATCAAGGTGTCCGAGCAGGCGTGGAACGGCGACGCGCAGTTTACCGTCAAAGTGGACGGCAAGCAGGTGGGCGACATCTTCACCGCCAAGGCCGACCACGCCGCCGGCATCTCCGACACCTTCACCCTGAAGGGCAACTGGGGTGCGGGCGCGCACAAGGTCGAGGTCAGCTACATCAACGACGCCTGGAACGGCAATCTGGCGGAGGACCGCAACCTCTACCTCGACAGCGTCACCTATAATGGCAAGGCCGTGCCCGCCAGCACCATCGACATGCTGTCGGGCGGGGCGGTCACGCTTGATCTCCCGCAATCGCTGATCACGGGCGATGCCTTCGCCAACACGCTCAAGGGCACGGAGTTCTCCGACCACCTCAAGGGGCTCGGCGGCAACGACATCCTGGTGGGCGGCGGCGGTGCCGATATCCTGGAAGGCGGAGCCGGGGCCGATGCGTTCCGCTTTATCAAGCCATCCCATGGTGGTGACTTCATCCTGGACTTCGTGCCTCATCAGGACTTCATCGAGATCTCGGCCGGCGGTTTTGGCGGCGGGCTTGCGGCTTCGATGAACCTTGCCTCGGCGGGCCGCTTCGTGGCCAACGACACGGGCCATGCCACGGCGGCGGCCGGCACCGGTCAGTTCATCTACGAGATGGATGCCGCCAAGCTCTGGTGGGACGCGGATGGCACGGGGCCTGGCGCGGCGACCGAGGTCGCCACCTTCACGGCAGGCACCGTGCTGACCGCCAGCGACATCCATCTGATCGGGTAAGCCAACGGAGCGATACAGGGGAGGGGGTGGCGCTCTTTCGTCACACGTCGTGATGAATAAGGCCCCCCCGATTTGCCGGCCGGACTCATATGCTTTTTGCGAAGGAGACTGGAGCGGCCCGCGGTGTTCACGGCCTGGACATCGGACATGGGGCGGGGCGGTCGCCGGTTGCGGCGGCCGCCTTTTCCATGGTGTTGTCGCAGGCGGCACCGTCCGGGGTGCCGGCTGCGGGCGGAGAGTAGGATGGGGCGATATGCCAGCGACTTCCGGGGTGAGCGGCATGTCTTCCGGGATCTTCCGGACCTGCTGGCCAAGGCATCCCCGCGCCGCTCGGGTGATGAGCTGGCAGGGCTGGCTGCGGACAGCGATGCGCAGCGGGTCGCCGCCCGCGCCGTGCTCGCCGACCTGCCGCTGACCCGGTTTCTTGAAGAACCGCTGATCGCCTATGAAGCGGACGAGGTCACGCGGCTGATCATGGACAGCCATGACGCAGCGGCCTTTTCCGCTATCGGCCACCTGACGGTCGGCGGTCTGCGTGACTGGCTGCTTTCCTATGACGCCACGGCCGATGTCATCGCCGCGCTGTCTCCTGGCCTGACGCCGGAAATGGTGGCCGCCGTATCCAAACTGATGCGCAACCAGGACCTGATCTCGGTGGCTAGCCGGTGCCGCGTCGTCACGGCATTCCGCAGCACCATCGGCCTACCTGGGCGGCTGGGCACCCGCCTTCAACCGAACCATCCGGCCGACGACCTTCGTGGCATTGCCGCCGCCACCCTCGACGGCCTCTTGTACGGGTGCGGCGACGCGGTGATCGGCATCAACCCCGCCACCGACAACATGCCCAACTGCATCGCATTGCTGGAGATGCTCGACGGGCTGCGGCAGCGGCACGACATCCCGACACAGACCTGCGTGCTGACCCACGTCACCAATGCCATCCGTATCATCGAGCGTGGCGCACCGGTGGACCTGGTGTTCCAGTCGGTCGCCGGTACGGAGGCAGCCAATGCGGGCTTCGGCGTATCGCTTTCGGTGCTGCGGGAAGCCCATGATGCGGCACGGTCCCTGCGCCGTGGCACGGTCGGCGACAACGTGATGTATTTCGAAACCGGCCAGGGGGCGGCGTTGTCCGCCGATGCGCATCACGGCCTGGACCAGCAGACTGTCGAAACCCGGGCCTATGCCGTTGCTCGTGCTTTCTCGCCGTTGCTGGTCAACACGGTGGTTGGCTTTATCGGGCCGGAATACCTGTTCGACGGCAAGCAGATCATCCGTGCGGGCCTGGAGGATCATTGCTGCGCGAAGCTGCTCGGTGTGCCGATGGGGGTCGACGTCTGCTACACCAATCATGCGGAAGCGGACCAGGATGACATGGATACGCTGATGACGCTGCTTGCCGTTGCCGGCTCCAATTTCCTGATCACGGTACCTGGCGCCGACGACGTGATGCTCAACTACCAGAGCGGATCGTTCCACGACGCGTTGTATCTCCGCTCCACCTTGGGCCTGCGTGCCGCGCCTGAGTTCGAGAGCTGGCTGCAGGGCATGGAGATGACCGATGCGGCCGGCCGCATCCGCCCGTTGCCACCGCAGCACGGTGCGGTGCGGCGGCTGTTGCCGGACCCGCTGGCATGACGGCCAAGCCACCGGCTTCGGACCCCTGGCGTAGCCTGCGCCAGACGACACCGGCCCGCATCGGGCTTGGCCGGGTGGGGGATGCGCCGCCCGTCGCGGCGATGCTGGACTTCCAGCTTGCCCACGCCCGGGCACGTGATGCTGTGCATGCGGCGCTGGATGTCGATGCGCTGTCCTCCCGACTCGGTGACCCGAAGCCGATCATCGTGCGGAGCCGGGCCACCGACCGCGGCACGTATCTGCGCCGCCCGGATCTCGGGCGGAGGCTGGACGATGCCAGCCTTCCGCTGCTGCCACCGGGCGGATGGGACGCGGTGTTCGTGTTGGCGGATGGCTTGTCCGCCCGGGCGGTGCAGGCACAGGGACCGGCGTTGCTGGATGCGGTGCTGCCGATGCTGCAAGGCTGGCGTGTCGCGCCGCCCGTCATCGCAACCCAGGGGCGGGTGGCACTGGGCGACGAGATCGGCGATGCCCTGGGGGCGGAGCTCTGCGTGGTGCTGATTGGCGAGCGGCCGGGACTGAGCGTCGCGGACAGTCTGGGTGTTTACATGACCCATGCGCCGCGCGTGGGGCGCCGCGACTCCGAACGGAATTGCATTTCCAACATCCATGGCGCTGGCGGGCTGTCGCATGCCGCCGCGGCCACCAAGCTGGCTTGGCTCATGACAGAGGCGCGGCGGCGCAAGCTGACCGGCGTCGGCTTGAAGGACGATGCTCCCGGCCTCGCCGTCGCCGGACCGGCGGAGCTGATGCCCCCG
Organism: Roseomonas haemaphysalidis; assembly: GCF_017355405.1. NCBI lineage: Bacteria > Pseudomonadati > Pseudomonadota > Alphaproteobacteria > Acetobacterales > Roseomonadaceae > Roseomonas > Roseomonas haemaphysalidis. Next base: position 2,503,169 of record NZ_CP061177.1, read on the forward strand.
GCCAGCGACGGTTAGCCCGCGACGTCGCGCAACACGCGCAGCACGTCATTGCCGTAGCGCTCCAGCTTGGTGTTGCCCACGCCGGGAATGGTACCGAGCTGGTCCAGGGTAGCAGGCTGCTCCGCGGCGATCTCGGCCAGGGTACGGTCCTGGAAGATGACGTAGGCCGGTACGCCCTGGGCCAGCGCGGTCTTCTTGCGCCAATCGCGCAAAGCCGCGAAGCGCGGGTCGGAGGGGATCTCACCGCCGGACCGCGTGCGCAGGCTGCCCCTGGCGGGCGCCGAAACCAGCTCCTCTCGCAGCATCACCGGCTGCTCGCCTTTCAGGATGGGCCTCGCGGCATCGGTGGGCACCAGCTCACCGTGGTTTTCCACGGCCACGTCCAGCGCCCCCTGCGCCACAAGCTGGCGTGCCACGCCGCGCCACGCCGCTTCCGACAGCTCCCGCCCGACACCGAAGGTGGGAAGCTGGTCGTGCCCGAACTGCGCGACCTTGTCGGTGCTTTTGCCCAGCAGCACGTCCACCACGTGGCCCAGGCCAAAACGCCGCCCGGTGCGAAGCACCGCCGACAGCATCTTCTGCGCGGGCACGGTACCATCGAACAGCTTTGGGGGCGCCAGGCAGATGTCGCATGCCCCGCAGGGCTCCGGCGCCGCTTCGCCAAAGCAGCGCAGCAGGATCTGCCGTCGGCAGGAGGATGCCTCGGCGATGCCGACCATGGCTTCCAGCCGCTGGCGCTCCACGCGCTTCTGCTCGTCCGTGGCGCCGCTTTCGCCGATCCGGTGACGGGCCAGCGCGATGTCGCCGGCGCCGTACAGCAGCAGTGCCTGGGCCGGCAACCCGTCGCGGCCGGCGCGGCCGATCTCCTGGTACCAGCTTTCCGGGCTCTTCGGCAGGTCGGTATGGGCCACGTAGCGCACGTCGGGCCGGTCGATGCCCATGCCGAAGGCAATGGTCGCTGCCATCACGACGGCATCGCCGCGCGCGAAGCGGCGGTGGGCGTCGCGCTTCGCGGCCGGGTCCATGCCGGCGTGGAACACCAGCCCGTCCAGCCCGTCCTGCTTCAGCCATTCCGCCGTCTGCTCCGCCTTCCGGCGAGTGCCGCAATAGATCAGGCCAGCCCCGGTTCCATCCGAAGCGCCCTTGATGAAGCGGCGCAACTGGCTGCGCTCATGGTCCCGTGGCAGGGCGCCGATGCGGATGTTGGGCCGGTCGAAGCTGGCGCGGAACAGCGGGCTGTCTTCCAGGCCAAGCTGGCGCTGGATGTCCTGCACCGTGCGCGGGTCCGCCGTCGCGGTGAGCGCCAAACGCGGAATGCGCGGGAAGCGCTGCGCCAGAACGGGCAGCGCGCGGTATTCCGGCCGGAAGTGATGCCCCCACTGGCTGACGCAATGCGCCTCGTCGATCGCGAACAGGGCGAGGGGGGTCTCGTCCAGGCGCGCCAGGGTGCCTTCGGTCGTCAGGCGCTCCGGCGACACGTACAACAGCTTGAGGTCGCCGTTGTCGAGGTCGCGCCAAACCGCGCGCGCTTCATCCGGGGGCAGCTCGGAATGCAGGGCGGCCGCCTTGATGTCCTGCTGCCTGAGCGCCGCGACCTGGTCTTCCATCAAGGCGATCAGGGGCGAGATCACGACGCCAAGGCCGGGCCGGCACAAGGCGGGGATTTGGAAGCAAAGGCTCTTGCCGCCGCCCGTCGGCATCAGCACGACGCCAGAACCGCCGGCGGCGGCGTGGCGGACCACATCCTCCTGCAGGCCACGGAAGCCGGTATGGCCGAAGACTCGATGCAGGACCTCGAGCGGGTCGCCGTAGGAACTCATGCCGCGAGGTCTTAGCGCGCCGCGACGCACGCGCCCACGCGAAATAGCTGGCTGCCGCCATGCGGAACTGAGGCGGATCGTCGTGTTGCAACTTCCGCATCAAGCCACCACCCAATGCGGCTTCGCATACCTGCCATCGCAAGGCCGTCGCGACATTGCCGTGAGCTGCGCAATTCGTAACAATCCCGATGCGCTTTCCGCGCAACCCCGCAGCGACTAACCCATTACGACGCTGACAAAATCATACGGGGTTTCTGTAACGATATTACGTCATCCCTGAATGACTAGTGATATTTTGATCGAGTTACGATTCGAATCTCGAACAGGGATTGCAGGAACTTGGCGGATGGGTTCATCGCACGTTGGGCGCAGTTGGGCCAACACGGCTCAAGGTGCAGATCAATTAAAGTGAAAATGTTTAATCGATCTGTAGAGCGTTGACGTAAAAAGATTTTCGGTCTAGCGACCGACCAATGATGTTGCTGCAGTATCGAGCCGGTTGCCGAGGCAGCCTCGCTGATCCGCAAGGGTCCCGCGAAGCGGCCGTACGCAGCAATCTGGTCCGAAACGGGCCACCCACGGTTTCATTTCTCCGCTGGCCGCCGCGCCGTGGGGCTGACGTATAAAGGATGCAACGCAATGGCAGTTCAGAACGCCCCGGATCAACTGGTCGGCATTTTCCGTGACACCGTGGTCGCCCTGGTTCGCCGCGATGGCCATGACCTTTCCGCTCGCCAGCTGGGCGTGTTTCTGACGGTCTATCTGGGCGAGGGCCCGCACACGGTGCGGGGACTGGCCGCGACGCTGAACGTGTCGAAGCCCGCCATCACGCGGGCCCTGGACCGGCTTGGCGAACTGGATCTCGCCAAGCGCAAGACGGACCCGCAGGATCGCCGCAGCGTGCTGGTGCAGCGCACGCCCAAGGGAAGTGCTTTCCTGCGCGATATCCGTTCCGTCATGACGGAAGCTGAGACGGCGTCCCGCACGGTTGCGCCCGCCGCGCCGGCCAATACAGAAAGCGCGACCCGGCGCGCTGTCTAAGCACGCCGGCTGCACCAGACTGTTGGCTGCCCGGCACGAGCGAGCCGGGCGGCTTTTCGTCTGGCCTACGGCGAACAGGTTTTGGCGCGATCTCGTTGCTTGAACTCGGCAATACCTGGCACCGAACCGTTCGCGAGTGATTGAGAGGGGGTCGCCACCTGCCTGTTATGGGCATAGGCTGTCGCCGACCCCTTCATCATCGTGACGGAGAAGCCCCCCATGCCGGATTCTCTTCCTCCTGATTCCAGCCGAATGAAATTCGGCATCGGCCAGCCCGTCCCCCGCAACGAGGACCCGGTCCTGTTGCAGGGCCACGGGCGCTATACCGACGATCTGCAGCTGCCCGGGCAGCTTTGGTGCGTCATCGTCCGCAGCCCGTATGGGCACGGCCTTCTGCGTGGCATCGACACGACGCCGGCGCTGGAAACGCCCGGGGTGGTGGCCGTCTACACCGGTGCCGACATGCAGGCGGCCGGATACGGCACGCTGCATTGCATGATGCCGGCGCCGGGCCTGACGGACATCCAGCGCCCCGTGCTGGCGACCGACAAGGTGCGCTTCGTCGGCGACCCGATCGCCTTTGTGGTGGCCGAAACCCGCGATGCCGCCAAGGATGGCGCCGAGGCCGTGCTGGTGGACATCGACCCGCTGCCGGCGGTGACGGATGCCACCGATGCCCTGGCCCCGGGTGCGCCGCAGCTTTACGACCACATTCCCGGCAACCTGGTGCAGGACTTCCACTTCGGCGACAGCGACAAGGTGGCCGAGGCCTTCAGGAACGCCGCCCATGCCGTGAAGTTGGATCTGCGCAGCAACCGCATCGTCGTATGCGCGATGGAGCCGCGCAGCGCCGTGGCCGAATACGATGCCGCCGGGGATCGCTACACACTGCATGTCGGCAGCCAGGGCGTGTTCGGCATGCGCGCCAGCATCGCCAAGGAGCTCCTGAAGGTCCCGGTCGAGAAGCTGCGCATCCTGACCGGCAATGTCGGCGGTAGCTTCGGCATGAAGGCCGGCGCCTATCCGGAATATCTCTGCCTACTGCATGCCGCGAAGATGCTCGGGCGCCCGGTGAAGTGGACGGATGCTCGCACCGACAGCTTCCTGTCCGACTACCATGGCCGTGACCATGAGGTGACCGCCGAACTGGCGCTGGACGCCGATGGCAAGTTCCTGGCCGTGCGGCTGACCGCCGCCGCCAACATCGGGGCGTATCTCAGCAGCGTGGGCCCGCTGATGGGCACCTCCGGCTTCATGCGCAACGTGCAAAGCAACTACGCCACGCCGCTGATCGAGGTGTCCACCAAGAGCGCGGTGACCAATACCTCCCCGGTCACGGCTTATCGCGGTGCCGGCCGGCCAGAAGGCAATTACTTCATGGAGCGGCTGATCGAGGCTGCGGGTGCCCAGATGGGCATCGACCCGATCGAGCTGCGCCGGCGCAACCACATCAAGCCGGACCAGTTCCCCTTCTCCGCCATCACGGGCAGCAAGTACGACGGCGGCGAATTCAGCGCCGTGATGGACAAAGCCCTGGCAGCCGCGGACTGGGATGGCTTCGCCGCCCGCAAGGCAGCCAGCACCGCGGCGGGCAAGCTGCGTGGCCGCGGCATCGGCAACTTCCTGGAATGCACGGCGCCGCCGAGCAAGGAAATGGGCGGCATCCGCTTTGGCGAGGATGGCAGCGTCACCATCATCACCGGCACGCTGGACTACGGGCAGGGGCACTGGACGCCCTTCGCGCAGGTGCTGCACCAGACCCTGGGCGTGCCGTTCGACCGCATCCGGCTGGTGCAGGGCGACTCCGACAAGCTGATCGCCGGCGGCGGCACCGGTGGCTCCAAGTCGCTGATGGCGTCCGGCGCCGCGATCGTGGAAGCCTCGGCCAAGGTGGTGGACAAGGCCCGCGTCGCCGCGGCCCACATGCTGGAAGCGGCGGAAGCGGATATCGAGTTCGACCCCCATGCCGAGGGCGGCGCGCGCTTCAGCATCGCCGGAACCGACCGGGGCATCGACATCATGTCGCTGGCGGCGCAGTTGCGCGGGGCGCGCGACCTGCCGCCCGAGGTGCCGGACACGCTGGACGTGGACCATATCTTCGAGGCCGCGCCCATGGCCTTCCCGAACGGCTGCCACATCGTGGAGCTGGAGGTGGACCCGGATACGGGCGTGGTGCACATCGACCGCTATGTCACCGTCAACGACTTCGGCGTCCTGGTGAACCCGATGCTGGTGGCGGGCCAGGCGCATGGCGGCATTGCCCAGGGCATCGGGCAGGCGCTGATGGAGCGCACCAACTACAGCGAGGACGGGCAGTTCCTGTCCGGCTCCTATTCCGACTACGCGGTGCCGCGGGCGGTGGACGTGCCGAGCTTCGAGTTCATCAGCCACGGCGTCCCGGCCAAGACCAACCCGCTCGGCGTCAAGGGCTGTGGCGAGGCGGGTTGCGCCGGTTCGTTGCCGGCGGTGATGAACGCCCTGGTCGATGCCCTGTCCGAGCGCGGCGTCAAGCATATCGACATGCCCGCGACACCCGAGGTGGTGTGGCGCGCGATCCATGAGGCTGCCTGAACCATGCCAAACGCTCCCACCGGCTTCGCCCACGGGCTGACCCTGACGCAGGCCAGCACCATGATCGACGTGGCGCTGGCCAAGGGCCGCGAACTGGGGCTGGCGCCGCTGACGGTCGTGGTGCTGGACCAGGCCGCGCAGCCCAAGGCCCTGGCCCGCGAGGACGGTGCCAGCCTGCTGCGGCCCGAGATCGCGACCGGCAAGGCCTATGGCGCCATGGCCCTGGGCTTTGGCGGGCGGGAGCTGGCGCGCCGGTCCAGCAAGATGCCGGGCTTCATGAATGCCTTTTCCGACCTGTGCGGCGGCCGCGCCGTGCCGGTGCCGGGCGGCGTGCTGGTGCGCGATACCAACGGCACCGTGCTGGGGGCGGTGGGTGTTTCGGGCGATGCGTCGGACAAGGACGAGATCTGCGCCGTGGCCGGCATCGAGGCGGCGGGGCTGGTCGCCGACACTGGCGACCCGGAATAACCCGCAGCCCCTTGCCGGCACCCCCGCCGCGTGGGATGCCGGCCTGATGCTTCGCAAACTCTACGACCTCGTGCTCCGGCTGGCCGGCCACCGCCATGCCGGGCGCTGGCTTGGCGTGGTTTCCTTCGCCGAAAGCAGCATGTTTCCCGTGCCGCCGGACGCCATGCTGGTTCCGATGTGCCTGGCGCGGCCGGAGCGCGCATGGCGCTACGCCACCATCTGCACGGTCGCTTCCGTGCTGGGCGGAATGCTGGGCTACGCCATCGGATTCTTTTTCTTCGAGGCGGTGGCGCAGCCCATCCTGGCGGCCTACGGCCATGCCGAGGCATTGCAAAGCTTCCGGGAATGGTTCGCCCGCTGGGGCGCCGCCGTCATCCTGATCAAGGGGCTGACGCCGATCCCGTTCAAGATCGTCACCATCGGTGCCGGCGCCGCTGCCTTCGATCCGTGGATGTTCCTGCTTACCAGCGTCGTGACCCGTGGCGCGCGGTTCTTTCTGGTGGCCGCCCTGCTGCGCAGCTACGGCACGCCCGTGCGCGACTTCATCGAGCGGCGGCTGACGCTGATCACCACCGCCGCGGCGGTGGCGATCCTGTTGGGCGTGGCGGCGCTCCGCTTTCTTTAAAGCGCCTGGGCGGCCTTCAGCACGTCCTGCGCGTGCCCCGGCACCTTCACCTTGCGCCAGATGCGCGCCACCCTGCCTTCGGCATCGACCAGGAACGTGGCGCGGTCCATGCCCATGTATTTGCGGCCGTACATGGATTTCTCGACCCAGGTGCCATAGGCCCCGGCCACCGTCTTCTCGGCATCGGATGCCAGCGGAAAGGTCAGCTCGTACTTCTCGGCGAATTTCTCGATCGGCTTGATCGGGTCGGGAGATATGCCCACCACGTCGATCCCGATGCCACCCAGGGCGGGCAGCGCTTCCTGGAAATCGCAGGCTTCCCGGGTGCAGCCCGAGGTATCGGCCTTGGGATAGAAATACAGCACGAACGGCTTGCCGCGCATCGCCGCGAGGGACACGGTGCGGCCACCGCTGGCCGGTAGATCGAATGCCGGTGCCGGCATGCCTTCCTCGACGCTCATGCAATCCCCCCATGGTCGAGCCGGCCCAGATGCCGCTCGAACAATTCGCGCACCTCTGCGGCACGCGCCTGCATCTGTGCCTGCCAGTCGGCGAGGTCAACGGCCGGGCGGTCCAGCAGCGGGCCGGTGGTGCGCAGCAGCAGGGCGGTGGTGGCGGCCGGCAGCCCGTCCCGCCGCCAGCGGCCGACGGTCAGCCGCAGCAGCCCCAGCGTCGTGCGCCACAACAGGTCGGCGGCGACCAGCGCGTCCGCATCCGCCCGGGGCAGGATGCCGGCCTTGCCGAGGCCGGCCAAAGCATGCCGCGTGGTCGGGGCCAGGATGGCGGGGCGGCGCTTGGCGTGCGCCAGCTGCAGGGCTTGCGTGATGAACTCCACCTCGATCAGCCCGCCCGGCATGGCCTTGATGTCGAGCGGCCCTTCGGCCGGCAGGTCGCGCAGCATGCGGCCGCGCATGGCCACCGCGTCGGCCACCGCGCCTGGCCCGGCATGGCGGACGAGGGCGGCCTTGACCGTGCTGGCGATCCGCCGCCGCAGCCCGGGCGGGCCCGCCACGCAGCGCGCGCGCGTCAGGGCCATCCGCTCCCAGGTCCAGGCGTCGTCCATGTGGTAGCGCTCGAAGGACGACAGCGAGGTCGCGACCGGCCCTTTGTTGCCGCTGGGGCGCAGGCGCATGTCGGCTTCGTAGAGCTTGCCTTCGGCGCCGGGGGCGGTGATGGCGCCGATCATCGCCTGGGCAAGCCGCCCGAAATAGGTGCTGACGGGCAGGGAGCGTGGCCCGCCACGGCTTTCCGTCTGGTCTGCCGGATGGTCGTAGATCAGCACGAGGTCGAGGTCGGAGCCCGGCAGCATTTCCTGCCCGCCCAGCTTGCCCAGCGCCACCACCGCCAGCGCGCCGCCCTTGACCTTGCCGAAGCGCTTGGCGAAGTCCTCCGTGACGTGCGGCAACAGCGCGGCGATGGCGCTGTCGGCCAGGTCGCTGCGCGCGCGCCCGGCGGCATCGGCATCGACGATGCCTTCCAGCGCGGCGGCATCGATCTCGAACTTGCCTTCGGTCACCAGGCGGCGCGCGCTTTCCAGCGCCTCCTCCATGTGCCGGGCCGCGCCCACCAGGGCGGGCAGGGCGGTGCTGGCCCCATCCAGCGCATGGCCGGCGAGCAGCCCGTCCAGCGAGGCGGGGACCAGGGCGAGGTGATCCGCCAGAGCCGGCGCCGCGCCCAGGATGACCGCCACGCGCGACAGCAGCGCCGGGTTGCGCTGGAACAGCGACAGCACCTGCACCCCGGCCTGCAACCGTGTCAGCACCGCGTCGAACCGCCCCAGCGCCACGTCGGGCTCTCGCTGGCTGGCGAAGGCGGCCAGGATCGGCGGCAACAGGGCGCGCACCAGCGTCCGGGCGCGTTCGCCGCGGGTGGCACGGGTCTGGCCGCGCAGCCAGCCGCGGATGATGCCGTCCACCTGGGCCGGGTTGGCGAAGCCCATGCTCGCAAGGGCGCGCAGCGTGTCGGGGTCGGCTTCGTCACCGTCGAAAGCCAGGCGGCTGTCGGGGGTGGGCGTGGCGGGGCTGTCCGGCAGGCTGGCGCCGTTCTCGAAGAGCTGCAGGTAATGACGCTCGACCCGCGAAAGGTGACGGGTCAGCGTTTCCGCGAAGGCCTCCGCATCGGGAAACCCCATGAAGCTGGCGATGCGCGCGAGGCCTTGCGCATCCTCCGGCAGTTGTTGGGTTTGCCGGTCGTCGACCATTTGCAGGCGGTGCTCGACGTCCCGGAGAAAGATATAGGCGTCGGCCAGATCGGCCGCCGCGCGGCGCTCGATCCGTCCGGCGGCGGCCAGGGCGGCCAGGGCGCCCAGCGTCGTCGGGTCGCGCAGCCCGGGGTCGCGCCCGGCCCAGATCAACTGCTGCACCTGGGCCGTGAATTCGACCTCGCGGATGCCGCCGCGCCCGAGCTTCACGTTGTGCCCGGCCACGCCCACCACGGCGCTGGCACCCCGGGCACCATGCGTGGCATGGATCTGCCGCTTGATGTTGTGGATGTCCGCCATCATCGCGAAGTCCAGGTGACGACGCCACACGAAGGGGCGGATCTCGGCCAGAAAGGCATCGCCCGCCGCGCGGTCGCCACCCACCGGGCGGGCCTTGATCATCGCTGCTCGCTCCCAGTTCTGGCCCATCGATTCGTAGTAGCTGATGGCCGTGGGCAGGCTGACGGCCAGGGGCGTCGCCGCCGGGTCGGGGCGCAGGCGCAGATCGGTGCGGAAAACATAGCCATCGGCCGTGCGTTCCTCCATCAAGCGCACGAGGTCGCGGGCGATGCGGACGTAAAGCGCGCCGGCGTTCTCGGGATGGTTGACGGCTGCTTCCGGGTCATAGAGGACCATCAGATCGATGTCGGAGGAGTAGTTCAGCTCGCGTGCGCCCAGCTTCCCCATGCCCAGGACGATCAGCCCCGAGCCACGCGCGACAGCCTTCGGGTCCCGCGTGCCGGGCTTCGCGAGCCGCAGCTCGCCACGTGCCGCCGCCTGGCGCAGTAGATGCGCGCAGGCATAGTCGATGGTCGCTTCCGCGAGCGTGGACAGCGCGCCCGTCACGCCATCCAGCGCCCATTGCCCCGTCAGGTCGGCGCAGGCGATGATCAGCGCCGCCTGCCGCTTGGCCTGCCGCAGCAGCGAGGCGACCGCGTTGCGGGGCGCTTCCGCGTCCGCGCGGCTCAGCGGATCGAGCGCTATCGCCAGGGCGGCATCGGCGCCCCGCGTCGCGAAGCGCAGCAGCGTCGCGCTTTCGCGCTCCGCCAGGGCGGCGAGGTAGGGACTGTGCCCCGCCAGCGATTCCAGCAATGCCTTGCCGCCCGCGCTGGCGGCGAAGGCCCGTTCCGGCCGCCCGCGCGCCGAGAAGTCCTCCAGGCATCGGACGGCCGCTTCCTGGTCGAAGGCGGGCGGCAGGCGGGTGAAATCCGGGGCGGCGTCGGGCATGACGGAGCCAGTCCATGCCGGGGCTGAGCGGTCAAGTGCTTCGTGTGGCGGGGCGTGCCTGCAGCATCGTGCTGCGGCTGGCCATGGCGCTGCTGCTGATCGCCGGGCTGGGGGTCGCCGCGCTGTCCTGGCGCTTGGCGGAAGGGCCGATGCATGTGCCCATGCTCAACCGCGCGGTGTCGGGGCTGATCGCCCGCGCCGGGCTGGAGCAGAATGTCGAGATCGCCGACATCGTGCTGAACTGGGGCGGGTTCCGCCACGGCACCGCCGCGCCGCTGGGCATTCGCGTGTCCGGGCTGAAGGTGCGGGACGAGGCAGGGGCGGTACGCCACCAGCTGCCCGATATCGCGGTTTCGCTGTCGTTGCCGCAGCTGCTGACCGGCACGGTGGCCCCGACCGAGGTCACCTTGCGGGACCCGGACATCGTGCTGGAGCGGGACCAGGACGGCGATGTGTCCCTGGCGATGGGCCGGCATTCCGGTGCCGAGGAGGCACAGGGTGGGTCGGGCGAGCTGCTTGGCCAGCTGCTTGGCAAGGATGATGAGAACGGCCTGTTCAGCGCGCTGCGCTCGGTGGTGATCACGGGCGGGCGGGTGGCCATCCTGGACCGCCAGCTGCACCTGACGTGGCAGTTGCGGGATGTCGGCATTGCCCTGCGCCGCACGGCCCGCGACGGCGTGGAAGGCGAGGGCGAGGCGCAGCTCGTCCTGCCCGGGCCCGGCGCCACGGTGCCGGTGCGCATTTCCGCGCGGGCCAGTGGCCAGGGCCCCCGGGTGGAGGGCACCTTGTCCATGCCGGCCCTGGAGCCGGCGCGCCTGGCCGGGTTGATGCCGGCACTGGCGCCGCTGGGGCTGATCGACACCTCGGTTTCGCTGGACATCCAGGGCGCGCTGGATGGCACGTCGCGCACCCCGCCGCAGTTGCGCGTCGCCCTGAAGGCCGGCGCCGGCAGCGTGACGTTCCAGCCGGGACGGCGCATCGGTTTCGCGGGTCTGGAACTGCTGGCCACCGGCGCGCCGGACATGCTGACCCTGGAAAAGCTGTCCCTGTCGCTGCCGCCGCTCCCCGCGGGGCCGGGCGGGCGCCCGACGGCCAGCCCGGTGATCTCGGCAACCGGCCAGGCGTCCCTGCGGGGCGGGCGGTGGCGTGGCGAGGCGGCGCTCAGCCTGAACCGGCTCGACCTCAACAATCTGACCACCTACTGGCCCCCCGACCTCAGCCCGCATGCGCGGGACTGGTTGAAGGAAAACCTGACCGCCGGCGTCGCCAGCGCCGGGCGCTTCGCCCTCGCTGCCGAGTCGGCCGAAGACCTGAGTGACCTCGCGGTGACGCGCATGGATGGCACCGTGCGCATCGATGGCGCCACCGTGCACTGGCTGCGCCCGGTGCCGCCGGTCGAGAACGTGTCCGGTTCTGTCCGGCTCGGACTGAAGGAGATCGTGATCCGCGCGGAGGGCGGGCGGCAGTCCGGCTCGGCGCTGACGGTGTCCGACACCCAGGTGCGGCTCTACGATCTCGATACCAGCGCCGAGAAGATGCAGATCCAGGGCCGCATCCGTGGCCCGGTGGCGGACACGGTGGCACTGTTGCGCCACCCGCGTCTGCGGCTGTTCGAGAAGCGCCCGCTGGAGTTGAACAAGCCCGGCGGACAGATCGACGCCACCTTGCAGATGGGCTTTCCGTTGCTGGTAGACCTGCCGGACGATGCCATCCGCGTCGATGTCCGCGCCAAGCTCTCGGCCTTGCAGTTGGCCGACGTCGTCGCGGGGCAGGACCTGGACCGCGGGACCGCTGATCTGACCGTGGACAACAGCCGCCTGCGGGCCACCGGCAATGCCCGCATCGGCGGCATCCAGGCGGCGCTGGCCGTGGAGATGGGCTTCCGCCCCGGGCCGCCGGGGCAGACGGTCGAGCGCATCCAGGCCAATGCCCGCACCGACATGGCCGCGTTGAAGCGGTTCGGGCTGGACCTTGAGGGTCTGGCCGATGGACCGGTGACGGTCGAGGCGGTGATGGAAAAGCCGCGCGTGGGGGACACCCGCGTCACCCTCCGGGGCGACCTGCGCGACACCCGCCTGAGCTTGTCTCCCCTGGCCTGGGCAAAGCCACCCGGCCAGCCCGGCACCGCGCGGGCACAACTGCGCATCGGTGGCGAAGCCCTCAAGGGGCTGGAAGGGCTGGTGGTCGAGGCACCGCAGCTTTCGCTGCGCGGCAGCGGGACGTTCGTGGGCAGCGACCGGCTGGAACAGCTGACCATCGCCGACGCGGCCATCGGGCGCACCCGGTTGTCCGGCGACGTGCGGCCGCCGGCACGCGATGGCGCCGCATGGACTTTGCGCCTGCGCGGCCCCGTGCTGGACCTGCAACCCGCGCTGGAAGCCGACGACAAGACCAATCGCGCCGAGCCGCCATCCGACCTGCCGCCGGCGGCCGACATCGTCGTTTATGGGGCATTCGATCGAGTGCTGCTGGGCGGGCAACGGTTCCTGACGGGGCTGCAGGGGCAGATCCGTGCCGATGGCGGTGGCGTGCTTCGCCAGGGCCGGGTGTCCGCCCGGGTGGCCGGCACCGCGCCCTTCGACGTCATGGTGACACCGCGCGGCGCCGGGCGGGACTTGCGATTGACGTCGGACGATGCCGGCGCGCTGCTGGCGGCCTTTGACGTGCTGGACCAGCTGCGTGGCGGCAAGCTGCTGGTCAACGGCCACTGGGCCAACAACCGTGCCGATTCCATCCTGTCCGGCACCGCTGAGCTGGACGGCTTCCAGGTGCTGGAAGGCCAGGCGATCGGCAAACTGCTGCAGGCGCTGACCGTGTATGGGGTGTTCGAGGCCGTGCAGGGCCCCGGTCTGGCCTTCAGCCGCTTGGTCGCGCCCTTTTCCCTGTCCCCGACCGCATTGACGGTGCGGGAAGCGCAGGCCTTCTCGGCCTCGCTGGGACTGACGGCGAACGGCACTCTGAACCGCAGCAACCGGACTTTGGATTTCGAGGGCACCATCGTGCCCGCCTATGTGCTGAACAGCCTGCTCGGCCGCCTGCCCCTGATCGGCCGGCTGTTCAGCGCCGAAAAGGGCGGCGGATTGTTTGCCGCCCGCTACGGCGTCACCGGACCGGTCGACAACCCGCACATCGCGGTCAATCCGCTGTCGATGCTCACGCCGGGCTTTCTGCGCGGCCTGTTCGGCAGCGGCCAGCCCGCGGCGCCCTGAAGCGCCACGGGCGCCGCTTCAGCCGGCCGGCCGGACCAGCACGTGCCGCTTGCGGCCCGCCGATAGCTTGGCCGCGCCGTCCCGCAGATCCGCTTCTGTCACGGCATGCGCCTCGTCCGACACGGCGGCGTCGTTCAGCCGCAGGCCGTTCTGCCGGATCAGCCGGCGTGCCTCGCCCTTGCTGGCGGCGAAGCCGGCCTGCACCGCGAGGTCGATCACCGCCGCCGGCAGCACGGCCTCGATGCCCGGCAGGCTTTCCGCAGCCTGGCCTTCCTCGAAGGCCCGGCGAGCGGTTTCCGCCGCCTGGGTGGCATTGTCGCGGCCGTGCAGCAGCGCCGTGGCCTCGGTCGCCAGCACCTTCTTGGCTTCGTTGATCTCGGCGCCGCCCAGCGCGGCCAGCCGGCGGACCTCGTCCATCGGCAGCTCCGTGAACAGGCCCAGAAAGCGGCCGACGTCGGCGTCCTCGGTGTTGCGCCAGAACTGCCAGTAGTCGTAGGGCGACAGCCGCTCGGCGTTCAGCCACACCGCGCCGGAGGCCGTCTTGCCCATCTTGGTGCCGGAGGCGGTGGTCAGCAGCGGCGTGGTGACGCCGAACACTTCCGCCGCATCGGCGCGGCGGTTCAGCTCGACGCCCATGATGATGTTGCCCCACTGGTCCGACCCGCCCATCTGCAGGCCAACGCCGTGGCGGCGCTGCAGCTCCAGGAAGTCATAGGACTGCAGCAGCATGTAGTTGAATTCCAGGAACGACAGCGACTGCTCGCGCTCCAGGCGGATGCGCACGCTGTCCAGCGTCAGCATGCGGTTGACGCTGAAGTGGCGGCCGACATCACGCAGGAACGGGATGTATTCCAGCCGATCCAGCCATGCGGCGTTGTCCAGCATCACCGCGTCGGTCGCGCCGTCGCCGAACTTCAGGAAGGGCGTGAAGACCTTGCGGATGCCGGCCTTGTTTTCCTCGATCCGCTCGTCGGTCAGCAGCGGGCGCGCGTCATCACGGAAGGACGGGTCGCCGATGCGCGTGGTGCCACCGCCCATCAGCACGACCGGCTTGTGCCCGGTCTTCTGCATCCAGCGCAGCAGCATGATCTGCATCAGGCTGCCGACATGCAGGCTGTCCGCCGTGCAATCGAAGCCGATATAGCCGGGAAGGGGACCCTGCTTCAGCCGGGCGGTGAGGGCCGCCTCATCCGTCACCTGGTGAATGAAACCGCGCTGGCGCACGGTCTGCAGGAAGTCGTCCATAACCGGTCTGACCCATTCTTTACCCCCGGGGCCCTTCCGCCGGGGCTGCGGCCCTAGCACAGTGTAGCCATGCTGCGAACCATCGGCCTGATGAGTGGCACCTCGCTGGATGGCGTGGATGCCGCATGGGTGGAAACGGACGGAACGCGGATCGCGCGTTTCGGTCCGAGTCTCACCCTGCCTTATGACCCCGCGCTGCGGCGCGACCTGCGGAAGCTGCTGGACCTGGCCGGCAACATTCCGGGAGATGATCCCTTTCTGCTCGACTGCGAGCAGCGACTGACCGAACGCCATGCCGAGGCCGTGGAGGAACTGGGCCTGGAAGCCGACCTGATCGGCTTCCATGGCCAGACCATCCTGCACCGGCCCCGCGCCGGGCAGCCCGGCGCCGGCCGCACGTGGCAGATCGGCGATGCCGCGGCCCTGGCCCGGCGCGCCCGCATCCCTGTGGCCCATGATTTCCGCAGCGCGGATGTCGCCGCCGGTGGCCAGGGCGCGCCTCTGGTGCCGGTGTTCCACGCGGCCCTCGCCGCCACTCTGCCGAAGCCGCTGGCGATCCTGAACCTTGGTGGTGTTGGCAATGTCACTTGGCTGGGCGAGGACGGCGCGCTGGTGGCCTTCGACACCGGGCCGGCCAACGGACCACTGGATGACTGGGCCCGCCGCTCGACCGGCGAGGATTATGACCGGGACGGCCGTCTGGCCCTCGCCGGCCTTCCGGACGGCGCGGTGCTGGGCCAGTTGCTGGCGCATCCGTACTTGGCAGCGCCCCCGCCGAAATCGCTGGACCGCCTGGATTTCGACCGGGCCCTGCGCGACGCGGGGGCGGGCGAGCTGCCACCGGCCGACGGTGCCGCGACGCTCGCAACCTTCTGTGCTTGCGCTGTGGCTGCCGCCGCCCGGCATTTTCCTGCACCACCCTTGCAATGGCTGGTCGCGGGCGGCGGGCGCCGCAATCCGGCGCTGATGCGCGCGCTGGCCGGGGCCCTGCCGGAGCCGGTCCACCCGGTCGAGGTCGTGGGGTGGGATGGCGACGCGCTGGAAGCGCAGGCTTTTGGGGTCCTGGCGGCACGGGTGTGGCGGGGCTTGCCGCTGACGTTCCCGGGCACCACCGGCGCCCCGGGGCCCACGGTGGGCGGCCAGTTGACCGGCGTCAGCGGGCCGCTGGTCCCCGCCTGAATGAAAAGGGCCTGAACGAAAAAGGCCGGATGGCGTGATGCCTCCGGCCCCTTCAACCCAACGGGTGTCGTCGGTCAGTCGGCAGCCATCGCCATGCGGGTGCGGTTGAGCATCAGCTTCACATGCTCTTCCGTCGCATCGGCCACCTTCTCCGTTTGCGGCGGCGTGAAGACGTGCCCGGCGCTTTCCATCACGCGGTAGTCGATCTTGATTCCGCGCTGCGTGTTCAGCTTGTCCACCAGCTTGCGCACCGACGGTTCGGGGACGAGCTCGTCCTCCTGCCCGTGCAGGATCAGGCCAGAGCAGGGGCAGGGCGCGAGAAAGCCGAAGTCATAGTGGCTGGCGGGCGCGGAGATGGACACGAAGCCGCCCATCTCGGGCCGCCGCATCAGCAGCTGCATGCCCACATAGGCACCAAAGGAGTAGCCGGCCACCCACAGCATTGAGGCATTGGGGTTGACCGCCTGGATGAAGTCGAGCGCAGAAGCCGCGTCCGAGATTTCACCGATACCACCGTCGTAACGGCCCTGACTGCGCCCGACGCCACGGAAGTTGAAGCGCAGCACGGAAAAGCCCATGTCCTGGAATCGGCCGTACAAGGCATGCACGACCCGGTTGTTCATGGTGCCGCCGTGCAGCGGGTGCGGATGAAGCACCAGGGCCACGGGCGCGTTGGGCTGCTTGGAATGGTGGTAACGACCCTCTAACCGGCCATCCGGCCCGGCGAACATCACTTCAGGCATCGTTCCCTTGCATCCACTCGGTGGGCGCGGCAGCGCCCGTTTGGGAGGCCATGCCGGCGCATGCCACAGCAGCGGCACTCGCCGGGTTCATTGTCATGCCCAGGATCCCCCGTCGCACGCGGCATGCCCGGAAGCACCGTCGATATGCGCAGGGCGGGGGCGGCGGCCAGAAGAAGCCGTTTGTCCGCAGCCCGGGACAGGAAACACGACACTGAAGTCCGGAGCAGGCTTCCTCCTCCCCGGAACCATGCCAATATAGGCAAGGCGCCGCCGGATTCATAACAGATTTACAACACGGGCCTTGGTTTTGCGGGCAGCGGCTCCCGCGTATCACCTTTGGCTTCGGAAAGAGCATCGGCCATGCGGTTGTCTACACGCGGGCGATACGCCGTCATGGCGCTGGTCGAACTGGCGGCCCGCACCGGTTCAGGCGATGAACGCGATACCAGCCATGCGTTGAGCGAGGGGCTGCCCGATTGCGCGCCGGTCAGCCTGGTTGAGATCGCGGCGGCGCAGGAGTTGTCCGTGGCCTATCTGGAACAGATCTTTGGCCGGCTACGCCGGGCCGGGCTGATCGCCTCGGCACGGGGCGCGGGCGGCGGGTACCGGCTGGCGCGGCGCCCCTGCGACATCCCGATCGGCGAGATCATCGATGCGGTGGACGAGCCGATCTGCGCCACCCGCTGCGCCAGCGCCGCCGCCGGGTGCATGGGCGGCGGGCGTTGCCGCACCCACGACCTTTGGGACGAGTTGGGCGAGCAGATCCGGCTGTTCCTGCTGCACACGTCGTTGGCCGACGTGCTGGCTGGCGAGGTGCGCGGGCGTGCACGTCCACCGGCCCAGCCGCAGGAGGCCCTGCGGTGAGGACGCTGTACCTGGACGCCAACGCGTCCGAACCCCTGCGGCCCGAGGCACGGGCCGCCGTCGTCGCGGCGCTCGACGTCGTCGGCAATCCCTCCTCGGTGCATGGCGAGGGCCGGGCGGCGCGCCGCATTCTGGAGCACGCCCGGGCGCAGGTCGCCGGCCGCTTCGGGTGCCGGCCCCGCGACGTGGTGTTCACCGCCGGGGCGACGGAGGCGAATGCCCTGGCCATCCACGGCCTTTCGGCGGGACGGCGCATTCTGGCCGGGGCCACCGAGCACCCCGCCGTGCTGCGCGCCGCCCCCGGCGTGCTCACCGTGCCGGTGCTGCAGGACGGCCGGATCGATCTGGCGGCGCTGGAGGCCCTTCTCGCCGATGGGCCGCCGGCGCTGGTCTGCGTCATGGCGGCCAACAACGAGACCGGCGTCCTGCACCCGCTGGAAGACGTGATGCTGCTGTGCCAGCGCCATGGCGCCCTGCTGCACATCGATGCGGTGCAGGTGGCGGGCCGGATGCCCTTGTCGCTGGCGGCCAGCGGCGCGGATTCCATGGCGCTGTCCGCGCACAAGATGGGGGGACCCAAGGGCGCCGGGGCGCTGCTGCTGCGCCCCGGCCTCGACCTCGTCACGCTGCTGCCGGGTGGCGGGCAGGAGCGCGGCCGCCGCGGCGGCACCGAGGCGCTGCCTGCCATCGCCGGCTTCGGGGCCGCGGCCGAGGCCGCTGATCCGGCCGCCGCCGCCCGTCTGCTCCGGCTGCGCGACGGGATCGAGGCCGGCGCGGGCGTGCCCGTGCCGGGGCAGATGGCGCCCCGTCTGCCCAACACCGCGTGCCTGCTGCTGCCGGGCATGCCGGCGGAAACCCAGGTCATCGCGCTGGATATCGCGGGCCTGCGGGTTTCGGCCGGGTCCGCCTGCTCGTCTGGCAAGGTGGCGGCCAGCCATGTGCTGCTGGCCATGGGCCTGTCGCCGGCGGAAGCGGGCTCGGCCATCCGGGTTTCGCTGCCCTGGAACGCCCCGGACGATGCGGTGGAGCAGTTCCTGGCCGGCTATGCCGCCATGCGCCAGCGGATGGCCCGACGCGCTGCCTGAGGCTTTGAATGCGGCGCCGGCGCCGCCAATATGCGGTGCATGCGCAGCCGCCCGGTCTACCTCGACAATCATGCCACCACGCCGGTCGACCCACGGGTGCTGGCGGCCATGCGGCCCTGGTGGGAAGAGAACTTCGCCAATCCGCACAGCATCGAGCACGTGCTCGGCCGCGATGCCGAGGCGGCTGTGGAGCAGGCGCGCGCGGAGGTGGCGGCGCTGATCGGTGCCGAGGCGCGGGAACTCGTCTTCACCTCCGGTGCGACGGAAGCCAACAACCTGGCCATCAAGGGCGCCGCGCGCTTTGCCGCCGCCCAGGGCGACCCGCGCCGCCGCATCGTGACGCTGGAAACCGAGCATAGCTGCGTGCTGGCCAGCGTGCGGGACCTGGCGCAGGAGGGCTTCGAGCCGTTGGTGCTGCCGGTCGGCCCCGACGGGCGCGCTGTGCCGGAAGCCCTTCGGGAAGCCCTGCGGGTGCCGACCCTGCTGGTATCCATCATGGCCGTGAACAACGAGATCGGTGTGGTGCAGGACCTGCACGCCCTGGCGAGGATCGTGAAAGACGCGGGGGCATTGTTCCATGTGGACGCGGCCCAGGGCGCCGGCCGCATCCCGCTCAGCATGGCCAGCCTCGCCGCCGACCTTCTGTCGCTGTCCGGGCACAAGATCTACGGGCCCAAGGGGGTTGGGGCACTGTATGTGAGGCGCAGGCCCCGGGTGCGGCTCGCCCCGCTGTTTTCCGGTGGGGGGCAGGAGCGAGGCCTCCGGTCCGGTACGCTGCCCGCGCCCTTGCTGGTGGGCTTTGGTGTGGCCGCACGGATCGCCCGTCAGGAACTGGTGCAGGACGCTGCCCGCATGGAAGCGCTGCGCGACCGTTTCTGGGCGGCGTTGCGGGCGGAGGTGCCCGGCATTGTGCTGAATGGCAGCATGGACCACCGGGCCGCGGGCAATCTCAACATCGCCTTTCCCGGCGGGGTGACGGCCCAGGCGGTGATGGCGGGCTGCGCCGATGATGTCTGCGTTTCCACCGGCTCGGCCTGTTCATCTGCTGATATCGAGCCCTCCGGGGTGCTGCGCGCCATTGGCGTGCCGGCGGCGCTGGCACGGTCTAGCTTGCGGATCGGCATCGGACGCTTTACCTCGCCGGCCGACGTGGACCTTGCCGCCGCGGCCCTGGGCCGTGCCTGGCGTCAGGCCCTTTCCGAAACACGAGACGCGGCGGAGTAGAAAGACGGCGATGCCGAAGATGACCTTCATCGAACGTGATGGCACCCGGCGCGAGGTCGAGGCCCCGCTTGGCCTGTCCGTGCTGGAAATCGCGCACCGCCACGGCGTGGACATCGAGGGAGCCTGCGAGGGCAGCCTCGCCTGCTCCACCTGCCACGTGATCGTGGACTCCTCCTGGTTTCCCAAGCTGACCGGGCCGACCGAGGACGAGGAGGACATGCTCGACCTCGCCTTCGACCTGCAGGAAACCTCGCGCCTCGGTTGCCAGCTGATCATGACCGATGCGCTGGACGGGCTGGTCGTGAAGCTGCCGGCCGGCAGCCGGCACGCCTGAGCATGACGGGCTTCCGCTCGCCCTACGGCGCGCCCGGGGGGCTGACCCGGAAGCTTCACGAGGCCTGCGCCGCGCGGTGGGATGCCTATTGCTGGCATCCCTTCGTCCAGGGGCTGGCGGACGGCACCCTGCCGCTGCCCGCCTTCCAGCGCTACCTGGTGCAGGACTGGCTGTTCCTGATCCAGTTCGCCCGCGCCAAGGCGCTGGCCACCTTCAAGGCGGAAAGCCTGCCGGCGCTGCGCAGCAAGGCATCCTCGCTGAATGCGCTGCTGTCCGAGATGCAGATGCATCTGGGCTACTGCGCCGAATGGGGACTGTCGGAAGCGGACGTCCTCGCGGAAACCGAAGCGGCCGAGACGGTGGCCTATACCCGCTGGGTGCTGGACCGGGGCATGGCGGGCGATATCCTGGACCTCGAGGTCGCCTTGGCACCCTGCACCATCGGCTATGGTGAGATCGCGCTGCGCATCAATGCCGCGCCCGGCCGGCGGCGTGACGGCAATCCCTACGAGACCTGGATCGAGACCTATTCGTCGCCGGGCTATCAGGCGCTCGCCAGCGGTGCCGCGGACCGGCTGGACGCGCTGGGCGCCAGCCATGGTGGTGACGCGCGCTTCGCCAGCCTGTCCGCCACCTTTGGCGAGGCCGCCCGGCTGGAAGCCGCCTTCTGGCAGATGGGGTTGAACGCCGCGTCATGAGAATCCTGGTCGCCATGTCGGGCGGCGTAGACTCCTCCGTCGTCGCCGGATTGCTCAAGGAAGCGGGGCACGAGGTCATCGGCGCCACGCTGCAGCTCTACGACCACGGCGAGGCGGTGCAGAAGAAGGGCGCCTGCTGCGCCGGCCAGGACATCCACGACGCCCGCAACGTCGCCGACCGGCTGGACATCCCCCACTACGTCCTGGATCGCGAAAGCCGCTTCCGCAAGGCGGTGATCGAGGACTTCGCGGACGCCTATGCCCGTGGCGAAACGCCGGTTCCCTGCATCCGCTGCAACCAGACCGTGAAGTTCACCGATCTGGTGGACCTGGCCAAAGACCTGGGCGCCGAGGCCCTGGCGACTGGCCATTACGTCCGGCGCGTCGATGGCCCCGATGGCCCCGAGCTGCGGCAGGCAGTGGACCCGGCGCGGGACCAGTCCTACTTCCTGTTCGCCACCACGCCGGAGCAGCTGGCCTTCAGCCAGTTTCCGCTGGGTGGCTTTGCGTCCAAGGCAGAGGTGCGGGCGGAAGCCGCGCGGCTTGGCCTCGACGTCGCCGCGAAGGCGGACAGCCAGGACATCTGCTTCGTGCCGCGCGGCAACTACCACGAGGTCGTCGCCGGCATCCGTCCGGAGGCGGCTGAGCCGGGCAGCATCGAGCACGTGGATGGCCGCGTGCTGGGCACGCACCAGGGCATCGCACGCTTCACCGTGGGGCAGGGGCGCGGGCTGGGGCAGGCGTCGCGCGATGGCGATGAGCCTCTCTACGTCGCCGCCCTGGATGCGCCGCGCCGCCGCATCGTGGTCGGACCCCGCGCGGCGCTGGCGGTGGCGGAGGTGATGGTGGGCGAGGTGAACTGGCTGATCGCTCCACCCGGCGCGCCATTGGACTGCCAGGTGAAGCTGCGGGCGCGGGAAACGCCCCAGCCGGCGACGGTGACCTGGGACGCACCTTCCGCCACCCTGCGCGTGGCGTTGCGGGAGCCGGCGATCGCCGCACCGGGCCAGGGCTGCGTGTTGTATGCGGGTGACCGGGTGCTGGGTGGCGGCTTTATCCGCAGCGCGGCCAGGGCGGTTGACAGCAGCGGCAAGGCGGCCTAATTCGCCGCCCACCCGAGACGCCGCGGCGGCCGGGCAACGATGGTTTGGCGGTGTAGCTCAGCTGGTTAGAGCACGGCACTCATAATGCCGGGGTCGGCGGTTCAAGTCCGCCCGCCGCTACCATTCCTCCCTTTCCCAGGTCAGATCGCACTGCCTTCCAGCGGCGTCGTTCCGCGCGCATCCTCCGGCGGATTGGTGGCAGGCGCGCTCAATGGCTGGCCGCGCGTCGCATGCCAATGGCGCAGCGCCCAGCGCACGGAGGGAAAGGCCAGTTCGTCCCAGGGAATGTCCGTCCAGGCGAAGGGGCGCACCTCCAGGCTTTCCGGTCCGGCACCCCAGCCGGGCTCGGCCAGGCGGGCACGGAACAGCACCTGCACCTGGCCGATCCGGGCGATGGAATACAAGGCCAGCACGCCATCCAGCGCGATCCGCACGCGGGCTTCCTCCCAGGCTTCGCGTCGGGCCGCTTCCTCCACCGTTTCGCCGAGTTCCATGTAGCCGGCAGGCAGGGTCCAGAAGCCCGAGCGCGGCTCGATGGCCCTGCGGCACAGCAGCACGCCGCCCTCGGCCTCGACCACGGCGCCGGCGATGATCTTCGGGTTTTCATAGGCGATGAAACCGCATCGGGTGCAGGTCAGCCGTTCATGCTCGTCGCCATCGGGCTGGATGCGCTGGAAGCTTTGCTCGTCCATGCCGGAAGCCTGCGGCCACCCGCCGCCGCCGGCAAGCCCTCAGCACCAGTCCAGCGGGTCCGGGTACTCGGCGCGAAGAAAGGTGAGGCCGTCCGGCGGCGCGGTTTGTCCCGCCTTGGTGCGGTCGCGGCCATCCAGCACGGCGCGGGGCCAGGACACCGGCCGGCGCCCCAGGCCTACCTCGGCCAGCGTGCCGACCAGGTTGCGGACCTGATGATGCAGAAAGCTGCGCGCGGCGGTCCAGACCACCACCAGCTCCCCGTCCCGCACGACATCCAGCGTGTCCAGCGTGCGCAGGGCATCCTTGGCTTGGCAGGACGCGGCGCGAAAGGCCGAGAAGTCGTGACGACCCAGGAGGCGCTGCGCCGCCTCGTGCATCGCCGCCGCGTCCAGCGGTTGCGGCACATGCCACACGCGGCCGATCTCCAGCGCCGGGCGGGGCCGGCGATTGAGGATACGATAGCGATAGGCTCGCCCACGGGCGGAAAACCGTGCCGACCAGTCCTCCGGTGCACGGGCGACGCTCAGCACGGACACCGGGTGCGGCCGGCTGCGGGTGTTCAGCGCCTCGCGCAGCCGTTCCGGGGGGAGGTCCAGCGACAGATCCACCTGCACCACCTGGCCTTCGGCATGCACGCCCGCATCCGTGCGGCCGGACGCCACCGTTTGCGGGGTGACGCCGCCGTTCAGGGGAGCGGCCGCCTCTTCCAGCACCTGCTGCACGGACAGGCCGTTGACCTGTCGTTGCCAGCCGACAAAGGGGGCGCCGTCATAGGCCACCAGCAGCGCGTAGCGCGGCATTCAGCCCAGCACGGCGCCAGGGGGCAGCATGTAGCCGCGCAAGAATTCCCCGGCCGGCAGGGCGCCGCGCCCGGCCCGCTGCAGCCGTTCCAACCTCAGCACGCTTTCGCCGCAGGCGATGCGCGGCACGCTGTCCAGCACCGTTCCCGGCGCGGCGGCGGCGGTGGCGGGCTCGCTGCCGGCGGCCAGAAGGCGCAGCGTGTCCTCGCCATGCCGGAAAAAGGTGCCGGGCCAGGGGTTCAGCGCCCGCACCCGGCGCGCCAGGGCATCGGCAGGCTGCGTCCAGTCCAGCCGCCCGTCTTCCTTGCCGAGCTTGGGGGCATAGGTCACGCCGTCCTCCGGCTGCGGCACCGGCGCCGGCTGTTCCTCCAGCGCGCGCAGCGCCAGCGGGCCGCCCAGGGCTGCCAGGGCATCGTGCAGCTCGGGCGTGGTGGTCCGATCCGTCAGCGGTACGGCGGCGCGCAGCAGCATGGGGCCGGTATCCAGGCCCGCATCCATGCGCATGATGGTGATGCCGCTTTCGCTGTCCCCCGCCAGGATCGCCGCCTGGATCGGGCCGGCACCGCGCCAGCGCGGCAGCAGCGAGGCATGGATGTTGATGCAGCCGCGCCGGGGTGCCTCCAGCATCGCCGGAGGCAGGATCAGCCCGTAGGCGGCGACGATCGCGGCATCCAGGTCCAGCGCGGCGAAGGCGGCGTGCTCCGTGGCGTCCTTGCGGACGCGGGCCGGGGTGCGGACCGGCAGGCCCAGTTCCAGCGCCGCGCGGTGCACGGGGCAGGGGGTTTCCTTCTGTCCCCGCCCGGCCGGCCTGGGCGGCTGGCAATACACCATGACGATCTCATGGCCCGCCGCGTGCAGCGCCCGCAGCGCGGGTACGGAGAACTCCGGGCTGCCCATGAAGGCCAGGCGCAGCGGGGTCATTCCCGCTCCTGCGCCTTCAGCTCCTTGGCCAGCTTGCGCAGCAGCATGTTGCGCTTCAACGCGGAGATGTGGTCGACGAACAGCACGCCGTCCAGGTGGTCCAGCTCGTGCTGGATGCAGGTGGCCAGCAGGTCGTCGGCCTCCATCTCCTGCCTGCTGCCATCCAGCGCCAGCCAGCGCAGCTTGATGCGCGCGGGGCGCGTCACGTCGGCGTACTGGTTGGGCAAGGACAGGCAGCCCTCTTCCCGGGTCGCCTGCTCGCTGCTTTCGGCGACGATCTCGGGGTTGATCAGCACCAGGGGGTCGCGCTTGTCATCCTTCTGGATGTCGACCACCGCCATGCGCAGCATCACGCCGACCTGCGGCGCGGCCAGCCCGATGCCGGGCGCCTTGTACATGGTCGCCAGCATGCGGGGCGCGAGCTCGCGCACGGTGTCGAGGTCGGCGTCGCCCACGGCGCGCGTCTTGGAACGCAGGCGCTTGTCGGGGACCAGCAGGATGGGCAGCAGGGATTCGTCGGGCATGGAAGCGGTGCTGTAGCCGCCCGGCGCCCCGCGCTGCAACACCGTCCTCCCCTTGCAATGACACGTCGCGCGAACAAGATTTGCTGCTGCGGCGGGGTGCTTCGGGCCCCGCCTTCGTCTCGCTCTCGCATGAGGAGGCCTTGCCCGCCATGTCTCGCTCTTCGCTGTTCGGCTCGCCCTTGTTTCTCGGCTTCGACCATCTGGAACAGATGCTCGACCGCGTTGCGAAGAATTCCGATGGCTATCCGCCCTACAACATCGAGCAGACCGGCGAGAACCGCCTGCGGATCACGCTGGCTGTGGCAGGCTTCAGCATGGACGACCTGCAGCTCACGCAGGAAGACAACCAGCTCGTGGTCCGTGGCAAGCAGAAGGAGGACGGCGAGGGCCGCATCTTTCTGCACCGTGGCATCGCCGCCCGGCAGTTTCAGAGAGCCTTCGTGCTGGCGGAAGGCATCGACGTCGAGGGCGCGTGGCTGGACAACGGCCTGCTGCACATCGACCTCAAGCGCCCCCAGCCGGAAGTCCGGGTCAAGGCCATCCGCATCGGCATGCGGGGCCAGCAGGGCGGGCGGCCCCTCGTGCACAGCACGGCGGCCGATGACGTTTCCGGCACCTGACCGGGGGCCGGCCTTCTGCAAACCTTTTGGTTCTGCGGCGTTGGCTCCTGGTAGCGACGCCTGACAGAGCTTCACCGCGATGCGGCCTTTGGCCGGTCGCACGCCGCGCCCTTCCGGGGCGGCAACAGGAGTCACCGAGATGATCAACAAGGACCAGCCCACCCGCGAGTTCGACGCCGCCGACGCCCTGCGCCAGCTGGCACCCGCCGATTGGGCCCGCTTCGGTGCCGAACAGATGGCTTATATCCGCCCGGTGGTGGTGGATGGCGCGCATATCGTGGCGATCCATTCGGCCGACGGCACGCAGATCGGTGCCGCGCCCGATACCTCGCTCGCCGCGGCGGCCATTCTGCAGCATGAGATGGTGCCGCTGCTCGTTCACTGAGCCACCGGGACGGCTTGAAGAAAGGCCCCGGCCAGATATGGCCGGGGCCTTTTGCTTGTTCAGCTTTCGCGTGGCATGTCGCCGAGCGTCACCTGCATGTCCAGCACCGCCTTGTTGCGCTGCACGGCCAGCTTCAGGTCCGGGCCGGGCGCATGTTCCGCCACGCGGCGGGCCAGGGTGCGTCCGTCTGGCACGCTGCCACCATCGGCCTCAGTGACTAGGTCCCCGTGCCGCCGGGCTTTACCGCTGCACCGCCATCACCCGGGCGCCGGTTTGGCCGGACTGGTCGTCGGCCCCAGTTCCACGCCCATCCAGCCCCGCTGCACGCTGCCATGCTCCTTCAACTCCGCCACCACCTTGGAAGCAAGGTCGGACGGAATGGCGAAGCCGATCCCCACCGAGCCACCGGAAGGCGAGACGATCGCGGTGTTGACGCCGATCACGCGGCCATCTGTGCCGAACAGCGGGCCGCCGGAATTACCAGGATGGATGGCGGCGTCCGCTTGCAGGAAGTCGTCATAGGGCCCGGCGCCCAGGTCGCGAC
Source organism: Roseomonas haemaphysalidis (assembly GCF_017355405.1). Lineage (NCBI taxonomy): Bacteria > Pseudomonadati > Pseudomonadota > Alphaproteobacteria > Acetobacterales > Roseomonadaceae > Roseomonas > Roseomonas haemaphysalidis. Next base: position 2,529,292 of record NZ_CP061177.1, read on the forward strand.
CCCGCGCGGAAACGATACCGGCGGTAACATTGGCCCCCAGTCCGAAGGGATTGCCGACAGCGAGGACCACATCACCCATGTGCGGCGGGGTGCCGGAACTCTTGAAGGCCACGATGGGCAGGGGGTGGGACGCCTCCACCTTGAACAAGGCCAGATCGGTGCGCTGGTCGGCGCCCACCAGCCTGGCGGGCAGTTCGGTGCCGTCCGGAAGTGTCACCTTCAGCTGCAACGCGCGCCCGGCGACATGGAAGTTGATGACCACGTAGCCGGCGGGGTCGATGACGAAGCCCGATCCCTCGCCCATGCGGCGGGGCTGGCTGCCGCTGCTGTCACCGTCCCGGCCGGGGGCAAGCCGTTCCAGCGGCGTGTCGCGCAGGGACTTGGGCATGCCGGTGTCGGCTTCGACGGTGCTGATGCGCAGCACGGTGGGGCTGACTTGGTCCACCAGATTGGCGAGGCCTGCCTGATTCCCGGCGGCCACGGCACGGGCAAGCGCCTGGGCGTGCGGCGCGAGCATCGTCGCACCGCCGTGCCGGCCAGCAATGCGCCGGCGAGCGACGGTGGGAAGGGCGGTTCGGGCGCTTCATGCAATCCTCTCGCAGCGATGCGGGCGTGATCCGCGCCGCATGGCTGGGCCTGGACAGCGCGCTTGATCCGTATCCATCACGAATCACGGGCGGGAAACATGGCGCTGTTACAATTCCCCCGGCGGGAAGCGCGCAAGGTGGTTGCCCTCCGGCTCGGGGGCAGCTAGATAGCGCGCCGCCAGCCGACGTAGCTCAGCGGTAGAGCAACTGATTCGTAATCAGTAGGTCCCCGGTTCAATCCCGGGCGTCGGCACCATCCTCCTTTCGATCACCGCGCCCGTTCTGGCAGCCGGCTCCGCGCAGATGGAAGCCCGCATGCGACTCAACTGGATGCGCGGTACCCAGGTCGGCCACATGGGGGTCGGCAACATGGGCGACCTGTTCGCGCCCATCCTGCTGGCGGCATTCACCGGCCAGCCTGTCCGTTACACATCGAGCAAGTCCTGGCACCGGCGCCTCATCACCATTGGCACGATCGGCCAGAAGCAGCGATTCGGCCAGGTGGATATCTGGGGCGCCGGCTTCGGCAGCCCGGAACAATCGGCCTTCCATGTCCAGACCGGCTTTCGCCATCCGCCGCTGACCCGCTTCGTGCCGCATGCCCTGCGCGGCCCGTTCTCGGCTGCGTTGCTAAGGCGGGCCGGGTACGTGGTCCCGCAAGTCTATGGCGACCCGGCCTGGCTGCTGCCGCGCCTTTGGCCCGGCGAGGCGGTCCAGAAGCGTTGGGACCTCGGCGTCATCGTGCACCTCAGCGAAACGGACCGGATGGACCCCGCCGCGGGCGCCAGCGCCGAATTCCAGCGCTACGCGGTGCCGCAGGACCTGCGCGGCCACGTCCGGGTGTTCAGCACGCTGGTGGAACAGGATGTCGGGCAGGTGAGGGCGCGGGTGGAGGACATTCTCGCCTGCCGCCGCGTGCTGACCACCAGCCTGCACGCCCTGGCGGTGGCGGAAGCCTATGGCGTTCCCTGCGCGGCCTTTGACTTCCATGCCGGCACGTCCGGCCGCGTCGCGGTGGATGATGACGGTGTGCCGGTGGATCATCGCATGCGCGACTTCTACGCCGGAAGCGGCGCGAGGGACGTGCTGGTGTATCGGACCGAACGCCACCTGCCGACCGACTGGCAGGTCGCCATGGCCTTCATCGACCGCCACTGGGCACCGTTGCGCTACGACCCGTCGCCGCTGCTGGAGGCCTTTCCCGCACGGTTGCAGACGCTGAGCGAAAGGCCGGATGCGGCGGTTATGGCGCGACTGGCGACACTCGCCGCGCTGCGCGACTGACGCACGCTCAGGGCTGACATCGCATAATATTGCGAGTCATTCTCATTGCACATAATTCGCAGTAGCGGCATAAGCCGTCGCATCGCCGCCAACAGCCCCGGGAATTTCGATGCGCCGCCTGCTGTCTGCTTTGTTTGTGCTCGGTGCATCACTGCCCGCCATGGCCCAGGATGCCCCGCCGATCGGCATCGAGCTGAACCGGCTGGAAGCCCAGGGCGCCAACTGTCGGGTGTGGATGGTGGCCCGCAACCCGGCCGCCGACGCGGTGGACCCCTTGCGGCTGGACCTGATCCTGTTCGGCAAGGATGGCATCATCGTCCGCCGGCTGGCGCTGGACATCGGTCCGCTGCCGGCCCGCAAAACCCAGGCACGCATCTTCGACCTCGCGGGCCAGAACTGCGATGGCCTGGGATCGATCCTGCTGAATGACGTGCTGGCCTGCGGGCCGACGGCCGAGACCAAGGCGGCCTGCCTGCCGCGCCTGGCGCTGACGTCCCGCGCCGACGGCGTCTCGTTCGACCAGTAACCGGAGATCGCTGATGAACCCGACCGAGACAGTCACCGCCCTGGAGCCCGCGCTGCACGCCGGCCCGGATCTTTCCATGCTGGGGCTGTTCCTGCAGGCCGACTGGGTGGTGAAGGGGGTGATGATCGCCCTCGCGCTAGCATCGGTGATCTGTTGGGCGATCGTGATCGAGAAGGCGGTGCTGTTCGCGCGGCTGTCCGGGCAGGTGCGGCAGTTGCAGGCCGCCGCGTCGCCGGGCGCCGCAACGGCCGCCGGCAGCATGCCGCAGGGAGAAACGCTGGCGGCCCGCGCGCTGCGCGCCGGCACCAAGGAATGGCGCGAAGGCCGCGACCCGGATGAAAGCCGTGCGGAATTCCGCTACCGGATCGAGCATGCCATGCGCGGCGCCATGGCCTCGGTGTTTCGCCGGGCCGAGCCTGGCCTGCCGTTCCTGGCCACCACCGGCGCGGTGGGCCCCTTCGTGGGCCTGTTCGGCACGGTCTGGGGCATCATGAACAGCTTTGCCGGCATCGCCCGCAGCAACGACACCAGCCTTGCCGTGGTCGCCCCTGGCATTGCCGAGGCGTTGTTCGCCACGGCCATCGGCCTGGTGGCCGCCATTCCGGCCGTGATCGCCTATAACCGCCTGACCGTGCGGCTGAACCGGCTACGCCAGGAAGGCAACAGCGCCGCGGCCGAGCTGGCGGCGGGCTTGTCGCGCCGGGCGCCGCCGCAGGCGCGGACCCACGCGGCGGCCGAGTAACGCGGCATGGCATTCTCCGGCCCCAGCCTCGGCGGCAGCCACGACGACGACGACGGCCCGATGCCGATGGCCGACATGAACGTGACGCCGCTGGTCGACGTCATGCTCGTGTTGCTGATCATCTTCATGGTCGCGGCGCCCATGATGATGGTGGGCGTGCCCGTGGAACTCCCCAAGACCGCGGCCCCCCGCGCCGCCGCGCCGCGGCCACCGGTGGTGCTCACCGTTTCGGCCGATGGCCGCGTCTTCATTGCCAAGGACGAGATTCCGGCCGCCGAGCTGGCAGCCCGCCTGGTGGAACTGCACAAGGCAGACCCGGAAGCACCGGTTTATGTGCGCGGCGACCGCACCGCCCCTTACGGCGACGTGCTGCGCGTGATGGGGCGGGTGACCCAGGCCGGCATCACCCGGGTATCACTGATCGCCGAGGTCGAGCCCGGCACCGCCGCCGTCCAGGCGCGCTGACGGTGTCCGCGACCACCTTGGCCGACGAACCGCGCGGCGGGCCGTCGGCCTACCGCATCCTGGGCTGGACCGCCTCGGCGGTGCTGCACGGCGGGGCGCTGGCCTTCCTGCTGTATGGCGTGCCGGCGCACGAGGCCCCGCCCGCGCCGGACGTCATCCCGCTGGAGATGCTGGCCGAGCCGGCCGCGCCCGCGGCCGAGGAAACGCCATCGGAGCCGGTCATGGAGCCGGTGCAGGCCGTGGCGCCGGAAGCCACCAGCGCTTCCGCCATGCCACCCCCGCCCGTCACCACGGCGACCACCGAGCCGGTAGCCGAGCCGCCGCCGCCAGAGACCGTCACGGCCACCACGCCGCCGGATGTGGCACCCGCGCCACCGGCGGAAACGCTGCGCGCCGTGGAACCGGAACCGCAGCAGGCCGTCGAGCCGGATACAGTGCCGCTGGAAGCTGTAGACATCCCGCCGCCGCCGCCCGCGCCACCCCCGCCGCCGGTGCAGGCCCGCGCGCCGTCCCCGCCGCCGCCACGTCCCACACCCCGCCGCGAAGCGCCACCGGTCGCCACGCCGCCCGTCGCGGCGCCTCCGAGCGAGGCGCCGCCGGCGCAAACCACAGCCGCACCAGCCGCCTCGGCTCCTGCGGCTACACCACGGCGAGTGCCTGCAGCCCCTCCCGCTGCTTACTCGCAACGTATCTTCGGCGCTTTGGTGAGGGCTCAGCGATACCCCACCCGGGCGCGCTTGGCACGTATTGAGGGCACTCCATACGTCACCTTCAGCTTCAGGCGCGATGGAACTGTGGTGGGTGCCCGTCTCGAACGGAGCAGTGGCAATGCTGACCTTGACAAGGAGGTCGTCGATCTCGTGCTGAGGGCTTCTCCCCTCCCACGCCCGCCAGATGATTATCCTGGCGAGGTCATTTCCATGACCGCGCCGGTCAACTTCACCATACGATAGGAAAGGGCGCTTCCGAACTGGAAGCGCCCCATCAATTTCAGCCCGCCTTGCGCACCCGCTTCGGAGCCGGCTTCGCGTCACGCACCGGCAGCAGCGGTGCGAGGAACCGGCCGGTGTGGCTGCCCGCCACTTTGGCAACCTCCTCCGGCGTACCTTCCGCCACGATCCGCCCTCCGCCATCGCCGCCCTCCGGACCAAGGTCGAGGATCCAGTCGGCGGTCTTGATAACCTCCAGGTTGTGCTCGATCACCACCACGGTGTTGCCGGTCGCCACCAGCTGGTGCAGCACTTCCAGCAGCTTCTTCACGTCCTCGAAGTGCAGGCCGGTGGTCGGCTCATCAAGGATGTAGAGGGTGCGGCCCGTGGCCCGTCGCGACAACTCCTTGGAAAGCTTGATGCGCTGCGCCTCGCCGCCCGAAAGCGTGGTCGCCTGCTGGCCAAGGTGGATGTAGCCGAGGCCCACCTCCGTCAGCACCCGCAGCTTCTCGCGGATCGCCGGAACGGCGGAAAAGAATTCCAGCCCTTCCTCCACCGTCATCTCCAGCACGTCGGAAATGGACTTGCCGCGGAACTTCACTTCCAGCGTTTCGCGGTTGTATCGCTTGCCCTTGCAGGTGTCGCAGGTGACGTAGACGTCGGGCAGGAAGTGCATCTCGATCTTCAGCACGCCATCGCCCTGGCAGGCCTCGCACCGCCCGCCCTTGACGTTGAATGAGAAGCGGCCGGCCTTGTAGCCCCGCGCGCGGCTGTCCGGCAGCTCGGCGAACCAGTCGCGGATCGGGGCGAACAGGCCCGTATAGGTGGCGGGGTTGGAACGCGGGGTGCGGCCGATCGGCGACTGGTCGATGTCGATGATCTTGTCGAGGTGCTCCAGCCCCTCGATCCGCTCATGCGCGGACGGCACGGTGCCGGCGCCCATCAAGCGCCGGGCGGCCGCCTTGTACAGCGTCTCGATCACGAAGGTGGACTTGCCGCCGCCGGATACGCCGGTCACGCAGGTGAAGGTGCCGAGCGGGATGGAAGCCGTCAGGTCGTGCAGGTTGTTGCCGGTAGCGCCCACCACCCGCAGCATCCGCTTCTTGTCGAACGCCCGCCGTTCCTCCGGCACCACGATGCTGCGGCGGCCGGACAGATAGGCGCCGGTCACGCTGTCGGGGTTCTTTTCCACCTCGGCCGGCGTGCCCTGGGCGATCACGCGGCCGCCACCCGCGCCGGCCGCCGGGCCGATGTCGATCAGGTGGTCGGCGGTGCGGATGGCGTCCTCGTCGTGCTCCACCACCAGCACGGTGTTGCCGAGGTCCCGCAGGCGCCGCAGCGTGCCGAGCAGCCGCTCGTTGTCGCGCTGGTGCAGGCCGATGGAGGGCTCGTCCAGCACATACAGCACGCCGGTCAGGCCGGAGCCGATCTGCGATGCCAGCCGGATGCGCTGGCTTTCGCCGCCCGACAGCGTGGCCGAGCCGCGCGCCAGGGTCAGGTAGTCCAGCCCGACATCGAGCAGAAAGCGCAGCCGGTCGATGATCTCCTTCAGGATGCGCCGGGCGATCTCTGCCCGCTGCGGCGAAAGCTGCTTTTCCACGCCTTCGAACCAGGGCAGGGCCTTGCGGATCGACAGGTCGCTGGCCTGGGCGATGTTCAGGTCGGCGCAGCGGACAGACAGCGCTTCCGGCTTCAGCCTGGCACCGCGGCAGACATGGCAGGGCTGCTCCGCCTGGTACCGGGACAGGTCCTCGCGCACCCAGGGGTTGTCACTCTCGCGCAGCCGGCGGGCGAGGTTCGGCAAGACGCCCTCGAAGGCCTTCTTGACGTCGTATTTGCGCAGCCCGTCCTTGTAGCTGAGCGTCACCACCTCGTTGCCGGTGCCGTTCATCAGCGCGTCCTGCACGGCGGAAGGCAGGTCCCGCCAGGGCGTGCTCATCTTCACCTTGAAATGGCGCGCCAAGCTTTCCAGCGTCTGGTCGTAATAGGCCGCGCCGTTGCCCGCCCAGGGGGCGATGGCACCATCCGCCAGGCTGCGCGCGTCGTCGGGCACCGCCAGGTGCGGGTCAAAGAAGTTCTCGGTGCCCAGGCCATCGCACACCGGGCAGGCGCCCTGGGGGGAATTGAAGGAAAACAGCCGGGGCTCGATTTCCTCCAGCGTGAAGCCGGACACGGGGCAGGCGTAGCGGCTGCTGAACACCGTCCGCTCGCCACCATCCGCCGGGTCCGCGTAGGCGATGCCATCGGCCAGCCCGAGCGCGCTTTCAAAAGAGTCGGCCAGCCGCTGCGCCAGCCCCTCGGCACCGACCACGACGCGGTCCACCACCACCTCGATGTCGTGCTTCTTGCGCTTGTCGAGGGCAGGAGCCTCCTCGATCCGCATGATGGTGCCGTTGATCTTGACCCGCTCGAAGCCACGGCGCTGGTATTCGGCCAGTTCCTTCTTGAACTCGCCCTTCTTGCCGCGCACGGCTGGTGCCAGCAGCAACAGGCGGGTGCCTTCCGGCATGGCCAGGACGCGGTCCACCATCTGGCTGACCGTCTGCGCCTCGATCGGCAGGCCGGTGGCCGGCGAATAGGGAATGCCCGCGCGCGCCCACAGCAGGCGCATGTAGTCATGGATCTCGGTGACGGTGCCGACCGTGGAGCGCGGGTTGTGGCTGGTGGTCTTCTGCTCAATCGAAATGGCTGGTGACAGCCCCTCGATGGAGTCCACGTCGGGCTTCTGCATCAGCTGCAGGAACTGCCGGGCATAGGCCGACAGGCTTTCTACGTAGCGGCGCTGCCCTTCGGCGTAGATGGTATCAAAGGCTAGGGACGACTTTCCGGAGCCGGACAGGCCGGTGATCACCGTCAGCGTGCCCTTGGGAATGTCGATATCGACGTTCTTCAGGTTGTGCTGCCGGGCGCCGCGCACGCGGATCTCCCCGCTTTGGGAGGTGGAGGCGGGGATCGGCTTCAGCTTCGTCAAGTTCGGGCTCCTGCGCGCTTGTGTTCGCGCTGTGTTCTCTTATGTCACCGATGGCAAGTGGCGTGAAGTGGTGTGCCGCAACGGACAGGCAAGGGCTGGTCGCCCCGCAGGCTGAACGCTAGTTTGCCGCGCGTGCGCCATGTCGCACCGATTTATTTTGCTGCGGGAGCACCGCCCCGCAGTCTGGGCATCGAGGCCGTCCGCAGGGCGGCGGCAAGACCGAAGGGCAGGGCAGCATGGCCGGCAGCGTGAACAAGGTTATCCTGATCGGCAACCTGGGGAAGGATCCGGAGTCCCGGAATTTTCAGAACGGCGGCAAGGTGGTCAACCTCCGCCTGGCCACCACGGACACCTACAAGGACCGCGAAGGCAACCGCCAGGAAAAGACCGAATGGCACTCGGTCGCCATCTTCAACGAGAAGCTGGGCGAGATCGCCGAGAAGTATCTTCGCAAGGGCAGCAAGGTCTACATCGAGGGCAAGCTGGAAACCCGCAAGTGGCAGGACCAGGCCGGCCAGGACCGCTATTCCACCGAGGTGACGCTGCGCAACTTCGGTGGTGAGCTGACCCTGCTCGATGGCCGTGGTGGCGGCGAGGAGGGCGGCGGCGGCGGCTCGGGTGGTGGCTACGGCGGCGGTGGCCGTGGCGGGACCTCGGGCGGTGACCGCGCGCCGGCCCGGCAGCCCCAGCGCAGCAGCGGCTGGGACGCGCCCAAGGGCGGTGGCAGCGACCTGGATGACGACATCCCGTTCTGACCCGCCGCGCCGCCCTGATTTGCTGATATAAAGGGCCCGCCCCGGCATGCCGGGGCGGGCCTCGTTTTGAATGACAGGAAGCTCTGCCGCCGTGATCCTTTCCCCCGACCGCATCCGCCTTGGCGCCAGCCCGACGGACAAGGAGGCCGCCATCCGGCAGGCCGCGCAGCTCTTGGTGGATACCGGCTCCATCCAACCCGCCTATGCTGACAGCATGCTGCGGCGGGAAGGGGAGGCGGATACCTTTCTGGGCAATGGCATTGCCATCCCGCACGGCCAGCGTGGCGACCGCGGGATGATCGGGCAAACCGGCATCGCGGTGCTGCAGGTGCCGGCGGGCGTGCGCTGGAACGGCGACGACGTCGCGACCCTGGTGGTGGCCATCGCGGCCCAGGGCGACGAGCACATCGCCGTGCTGCGCCGCCTGACCGAGGTGCTGGGAGAGGAATCGCTGGCCCGCCAGCTCGCCACCACCCGTGACCCGCAGGATATCCTGCGCGCACTGGACCCCGACGCGCCGCTGCCGCAAGGCGCACCGGCCGCCGCCGCCATGCCCGCCGCCGGCGGCCTGTCCGCCGAGGTCGAGGCCCCGGCCGCCGCGGGCATGCATGCTCGCCCGGCCCGCGCCGTGGTGACGCTGGCCAAGAGCTTTCAATCCGCCATCACGCTGTCGCATGGCGGCAAGGTCGCGGATGCGCGCAGCATGATCGCGCTGCTACAGCTTGGCGCCGGGCCGGCTGCCAGGCTCACGCTTTCCGCCAGCGGGCCGGACGCCGCCGCCGCGCTGGAGGCGATGCAGGCCGCCTTCACCGACCAGCTTGGCGACAACGATGCCGACCCCGACGCGCCGGCGGAGGCGCCGCCGCCGCCGGCCCGCGCCGACCTGCCGATGATGCCGGGCACCGTGGCGGGCTTGCCGGCCAGTCCAGGCGTGGCGGTGGGCGTGCTGTTCCGCTTTCGCTCGGAAACCGCCGGCTTCGCGGAAACCGCTGCCGACCCGGCGGCCGAGCGCGGCGCCCTGCGCGCCGCCCTGGATGCGACGCGTGCCGAGCTGCGGGACGTCGCGGCCGAGATGACGGCGCGCATCGGCGCCAAGCACGCCGAGATCTTCGCCGCCCACGCCGAATTCCTTGATGACCCGGAGCTGGTGACGGAAGCGGAGGCGGCCATCGCGCGCGGGGCTTCCGCCCCCGCCGCCTGGCAAGGCGCCGCCGAGCGCCGCGCCGCCGCCCTGGCCGGCGTGGGCGATGCGCTGCTGGCCGCCCGGGCGATCGACCTCAAGGACGTGGCGCGGCGGGTGCTGCGCCAGCTTGTGGGTCCGGGGGCCGAGGCCGCCGCGCTGCCTGACCGCGCCATCGTCGTGGCCGAGGACCTGACGCCGTCGGAAACGGCGAATCTGGACCCCGCCAAGGTGGTGGGCATGGTGACCTCGGCCGGGGGACCGACGGCGCATACTGCCATCCTGGCCCGCGCCATGGGGATTCCGGCCGTGGTGGCGGCCGGCTCCGGCGTGCTGGAACTGCCCGATGGAACGCCAGCCGTGCTGGATGGCGACCGTGGCCACCTGCACCCGCACCCCGACGACATGGCGCTGGCTGCCGCCGAGGCCGCCATGGCCCGCGGCAAGGACCGCGCTGAGGCCGCGCGCGAAGCCGCCTTCCGCCCCGCCGTGACGCGGGACGGGCACCGGGTGGAAGTGGCCGCCAATGTCCGCCAGCCGGAGGAAGCGCTGGCCGCCGTGGCCGCGGGCGCCGAGGGCACCGGGCTGGTGCGCAGCGAATTCCTGTTCCACGACCGCGCCGATCCGCCTTCCGAGGATGAGCAGTTCGACCTGTACCGCCGCCTTGCCGAGGGGTTTGGCGGCCTGCCGGTGGTGTTGCGCACCCTGGATGCCGGCGGCGACAAGCCGTTGCGCTTTGTGCAGCACCCGGTGGAGGCCAACCCCTTTCTGGGCCTTCGCGGGCTGCGGCTGTCGCTGGCCGAGCCGGCGTTGTTCCGCACGCAGGTCCGCGCCGCCCTGCGGGCCGCCCGGCATGGCGACATCAAGCTGATGCTGCCCATGGTGGACGGGCTGGCCGATTTGCGTGCCGCCCGCGACATCATCGAGCGGGAGCGGGCGGCGCTGGAGGCCCCGGCCATCGAGGTCGGCATCATGGTGGAGGTGCCGTCCGCCGCCGTGATGGCCGACCAGCTGGCCGAGGAGGCCGATTTCTTTTCCATCGGCACCAATGACCTGACGCAGTACACCCTGGCCGTGGACCGGCTGCACCCTACCATGGGCGCGCGGTCCGACGCGCTGGACCCGGGCGTGCTGCGGCTGATCGACATGACCGTGCGGGCCGCGCATGCTCGCGGCCGCTGGGTCGGCGTGTGCGGTAACATGGCGGCCGATGCCATGGCGGCACCCATCCTGCTGGGCCTGGGCGTGGACGAGCTGTCCGTGTCCATCCCCAACGTCGCGGCCCTCAAGGCCCAGATCCGCGCCCTGAGCCGCGCCAAGGCCCGGAAGGTGGCGGCGCTGGCGTTGAACTGCGGCACGGCCGCCGAGGTGCGCGCCCTGCCAGGACTGCTGGAGCTGGCCGATGTCGCCTGAAGCCCATCCGCGCATCGCCACCGTCACGCTGAGCCCGGCGCTGGACCTCACCGTCCGGCTGCCATCGCTGCGCGTGGGCGAGGTCAATCGCGCCGGTCCGGCGGAGCTGCGACCCGCCGGCAAGGGTGTGAACGTGTCCGTCATGCTGGCGGTGCTGGGGGAGGCATCGCTGGCGTCGGGATTGCTGGGCGAGGGCGACCTCGCGGCTTTCGGGGCGTTTCTGCGCCCCTTCGGCATCACTCCGGATTTCGTATCCATTCCCGGGCGCTGCCGCATCAACGTCAAGCTGGTGGAAACCGGCGCCGGCCAGGTGACCGACATCAACCCCTCCGGCCCCGAGGCTTCCGCCGCCTCGCTGGAAGCCTTGGGCGACCGCCTCGCGCAGCATGCACCGAAGATCGCGGTGCTGGCGGGCAGCCTGCCGCCCGGGCTGCCGCCGGGTGCCTGGGCCGAGCTGATGGCCATGCTGGCGGCCGCAGGCACGCAGGTGCTGCTGGACAGCAGCGGCCCCGCCTTCGATGCCGCCCTGGCCGCCGGGCCGGCGCTGGTCAAGCCGAACCGTGCCGAGCTGGCGGCACTGCTGGGCCGCCCGCTGCCGGACCGCGATGCGCTGGTGGCCGCGGGCCAGGAATTGCGGGACCGGGGTATCGCACGCGTTGTCGTGTCCGATGGCGGGGAGGGGGCGTTGTTCGTGCTGCCCGGTGCCACGCTCTGGGCCACGCCGCCGAAGGTGGCCCTGACCACCACCGTGGGCGCGGGCGACGCCATGGTCGCGGGCCTCGCCGCTGCCATCGCGCGTGGCCTGGACGCGGAGGCGACGGCGCGCCTGGCCACCGGCTGCGCCGCCGCGGCCGTGTCCCGCGACGTCGGCGCACCGGGCGGCGGCGTGCCTTTGCTGGCGGAAATCGAGCGCTTGTCCGCCCAAAGCCGGATCGAACGCCTGTGACCCCTTTCAACTTCATGACTTCCGCGACGGATCACGCCGATGCTGTCTGACATTCCGGCCGGGGCCCAGCGGGTCCTCGGCGTCATCCGCCACCCGCACAGCGCGCCGCATGCCGCCATGGCTGCGGAGGCCTTGCGCGACGCCGCGCGGCGGGAAGGCTTTTCCCTGGTCCTCGACACGGGCGAGGGGATGCCCCCCGCCGGCCCGGCCGATGCCGTGCTCCTGGTGGGCGACGCGGAGGCGCCCGGCCCCGCCGGCGCCCCCGTCACGCGGGTGTCGGTGATCGAGGCCATTCGCAAGCCGGGCCCGGCGCTGCGCCGGGCCCTGTCGCTGCCCGAGGTCGATGCGCCGGCCGCCGCGGCGCCGGCAGCGGCCCCTGCCGTCGCCGCCCCGGCGCCGGTCGCCGCTGCCAGGAAGCTGGTTGGCATCACGGCCTGCCCCACCGGCATCGCCCATACCTTCATGGCGGCGGCGGCGCTGGAAAAAGGCGCGGCCAAGCTCGGCCATGCGATCCGGGTGGAAACCCAGGGCTCGGTCGGCGCCAAGAACACCCTGACGGCCGAGGAGATCGCCGAGGCCGATGCCGTGGTGATCGCGGCCGACACGGGCGTGGACACCGCGCGCTTTGCCGGCAAGCGCATCGTCACGGCTGGCACTGGCGACGCGCTCAAAGACGCGCCGGGCCTGATCAACCGCGCCCTGGCCGCCGAGCCGATGGCCGCCGCGGCCGCGACGGGCACGCCGGCCCCCGGCAAGGCCACCCAGGCGCCGGGCGTGTACAAGCACCTGATGACCGGCGTGTCCTACATGATCCCGCTGGTGACGGCGGGCGGGCTGTGCATCGCGCTGTCCTTTGCCTTTGGCATCAACGCCGCCAACGAGCCGGGCTCGCTGGCCGCCGCGCTGATGCAGATCGGCGGCAAGTCGGCGCTGGCGCTGATGGTGCCGGTGCTGGCCGCCTTTATCGCCTTCTCCATCGCGGACCGGCCGGGGCTGGCGCCGGGCTTCGTGGGCGGCGCGCTGGCCAACGGCGTGGGCGCGGGCTTTCTGGGTGGCATCGTGGCGGGCTTTCTGGCCGGATACGTCGCGCGCTTTCTGCGCGACCGGCTGCCGTTCCCGGACAGCCTGGAAGGGCTGAAGCCGGTGCTGGTGATCCCGCTGCTGGCCTCGCTGGTGACCGGGTTGCTGATGATCTACGTGCTGGGCACGCCCATCGCCGCCGCCTTGGCCTGGCTGACGCAGTTTTTGCAAAGCATGGGCACCTCCAACGCCGTGCTGCTCGGGCTGCTGCTCGGCGGCATGATGGCGGTGGACATGGGCGGGCCGGTCAACAAGGCGGCCTATGCCTTTGGCGTGGGTCTGTTGGGGTCGGAAACCTTTGCCCCCATGGCGGCCATCATGGCGGCGGGCATGACGCCGCCGCTGGGCATCGCCCTGGCCACGCTGATCGCCCGCCAGCGCTTCAACCAGGAGGAGCGCGACGCCGGCAAGGCTGCCGCCGTGCTGGGCCTCGCCTTCATCAGCGAGGGCGCGATCCCCTTCGCGGCCAAGGACCCGGTGCGGGTGATCCCGTCGCTGATCGCGGGTTCCGCCGTGGCGGGGGGGCTGTCCATGCTGCTGGGCTGCACGCTGCGGGCACCGCATGGCGGCATCTTCGTGGTGGGCATCCCGGGCGCGGTGGGCAACCCGCTGGGCTATCTGGTTGCCATCGTGGCCGGCACGGTGGTGACGGCGCTGTGCATCGCGGTGCTGAAGCGCCATTCGCCCGTGGCGCCCGTGCAGGGCTGATTTGTCGCGGGGCGCCTGCCAGAGTATAAGGTAGGCCGATTCCGGTGGGGTCCTGGGGCAGCCGCTCCCGGGCGCCGCCATGCTGCATAGGAAGACCGCGTGAGCGATAGTGGCCCGGTTCTGCCGGAAGACAGTGATCCCTCGCCCGACGGCATGATGCCGATCGCGATCGAGGAGGAGATGCGCAGCTCCTACCTCGCCTACGCGATGAGCGTGATCGTGTCCCGCGCGCTGCCCGATGCGCGGGACGGGCTGAAGCCGGTGCACCGCCGCATCCTGTTCTCCATGAACGAGAACGGCTTCACCAGCGACAAGCCCTACAAGAAGTCCGCCCGCGTGGTCGGCGACGTGATGGGTAAGTACCACCCGCACGGCGACAGCGCGATCTACGACGCCATGGTCCGCATGGCGCAGACCTTCTCGCTGCGCGTGCCGCTGATCGACGGCCAGGGCAACTTCGGCTCCATGGACGGCGATCCGGCGGCGGCCATGCGCTACACCGAGGCGCGGCTCGCCAAGGCCGCCACGGCGCTGCTGGAAGGCATCGACGAAGACACCATCGACTTCCAGCCCAACTACGACGAAAGCGCGGACGAGCCGCGCGTGCTGCCGGCCGCCTTTCCCAACCTGCTGGTGAACGGCGCCAACGGCATCGCCGTCGGCATGGCGACCAACATCCCGCCGCACAACCCGACGGAGGTGATCGACGCCACGCTGGCGCTGATCGCCGAGCCGGATACCTCGCTGGACGATCTGATGAAGATCATCCCGGGACCGGACTTCCCCACCGGCGCGCTGATCATCGGCCGCAGCGGCATCCGTTCCGCCTTTGAAACCGGGCGCGGCTCCATTGTGCTGCGCGCGCGGTCGGAGGTGGAGGAGATGCGCGGCGGCCGCAGCTGCATCGCGATCTCCGAGATCCCGTATCAGGTCAACAAGTCCACGCTGATCGAACGCATCGCCGACTTGGTGCGCACCAAGCAGCTGGAGGGCATCAGCGACCTGCGCGACGAGAGTGACCGCTCCGGCCTGCGCATCGTCATCGAGCTGAAGAAGGACGCGACGGCCGAGGTGGTGCTGAACCACCTGTACCGTTACACGCAGCTGCAGACCTCCGTCGCCGTCAACATGCTGGCGCTGGACGAGGGCAGGCCCGTCCAGATGGGGCTGATCTATGCCCTGAAGGCCTTTATCCGGTTCCGCGAGGAGGTGATCCTCCGCCGCTCGCGCTTCCGGCTGGGCAAGGCGCGGGACCGTGGCCACCTGCTGATCGGCCTGTCCATCGCGGTGGCCAACATCGACGAGGTGATCCGGCTGATCCGCGAAAGCGCGGATGCCGCCATCGCCCGCGCCGCGCTGATGGCGCGGGACTGGCCGGCCGCCCATGTGGCACCGCTGCTGGCCCTGGTGGACGATGCCGGCAACATCGTGGTCAACGACACGGTGAAGCTGACCGAGGCCCAGGCGCGCGGCATCCTGGAGCTGCGCCTGCAACGCCTGACCGGGCTGGAGCAGGAAAAGATCACCGCCGAGCTGGACGAGGTCGCGGGCCGCATTCAGGAGCTGCTGGAGATCCTGTCCTCCCACCCGCGCCGCATGGAGCTGATGGGGGCGGAGCTGCTGGCGGTGCGGGCGCAGATCGCCTCGTCGCGCCTGTCGGAGATCGTGGACGGCATCGCCGACCAGGACGACGAGAGCCTGATCGAGCCGGGCCTGATGGTCGTGACCCTGACGCGGGACGGTTACGTCAAGCGCACGCCGCTGGACGTGTTCCGCGCGCAGAACCGCGGCGGGCGCGGGCGCAGCGCGGCCGGCACGCGGCAGGACGACGTGGTGGTGCGGAGCTTCAACGCCCATACCCACCAGTGGGTGCTGTTCTTCACCAGCCGCGGCATCGCCTTCCGCGAGAAGGTGTGGAAGCTGCCGGAGGCCGGACCCACCGCGCGCGGGCGGTCGCTGCGCCAGCTGCTGCAGCTGCAGGACAAGGAAGGCGTCACCGCCGTGCTGCCGCTGCCGCAGGACGAGGCGATGTGGGAGAACCTGCACCTCGTTTTCGCGACAGCGCAGGGCAACGTGCGGCGCAACCGGCTGTCTGACTTCAAGAACGTCCGCTCCTCCGGCCTGATCGCCATGAAGCTGGACGAGGGCGACAGCCTGATCGGCGTGTCCACCTGCCGGGAAGGCGACGACGTGATGCTGGCCACGCGCCAGGGCCGCGCCATCCGCTTCACCGCCGATGTGGAAACGCTGCGGGTCTTCGCCGGGCGTGATTCGACCGGCGTGCGCGGCATCCGCCTGGCGGAAAAGAAGGGCGACGAGGTGATTGCCCTGTCCGTGCTGCGGCACATCGAGGCTTCGCCGGAGGAGCGTGCGGCCTACCTCAAGCTCGCCGCCCAGAAGCGCCGCAGTGGCGAGGACGGCGCCGAGGTCGAGGCCGAGGACGACACGGAAGCCACCGCCGACATCGCCCTGCCGCCCGAGAAGGCGGCGGAGATGGAGGAGGCCGAGGAGATCCTGCTGACCGTCACGGATGGCGGTTTCGGCAAGCGGAGCTCCGCCTTTGAGTACCGGGTGTCCGGCCGGGGCGGGCAGGGCATCGCCAATATCACGTTGTCCGGCCGTACGGGGCGCGAGGTGGTCACCACCTTCCCCGTGCGCGAAGGCGACGACGTGATGCTGGTGACAGACAATGGGCGGCTGATCCGCATGCCGGTGGACCAGGTGCGCATCACCGGCCGCAGCTCCATGGGCGTGACCCTGCTGCGTCTGAACGAAGGCGAGAAGGTCACTTCCTGCTTCACCGTCGTGGAGGAGCAGGGCGTGGACGAGGCGGATGCCGCCGATGCCTGAGGCCACCCGCCGGTTGCGATCCGGCGTCTACCCCGGCACCTTCGACCCGGTGACCAATGGCCACCTGGACATCATCCACCGCGCCGCGCGCATCCTGGACCGCCTGGTCATTGGCGTGGCCAAGAACATCGGCAAGAGCCCGCTGTTTCCGCTGGAAGAGCGGGTGGAGCTGGTGCAGGCGGAGGCGGAGGCCATCGCCGCCCAGACCGGAACGATCATCGAGGTCGTGCCGTTCGAAAGCCTGCTGGTGTCCTTCGCGCGCGAGGTGGATGCCGAGGTGATCGTGCGCGGCCTGCGCGCGGTGACGGATTTCGACTACGAGTTCCAGATGGCCGGCATGAACCGCCGCCTGGACCCGGAGGTCGAATTGCTCTTCCTGATGGCCAGCGAAGGCAACCACTTCATCTCCTCGCGTTTCGTCAAGGAGATCGCGCGGCTGGGGGGGGATATCTCCACCTTCGTGCCGCGTCTCACGTTGCAGCGCACGCTGGACCGCGTGCGGCAACACCCAGGGGATCAATAAGCGCATGCAGCGACGCACCCTTCTCGCCAGCACCATCGCCGCCACGGGGATTATCATGTCCGACACCAACGACGCTGCCGCCCAGGCTCCGGCCGACAAGGAAAACACCCTCTACTTCGACCTGAAGGACGGTCGCGTCACCATCCAGCTGCTGCCCGACCTGGCGCCGAAGCATGTGGAGCGCATCAAGACCCTGGTGCGCCAGGGCTTCTACGACGGCACGCCCTTCCACCGCGTGATCGAGGGCTTCATGGCCCAGGGTGGCGACCCGACCGGCACCGGCACCGGCGGCAGCCAGCTGCCCGACCTGGTGGCCGAGTTCAGCCCGCCGGCCAAGGCCCGCTACATCCGCGGCACCTGCGGCATGGCGCGCACGCAGAGCCCGAACACGGCCAACAGCCAGTTCTTCATCATGTTCGCCCCGGCGCCGAGCCTGGACGGCCAGTACACTATCTGGGGCCGCGTCACCTCCGGCATGGACGTGGTGGACAAGATCAAGCGCGGCCAGGGTGGCAGCGGCACGGTGCCCGCGCCGGCCGACAAGCTGATCAAGGCGCAGCTCGCGTCTGACGCCGGCTGACCCTTGACAGGAGGCCGGGGGCGGGGTTTGTGCCGCGCCCGGTCTCCGACCATGTGCCCGTAGCTCAGCCGGTAGAGCACGTGACTTTTAATCATGGGGTCCAGGGTTCGAGTCCCTGCGGGCACATTTCCCGGCTTCTGCGACAATCTGTCCACTGAGGCTCCGCGGCGCGGCCGGCTATCCTGATGCCCGCACAGGCAGGAGACGATCATGGACAGCACCTTTCGGCCTATCGTCCAGGGCTATGGCCCGTGACACGCCCCGCCTGGCAGCGCCTGATGCTGGTCGTCAGCCTCGTGCTCGTCGCAGTTGCCACCGTCGGCAGCGTGGTGGCGATGATCCGGGTCGTGCTGTTCAACGGCTGAGCCGAGCCCTGCGGCGACTGGCGGCGCCGGGCCAGGACGGCTAAGCACGCCGCGACATGCCTCCCGTCCTGACCGTCGTCATTCCCTGCTACAACGAAGCCGAGAACGTCGCCCCGATGGTGGCGCGGCTCGACGTGGCGCTGGCCGGCACGGACTGGGAAGCGATCTTCGTCGACGACGACAGCCCCGACGGCACCGCCGGCATCGCGCGGGCCATCGCGGCGCGGGACGCACGCATCCGTTGCATCCGTCGCATCGGCCGGCGCGGACTTGCCTCGGCCTGCATCGAGGGCATCATGGCGTCCTCCGCCCCATACGTGGCGGTGATCGACGGCGACCTGCAGCACGATGAGACCATCCTGCCGCAGATGCTTCGTGCGTTGCAGGCTGGCGAGGCGGACGTTTCCATCGGCAGCCGCCACGTGGATGGTGGGGAAGCGGCGGAAGGCTTCTCGCCGCTGCGCCAGCGGATCAGCGAAGGCGGCACGGCATTGGCCCGGACGCGGCTGCCCGTGCGGGTGGAAGACCCGATGAGCGGCTACTTCATGCTGCCCCGCCCGGTGTTCGAGGAACTGGCACCGCGGCTGACCGGGCGCGGCTTCAAGATCCTGCTGGATATCCTGCTGTCCGCCGGGCGAAAGCTGCGGGTCGCCGAAATCCCTTATGTCTTCCGCCCCCGCAATGCCGGCGAGTCCAAGCTGGACACCACGGTGCTGCTGGAGTTCCTCGCCCTGCTGCTGGACAAGAGCGTTGGCGGCATCCTGCCCCTGCGCTTCCTGTCCTTTGCGTTGGTGGGCGGGATAGGCCTGCTCGTGCATCTGGCGACGCTGGGCATCGCCATCCGGTTCATGCCGTTCGTCGCCGCGCAATGGACCGCCACTTTCGTGGCGATGACCGCGAACTTCTGGCTCAACAACCGCATCACCTACCGGGACGTGAAGCTGCGCGGCCCGGCCTTGTGGCGCGGCCTGGTGCTCTTCTACGTGGTGTGTGGCCTGGGGGCCGTTGCCAACGTCGGTGTTGCCAACCTGCTGCTGCGCGACGGCATGGCCGCCTGGCGCTGGGCCGGGGCGGCCGGGGCGCTGCTGACGGGCGTTTGGAACTATGCGGTTTCCGCCACCCTGGTGTGGCGCCGGCGGTGAGAAACCCCTGGCTGCTGGCATTGCTGGCACTGACCGCCCTGCGGCTGCTCGGCGCCGCCCTGCTGCCGGTATCACCCGACGAGGCCTACTACTGGGTGTGGGGCAGGGCGCTGGCGCCCAGCTACTACGACCACCCCCCGATGGTGGCGCTGTGGACCGCCACCGGCACCGCGCTGCTGGGTGACAATGCGCTTGGCTTGCGGCTGCTGGCGCCGGTCGGCGTCGCCATCGGCTCGGTGCTGCTCGCCCGCGCGGGGGAGGACCTGTTTCCCGGCCGAAGGGTCGGGGAATGGGGGGCGGCGTTGCTGAACGCCACCTTGCTGTTCGCCGCCGGGTCGGTGCTGATCACGCCGGACACGCCCTTGCTGGTGTTCTGGTGCGCTGCGCTGTGGGCCGCCGCGCGGCTGCACCGCACCCAGGATGGCCGCTGGTGGCTGGCCTTCGGTGTGTTTGCCGGACTGGCGCTGCTGTCCAAGTACACGGCGTTGCTGCTGGGCGGCGGGGTGGTGCTGTGGTTGCTGGCGGAGCCGCGGGTGCGGCCCTGGCTGCTGCGGTGGCAGCTTTGGGCCGGGGGCGTGCTCGCGATCGCGCTGTTCCTGCCGGTGGTGTGGTGGAACAGCCAGCATGAATGGGTCAGCTTCGCCAAGCAGGGTGGCAGGGCGGGCACGGTCGGAACCGGCTCCTCGCTCCGCTACCTGGGGGAATTGCTGGGGGGTCAGATCGCGCTGGCGACGCCGGTGGTGTTCGTGCTCTGCGTGGCCGGCACGGCGATGGCCTGCCGTGCGTGGTGGCGCGACCGTCTGCCCGCCGCCGGGCTGCTGGTGACGTTGACTGTCCCCGCCGCCGCGCTGTTCCTGTGGCAGGCGCTTGGCAGCCGCGTGCAGGGCAACTGGCCGGCGATCCTCTACCCCACGGCCTGCTTGGCGGCGGCGGCTTTCCTGGGGCCGCGCTGGCGCGGGTGGAAGCTGGCCGGCATGGGAATCGGACTGGCCGTGATGTTCGCGGCGCTGCTGCAGGCGAGCTTCGCGCCCTTGCCCTTGCCGCGCCGTTCGGACCCGACGCTGGCGCGCCTGGGTGGCTGGCCGGCCTTCGCGGCGGAGGTCGAGGCCGCGCGCCAGCAGCGGGGCGCCATCTTTGTGGCGACCGAGGAATACGGGCTGGCGGCCGAGCTGGCGCTGCACCTGCCGCCTGGCACCCCTGTCGTGGCCCTGGGCGACCGGTGGGACCTGTTCGACCTGCCGCCCCCCCCCCAGGGCCAGGCCGGCCTGCTGGTGCGCAGCGAACGGCGCGGCGACGGCCCGCCGCTTTGGCCCGGTGCCACCCCGGACGGCGGCGCGGTGCGCCAGCGCAAGGGCATCGAGGCGGAACGCTACCGGCTGTATGCGGTGCGCGTCGCCCCCGGCGACCCGCCGCTCGCGCTCTTGCCGGCACGCCGCTGAGCGGCTGCATCTGGTGGAAGGCGCCGCCGGTATTACATGCGGAGAGTCCTGCGCAAGGAGATAGGGTGATGCCGATTCATATCCGCCGTGGCTGGGAGCTGCCGGACTCCGCCGCCACCCCTGAGCATCTGGTCATCGGCCGCCGCAAGGCGGCCCTGGGGCTGGGCTCCATCCTGGCTGCCGGCGCCCTGGCACGCCCGGCCCTGGCGCAGAATGCGGCCGGCATGGCGGCGATGCGCAATCCGCGCTTCGATGCCGGGCGGGCCCTGACGCCCGAGAAGGACGCGACGACCTACAACAACTACTATGAGTTCGGCACCAGCAAGAGCGTGTCGTCCATGGCGCAGCGGCTGCCGCAGCAGCCCTGGACCGTGAAGCTGGACGGCATGGTGGAAAGCCCGCAGGAACTGGGCCTGGATGACCTGCTGAAGAAGGTGAGCCTGGAGGAGCGGGTGTTGCGGCACCGCTGCGTCGAGGCCTGGGCGATGACGGTGCCCTGGACCGGCTTCCCGATGTCGGCGCTGGTGAAGCTGGCGTCGCCGTTGTCCAGCGCGAAATACGTGGTGTTCGAGACGGCGGCCGACCGGTCCACCATGCCCGGGCTGCGGCAGAGCTGGTATCCGTGGCCCTACAAGGAGGGGTGCACCATCGCTGAGGCGGGCAACGAGCTCTGCTTCATGGCGGTGGGCCTGTACGGCAAGCCGGTGCCGGCGCAGAACGGCGGGCCGATCCGCGTGTTGTTTCCGTGGAAGTACGGCTTCAAGTCCGGCAAGGCGATCACCCGCATCACCTTCACCGACCAGCGGCCCGTGAGCTTCTGGGAGAAGCTGCAGGCATCGGAATACGGCTTCTGGGCCAACGTAAATCCGCAGGTGCCGCATCCGCGCTGGAGCCAGGCCAGCGAGCGGCTGCTGGGCAGCGACGAGCGGGTGCCGACCAAGCTGTTCAATGGCTACGCCGACTTCGTGGCGAGCATGTACACCGACGTGAAGGGCGAGAACCTCTACCTTTGAACCGGTGCGGCGGCGTCCAGCCGCCGCCGCCCTTCCGCGATCACGCGCAACGCCTCGTCCCACAAGCCGAGCGCCGGCAGGTCTTCCGGCCGGAACCAGCGGGCGTCCGTGACGTCGTCGCCCGCCACCGGTTCGCCGGACAGCCATTCTGCCGCGAAGTCCACGATCGTGTAGTGAAAGCGGGCGCGGCCATCCGGTTCGCGGTCCAGCGCGTCGACCACGGCGGCCAGCACCAGTGGGCCTGCCTCGATGCCGGCTTCCTCGCGCAGTTCCCGCCGCGCCGTCGCCTCGACCGTTTCGCCCAGTGCCTGGGCGCCGCCGGGGACCGACCATTCCCCCATGCGGGGCGGCTTGCCCCGCCGGACCAACAGCACGGCGTCTCCCTTGAAGACCACCACGCCAATGCCGATCCACGGCCGGTCGGGATATTCGCGGCTGCTCACGGAGCGGGCGGCTTCAGCAGGTCGGATATCTGCGGCAACAGCGCCTTCGCCTTGTAGGCGCTGACCTGATACGCCCAGCCACGCCAGCGCGCGTTCAGCCGGGCAGCTTCGTCATCCCCCGCGGCGGCCATGCGCAACCAGGTGGTCGGGCCATCCTGGGTACCGGACACCGTGATGGAAAGATTGTCGGTCAGCGTGAAGCGGGTCTCGCCCACAGGCTGGCCGGACAGGCCGGCGTCCTTGCGAACTTCGGTGAAGGTCAGGAATTCGAAGGTGCGGGCGATTTCGTCGGTAGCGGCCTCCTCGATCGCAGGCGGGGCCTCGGGGATGGTCACCGCCAGGCGGCCATCCGGTCCTTCCGTCCGGGTCAGGACCAGTGGAGGCGCGCCGAGCCGGGTCGCGTCCACCTTCAGGATACGTTCCCGCGCGATGTTCGCGAGGTCCCGGTCGATCCAGAGCTGCGGGTCCGCATCCAGCGGAAGCCGGCCTTCGGCCAGCCATGCCTGATTCTCGGCCGGGCGGCGGACGTACACGGTTTCCGGGGCATTGCCCTGCGTCCGCATCCGGCGGCGCCCGACCACGAGCTCGGCGATCGGCACCCCGGCCTGGTCCATCACCCGCAGCAGCGTGGCGGTGCTGCCGGGGGCGTTGGGGTCCTCCAGGCCCAGCCGGTCCAGCTGCGCGGCATCGCTGGTGCGGCGTTCGGACAGGCGCAGTTCCGTCAGGCCGACCAGCAGCTCGCGCACCTTCTCCCCATGCGCGGGGTAGTCCTGTCGGTCCGGCAGCACCCAGGTTTCCCTGTCCCGCTTCACCAGCGCGACCGACTGCGCGCCCTGTCGCAGTTCGATGCGGGCAGCACCCGCCAGCCGGGCCGCGAGATTCTGGAACATCAGCGGCGCGTCGCCGGCATCGGGCGCGGCAGGCGTGCCAGGCCCCAGCAGCACGGCCCCCGCGGCGGCGGCGACGGCGACGCCGCCAAGGACGATCAGGGAACGTCGATTCATTCTGTGGCTCCCTTCACGCCCGCGCCACGCTGCGGCGGCGCAGCCGCAAAACCGCCAGGGCCATGGCGAACAGCGTCAGCAATGCCGGAACCAGCGCGATGTTCACCACCCGCAGCGTGGTTTCCAGGCGCTCGATATCCTGCCGGAGTTCCAGCTGCACGCCGCGCAGCTGGCCGCGGGTGGCGACGATCTCCGCCCGCGCGCGGTCGATCTCGGCCCGCTGCTCCGGGGTGATGACGGTGTTCTGCGCCGTGTTGCGCTCGCCGGCCGGCGCGCTGCCCTGCCGCAGTTCGCGCAGCCGCCGCTCGGTGGCTTCCAGGCGGCGGGTCAGGTTCTGCTCCGTTTGGCGATAGCGGGCCTCGGCATTGCGCCGGATGTCCTCCACCATGCCGAAGGGCCGCAGGGATTCACCACGCGACCGCAGGCCGATCAGGGAGTCGCCGCCCGCCAGGGTATCCGCGAGGTTGGCAACCAGGGCGCCGTTGTCGCTGATGGGCGTGGCCACCTGCTGGCCAAAGAAATCCTGGACGCGAACCCAGAAGCGGTCTTCCAGCACGTCCGTATCGTTGGCCACGACCAGATTGGCCGGGCCATCGCTGCGGGCGCGGTGGGGCGGGAAGTCGGCGGGGCGGGGTGGCTGGCCCTCGGCCACCGGCGGCGGGCCGTCCGGGAAGGCGCTGTTCAGCACGCCGCGGGCGCGGGCCATCAGCACGTGCCGCTGACCGTCAGCCTTGAATCCGGCCAGGATCTGCGAGGGGTTGGGGTTCTGCCGCACGCTGGCGGCATCGATGAGCATGGACTGGTCGCTGCTGGACAGCAGCGGGGTCAGCTCGATCGCCGCCCCCTGGCGCTTCAACACCTCGCCGGCCGAGGCGAAGGTGACCTGCTGCAGGTCGGCGGTCGCGACATCGCCACGGTTCAGCGAATCGCCCGTGGCGTTGAACCAGGCGAGGTAGTCCACCGCCTGCACGCGGTCGGTCGGTGCGGCACGCACGCGCCAGGCGCCGCGCAGGTCCAGCACCACCTTGTTCGTCGGCGTCTCGATGCCCCAGGCATTGAGCAGGCGGTTGAGGTTGGAGGAGGTATCGGCCGGCGGCTGCCCGGTGGGGCCGGGGCGGCTGGCCTGCCCCTCGCTGTGCGGGTCGGTCATCACGAAGAGCTTGCCGCCGCGCATGACGAACTGGTCGACGGCATAGAGCGTCGCGTCCGACAGCCCCTGCGGCTGCGCCACCAGCAGCACCTGGATGTCCGGGTCGATCACCTGGGCATCCGGGGCGACGTCCTTGACCGTGAAGGACTGCCGCAACTGGTTGCTGATGGCGTAGGGCTGCCCGCCGCCGGGCAGGCGCATCATCATGGCGCGCGGGTCGCCGTTCAGCGGCAGGGCGGACAGGGTGCCCATCACCGGTCGCTTGGGGCTGGACAGCTCGTACACCAACCGGGTCAGGTCGTATTCCAGGAAGCGCTCGCGCTCCGGCTGGAAGAATGGCAGCACGCGCTCGTCATCCAGCAGGTTGGTGCCGGCCAGGCCGAAGTAGACCTGCTCGCCCGACTGATCCAGCGGCACGCCCTGGATGCCATAGGCCAGCGCCCGGTCCTCGGTCTCGGAGAAGGGTTCCGGGTCCAGGTATTCCAGCTTCAGCTTGCCCCCGGACACGGCGGCGTATTCCTGCAGCATTTCGCGCACGCGGTCGGCGTAGGCGCCGTAGACCGGCACCTGGCTGCCCAGGCTGCGGGTGTAGAACAGGCGCAGCGTCACCGGGTCCTTCAACCCGGCCAGCACCTGCCGGGTGCCATCCGACAGGGTGTAGAGACGCTGCTGCGTGAGGTCGAGCCGCGCGCGGGGCAGCAGCCGGTCCGCCAGGATGTTGACGGACACCGCCAGGACGGCGGCGGCCAGCAGGCCTCCGGCGGAGAACAGGACGCGGCGGGACCCGGGCCGGGCGGGGGGCAGTGTGTCGCTCATGCTCAGTCCGCCTTGCGGTGGTCGACGATCACGGTGTTGGCGAACAGCCAGAAGCCAATGAAGCTGGCAAAGAACACCAGGTCGGGCAGCGATACGATGCCGCGTGAAAAGCCGCCCAGCCGCTCGTTGATGGAAAGCCCGCGCGCCACCTCCACCATCACCGGCAGGCGGGTGGACAGAAAGGCGGTCACGACCGGGCTGCCCGCCGCGGTGAACAGGAAGCACACCGCGACCGTCAGCACGAAGGCGATCACCTGGTTCTTGGTCAGCGCCGAGATGGCCGCGCCCACCGCCAGGAATGCGCCGGCCACCAGCAGGCAGCCGGCATAACCGGCGGCGATCACGCCGTTGTCCGGACTGCCCAGGTAGTTGACCGTGACGACCAGGGGAAAGGTCAGCAGCAGCGCGATGGCGCAGAAGGCCCAGGCCGCCAGGAACTTGCCCAGCACCGCCTGCCACTGCGCCAGCGGCAGGGTCAGCAGCAGCTCGATGGTGCCGAGGCGCCGTTCCTCCGCCCACAGGCGCATGGTGATGGCCGGCACCAGAAACAGGAACAGCCAGGGCACGAAGCCGAAGAAAGGCGACAGGTCGGCGGTGCCGCGGGCAAAGAAGTTGCCCAGCGTGAAGGTCAGCGCGCCCGACATCACCAGAAAGATGACGATGAAGACGTAGGCGACGGGCGTGGCGAAGTATCCCGCCAGTTCGCGCCGCGCCACGGACAGGGTGGCGCCCATCAGGCGGGCTCCTTCGGCATGGTCAGGTCGCGGAACACGGCGTCCAGGGAAACGCCGCGGTAAGACAATTCGGCCGGCGTCGCATCCGCCAGCACCTGGCCGCGCGCGATGACGATGGCGCGGGTGCAGATGGCCGAAACCTCTTCCAGGATGTGGGTGGAGATGACGATCGCCTTTTGCGGCGCCATCTGCGCGATCAGCTTGCGGACCTCGTGCTTCTGGTTGGGGTCCAGGCCATCGGTCGGCTCGTCCAGCACCAGCACCGGCGGGTCGTGCAGCAAGGCCTGCGCCAGCCCGACGCGGCGCTTGAAGCCCTTGGACAGCGTTTCGATCGGCTGCAGCCGCACGCCCTGCAGCGTGGTCAGGCCCATGGCATGGTCCACCCTGTCCCGCAGCTCCGCGCCGCGAAAGCCGCGCAGCCGGGCGGCGAAGGCCAGAAAGCCCGCCACCGTCATCTCGGGGTAGGTGGGCGCGCCTTCCGGCAGGTACCCGAGGTGGCGCTTGGCGGCCACGGGGCTGTCCACCACATCCTCGCCGCAGATGCGCGCGGTGCCGCTGGTTGGTGTGACGAAGCCGGCCAGCATCTTCATGGTGGTCGACTTGCCGGCGCCGTTGGGTCCGAGAAAGCCCAGCACCTCGCCCTTCGCCACGTTGAAGGACACGTCGTCCACGGCGGTGAAGGCGCCGAAGCGTTTGCTGAGGCGTTGGATCTCGATCAGGTCGGG
Organism: Roseomonas haemaphysalidis; assembly: GCF_017355405.1. Taxonomy (NCBI): domain Bacteria; kingdom Pseudomonadati; phylum Pseudomonadota; class Alphaproteobacteria; order Acetobacterales; family Roseomonadaceae; genus Roseomonas; species Roseomonas haemaphysalidis. Next base: position 2,555,662 of record NZ_CP061177.1, read on the forward strand.
CAAGCGGCGAAACCCCTGCAGTGTCCGCCGGGTTTAAACCTGGAAGGGGGGTTTGCAACCCCCAGCCCCGTATCGAAGCGTCTCAGCCCGCCGCCAGGGGTGCCAGGGACAGGTCGTGCCCGAACAGGGACAACAGCAGCCGTGCGGCCCGCCCGCGCTCGGTAATCAGGCCCGGGTCCTTTTGCAACAGCAGCTCGGCATCCTTGTGCGCCATGCGGATCATGCCGCCATGGCGCTGCGGGTCCACCAGGCGGCGGCCGATCTGCCCGGCCTGGCGGGTGCCCAGCGCGTCGCCGCCGCCGCGGAACTCCAGGTCCGCGTCGGCGATCACGAAGCCGTCCTCGGTGTCCTTCAGCACGGCGAGCCGGCGCTGCTCGGACTCGTTCAACTCGGCCGAGGGCAGCAGCAGGCAAAAGGACTGCGCCGTGCCACGCCCCACCCGCCCGCGCAGCTGGTGCAGGGCCGCAAGGCCGAAACGCTCGGCCTGCTCGATGATCATGATGGTCGCTTCCGGCACGTCCACGCCGACCTCCACCACCGTGGTGGCAACCAACAGCTGGGCGCGGCCCGCGGCGAAGTCCTGCAACGCGGCCTCCCGCACGTCCAGCTTCTGGGCGCCGTGGGCGAGGCGGACGATGTCGCCGAACTCGGCGGCCAGGGCGGCGAAGGTGGTTTCTGCCGCCACGTTGTCGTGCCGCTCGCCTTCCTCCACGGCGCGCACCACCCAATAGGCGCGGTGGCCTTCGCGGAAGGCGGCGCGGAGGCGGGCGGTCAGCTCCTCCCGCCGGTCACGGCTGATGATGCGGGTGACGATGCTTTGCCGCCCGGCCGGGCGGCCGCTCAGCCGGCTGGTGGACATCTCACCCCACTGGGTCAGCAGCAGCGTGCGGGGAATGGGCGTCGCCGTCATCACCAGAACGTCGGTGGTCCCCTTTTCCGTCAGCGCCAGGCGCTGTGCCACGCCGAAGCGGTGCTGCTCGTCCACCACCACAAGGCCAAGGTCGTGGAACGCGACCCCTTCCTCGATCAGCGCATGGGTGCCGACCACCAGGGGGATGCTGCTATCCGCCAGCCCGGCCAACACGCGCTTGCGCTCCTTGCCCTTCACCGAGCCCGCCAGCAGCACGCATTCCACGCCCGCCGCGCCCGCCAGCTTCTGGAACGTGCGCAGGTGCTGGCGGGCCAGCAGCTCGGTGGGGGCCATCAGCGCGGCCTGCGCGCCGCCTTCCACCGCCCGCAGCATGGCCAGCAGCGCCACCAGGGTCTTGCCGGCCCCGACATCGCCCTGCAGCAGCCGCAGCATCCGGGTGTGGGACGCGAGGTCGGCGTCGATCTCGGACAAGGCACTGGTTTGCGCCTCGGTGGGGGGGAAGCCGAAGGCGGCCAGCGCCGCCTGGCGCAGCCGCCCGTCACCGCGCAGCGGGCGGCCCGGGCGGCGCATCACGGTGCGGCGGACAAGCCCGATGGCAAGCTGGCCAGCCAGGAGCTCGTCATAGGCAAGCCGGTCGCGGGGTGTGTCTTCCGGCAACTCCGCCGGTGCCTGCAACGCTCGCAGAGCGTCGTCGAAGCGCGGCCAGCGGCGGCGCTCGACCAACGGTCCGTTGTTCCATTCCGGGAGGTGGGGCAGGGCGGCCAGCGCCGCGGTCATGGCCTTGAACACGTCTTTCTGCCCGAGGCCGCGCACCAGGGGCCAGACCGGCTGGATCGGCGGGATCTCGTCGGGCGGCGCAACATAGTCCGGCGCGTCCATCTGCCAGCGGTCGCGGAACAGGCGCATCCTGCCGGAAACGCGCCGCGCCGCGCCGGGCGGAAACAGCCGTTCCAGGGAGGCGCCGAGCCATTTCTGCCGGCCGAAGTAGATCAGGTCCACGGCGCCGTCCCGCGAGTCGCAGTGCACCACCCAGGGCTGCGACGGGCCACGCGGCCCTGCCACGCGCTGCGGGTGGAGGGTCAGGGTGGCGATCTCGCCCTCACGTGGCGTGCCGGACCGGCGGTCCTGGTACCGTTCGGGCACCTGGAACAGCAGGTCGAGCAGCCGCGTGCCGCCCACCGCCTGGGCCAGGCGCTTGGCCTTTTCCTCGGGCAGCGGCAGGGTGGACAGTGGCGCGAAAAGCCCCAAGTTCCGATCTTGTTCCGCCTCTTGGGCTGACACGATTCCCATCGCCCTCTATATGCCAGCCCTGAGAGGCCCCGACATGTCCGATCACGACAACCCACCCCCCGATCTTTCGCCGCGCCGCCGGCGGTTGATGTTCCGTGCCTGGCACCGGGGCACCAAGGAAACCGACCTGATGGTCGGCGGCTTCGTGCAGCGGCACATCGCCGTCTTCACGGAGGAGGAGCTGGATGAGCTGGAAGGGGTGCTGGAATTGCTGGACGTTGACCTCGCCGACTGGCTGTCCGGCCGCCGCCCCATTCCGGCCGAGGTGATGACCCCGATGCTGGAGCGCATGGCGCGGGAATGTTCCCAGCTCGGCGCCGGCGTGCCCAAGGATGCCCGCCGCGGATGAGTGTTCTGACCGTCTATGGTGCGCCGGAAGGCTTCGATGCGCTGCTGCTGGCCCGCCGCCGGGTCGAGGTGCAGGGGCACGTTCTGCATGTCTGCCGGGACGATGCCCGCATGGCCCGCATGCAGGACGGCCTCGACTTCTTCGCGCCGAATGCCGAGGTGCTGCGCTTTCCCGCCTGGGACAGCCTGCCCTACGACCGCGTGTCCCCGAACGGCGAGATCGTGGCCGAGCGGGTGGCCACGCTGGCCAAGCTGCTGGAGCCGGGGAGCCGCCCGCGCATCGTGCTGACCACGGTGAACGCGCTGGTGCAGCGCGTGCCGCCGGCTGAAGTGTTCCAGGGCGCCACGCTGCACCTGAAGAAGGGCGGCCGGGTCGGGCCGGAAAAGCTGGCGAACTTCCTGGAAGCCAGCAGCTACGGCCGCACCGCGACCGTGATGGAGCCTGGCGAGTATTCCATCCGCGGCGGCATCGTCGATCTCTACCCGGCGGGCGAGCCGGAGCCGGTGCGGCTGGATCTGTTCGGCGACGAGATCGAGAGCCTGCGGCGCTTCTCGCCGGAAACCCAGCGCAGCGGCGCCGAGATCAAGGAGCTTTGGCTCCGCCCCGTTGGGGAGGTCTTCCTGGACGAGGACTCGATCAGCCGCTTCCGCACCGGCTATCGCGACCTGTTCGGCCCGGCCTCGGGCGACGATCCGCTCTACGTTTCCATCTCCGCCGGCCGCCGGCATCCCGGCATGGAGCATTGGGCGGGGCTGTTCCACGAGCAGATGGCGACGCTGTTGGACTACATGCCGGGCGCCTCCGTCAGCATGGACCACCAGGCCGAGGATGCGCTGGAAGCGCGCCTGGAGATGATCGACGACCACTACCAGGCCCGCAAGGGACTCGGGCGTGACGGGGAGGTGCCTTACCGCCCCGTGCCGACCAGTCGCCTGTACCTGGACCGGCGCGGCTGGGACGCCATGCTGTCCGGCGGCACGCTGCTGCGCTTCAATCCCTTCCACAAGGCCGAGGGTGCCGAGGGCATCAATGCCGGAGGCCACCCCGGGCGCCTGTATGCCGAGGTGCGCACCGCGGGGAACAACGTTTTCGCAGCCTACCGCGAGCAGGCGGAGGCGCAAAGCAAGCTGGGCCAGCGCCCCGTGGTGGCGGCCTGGACCAAGGGATCGCGCGAGCGGCTGGGTAACCTGCTGCGTGAGAACAAGATTCCGGCGCAGACGGTGGATGACTGGAACGCCGCCCGCAAGCTGCCGCCCGGCGTGGTGGCGCTGGCGGTCTACGGCGTCGAGCGCGGCTTCATCGGCCCGGCGGCCGAGGGCACGCGGGACACCATGGCCATCGCCCTGACGGGCGAGCAGGACCTGCTGGGCGAGCGCATCGCCCGCCCGCCGCGCCGCCGCAAGCGCGCCGACCAGTTCATCGCGGATGCCACCGAGATCGCCGAGGGCGACTTGGTGGTGCACCAGGACCACGGCATCGGCCGCTACGACGGGCTGTCGGCCATCGAGGTTTCCGGCGCGCCGCATGACTGCCTGCGGCTGATCTACGACGGTGGCGACAAGCTGTTCCTGCCGGTGGAGAACATCGAGCTGCTGTCCCGCTTCGGCAGCGACAGCGCGGGCGTGGCGCTGGACAAGCTCGGCGGGGCCTCCTGGCAGAACCGCAAGGCCAAGGCCAAGCAGAAGATCGCCGACATGGCGGGGCAGCTGATCCGCGTGGCCGCCGAGCGCAAGATGAAGGAAGCGCCGCTCGCCACGCCGCCGGAAGGCGCCTGGGATGAGTTCTGCACCCGCTTCCCCTTTGCCGAAACGGATGACCAGCTCCGTGCCATCGGCGACGTGCTGGAGGATCTTGCCTCAGGCCGCCCGATGGACCGGCTGATCTGTGGCGACGTAGGCTTCGGCAAGACCGAGGTGGCGCTGCGCGCTGCCTTCGTGGTGGCCATGACGGGCGTGCAGGTCGCCGTGGTGGTGCCGACCACGCTGCTGTCCCGCCAGCATTTCCGCACCTTCTCCGCCCGCTTCGCGGGGCTGCCCATCAAGGTGGCGCAATTGTCGCGCATGGTGACGGCCAAGGAGGCCTTGGCCGTCAAGGCCGGGCTGGCGGACGGTTCCATCAACATCGTGGTCGGCACCCACGCGCTGCTGGCCAAGGGCATCGAGTTCGCCGACCTCGGCATGGTGATCGTGGACGAGGAGCAGCATTTCGGCGTGTCGCACAAGGAGCGGCTGAAGTCGCTCAAGGCCGATGTGCACGTGCTGACGCTGACCGCCACGCCCATCCCGCGCACGCTGCAGCTGGCGCTGACCGGCGTGCGGGAGATGAGCGTGATCGCCACCCCGCCGGTGGACCGCCTCGCCGTCCGCACCTTCATCATGCCTTTCGATGCCGTGGTCGCGCGCGAGGCGATCCAGCGCGAGCGGTTCCGCGGCGGGCAGATCTTCTGTGTCGTTCCCCGGCTGGAGGACCTGCCGAAGATGGCGACCCGGCTGGCCGAGATTGTGCCCGAGGCCCGCACCGTGCAGGCCCACGGCCGGCTTTCCCCCACAGAACTCGAGCGGGTGATGACCGAGTTCGGCGACGGCAAGTACGACATCCTGCTGGCCACCAACATCGTGGAATCCGGCCTGGACATGCCGGCGGTGAACACGCTGATCATCTACCGCGCCGACATGTTCGGGCTGGCGCAACTCTACCAGCTGCGCGGCCGCGTCGGGCGCGGCAAGCAGCGCGGCTATGCCTATCTGACCTGGCCCGCCAGCAACCGACTGTCGGTTGCCGCCGAGAAGCGGCTGGCGGTGATGCAGACGCTGGACAACCTGGGCGCCGGCTTCACCCTGGCCAGCCACGACCTGGATATCCGCGGCGCAGGCAATCTGCTGGGCGACGAGCAATCCGGCCATGTGCGGGAAGTTGGCATCGAGCTCTACCAGCAGATGCTGGAAGAGGCGGTGGCGAACCTGAAGGCCGGGCAGGGCAAGCGCGGCGATGCCGACGACCGGGAATGGACGCCGCAGATCAACCTCGGCCTGCCCGTGCTGATCCCGGAAACCTATGTTTCCGACCTGCCGGTGCGCCTAGGCCTTTACCGCCGCATCGGCAGCTTGGCGGGCGATGCGGAGGTGGAGGCGATGGCGGCCGAGATGACCGACCGCTTCGGCCCGTTGCCGGCCGAGGTGGAGAACCTGTTGCAGGTGGTTTCCATCAAGCACTTCTGCCGCCAGGCGGGGGTGGAGAAGCTGGATGCCGGGCCCAAGGGCATTGTGCTGGCCTTCCGTCGCAACAACTTCTCCAACCCGGCAGGGCTGGTGAACTGGGTGACGGCGCAAAAGGGGCTGGTGAAGCTGCGGCCCGACCACAAGCTGGCCATGGTGCGCGAGATGGACCTGCCGGTGCGGGTGCGCACGGCGAAGGACATGCTGGCTTCCCTGTCCAAGGTGGCGCAGCAGGTACGGAAGGCGGCCTAGTCTTCGGCGCTTTCCGCCAGCGCCACGTCCATCAGCCGCTCCAGCACCTCGGGCTCCTGGGCGCCGGCGATGGCGTGGCCGCCGCCCTGGGCCCCGTGCTTGCCGGACATGACGAAGCAGGGCACGCCGTTGATGCCCAGCCGGTGGGCGCGCAGGTTCTCGGCATGCACCGCCTCGGCTTCCACCCCGCTGGCCAGGAAGCGCCATGCGGCTTCCCGTTCGAAGCCGGCGAGCACGGCCAGGCGCGTCAGGACCGAAGGGTCGGCGATGTCGTGCCCTTCGCTGAAATAGGCGGTGAAGATCAGGTCCACCAGCGTGTCCGCGCTGCCCTGCTGCGCGGCGAAGCGGACCAGCCGATGCGCATCCACCGAAGGCGGCACCCGGCGCTGCAGGTCGAAGCGGAACGTGATGCCTTCGGCCAGTCCCAGTTCCGTCAGGGTGCCGTGCAGGCGGCGGGCCCGTTCCTCGCCGCCGAACTTCCGCATCATGTAGTCGTGGCGCTGCATGCCGCTGCCGCCGATATCGGGGTTTAGCAGAAACGGGCGCCAGCGCAGTTCGGCCCTGATGTCGGACCGTCGGGCCAGCGCCCGCCGCAGGCGGCGGATGCCGAGAAAGCACCAGGGGCAGACGAGGTCGAACACCACTTCGATGTCGAGCTGTCCGGCGGGGGGCGAGATCAGGTTCACGGTTCACATCATAGATCGGATCGGTTTTCAGGCCATAGCAGAGGCATTTCCTTCATGATCCGTGAGGAATCAGTCTTGTACGCTTGAGTCCTGACTCCTAGTTTGAGCGACGACAACCAAGGTTTTGGCCGCACAGCATGATGGCGGGTTCGCATATCGCCCTGGGTGCGGCCGCATGGTTCGTCGTGGCCCCGCGCTTCGGCATGCCGGTGCTGGAGCCCGTGTCGCTCGGCCTCGCCGTGTTCGGCGCACTGTTGCCTGATATTGACCATCCCAAGTCCTGGATCGGCAAGCGCGTGTGGCCGGTATCGGCCGTATTCGCCCGCGCCTTCGGGCACCGCGGGCTTTCCCATTCGCTGCTGGCCATTGCCGCCTGCCTGGCGCTGTTGCTCAGCCCACTGCTGCCTGTGCGTTTCAGCGCGCCCCTCGTGGTGGGCTATCTGTCGCATCTGGCAGCGGACCTGCTCACCCCGGCGGGGCTTCGCCTGGCGTGGCCCCTGAAGGGGACCTGGGCGCTGCCGCTGTGCCGGACCGGCTCGCCCTTTGAGCCGCTGGTCGTGGCACTGATGCTGTCCTGGGCCTGGGGCAACACGACCGAGCGGTTCGACCTGCGGGCAGGACTGCGGGAAAGCGGAATCTGCCGCCTGTTGGGCAACGAGTTGCCTTCGCTCTGCGCACTTCCGCCGGCGGCGGCCGAGGCGCGGCGCCGCGTGGCCTCGCTGGGCGTGCAGGCGGGGGCGGAGCACGCCCCCTGAAGCCTTTGGCGGATGGGGTGGGATTCGAACCCACGGTAGGCTTGCACCTACGGCGGTTTTCAAGACCGCTGCCTTAAACCACTCGGCCACCCATCCAGGTACTGACTTTGTGCCATGGCGATTGCATAACCTGCCCGGCACGGCGCGCCGCGCTTTCTCCGTCCCTACCGCGACGCTCCGAAGAAGGAAAGTCCATGCGTCAGACACCCCCGCTGCTGCTGTCCTTGATGTTGACGGCGGGCATGGCCACCGGGGCAGTGGCCCAAGGCCTCGCGCCGGCCACCACGGCGGCCCCGCCGGTGATCGCGCCCGATCAGGCCCCGCCGCCCGATCCCTATGGCACGCTGACCTTCGCGACGGAGAATGACGTCTTCGGCGGCGGCACGGACCGCTATTATACCAACGGCCTGTTGCTGTCCTACCGCTCGCCCTCGGCCGACCTGCCGCGGCCACTGGCCTGGCTGAACGACCAGCTGGAATGGGTGCTGGGGCCCGGCACGTTGCGCTGGGGCGCGGCGGTCGGCCAGAACATCTACACTCCGCAGGATACCTACCGCAGCAATCCCGACCCGCGTGACCGGCCTTATGCCGGCTACCTGTATGGCTCCGTCAGCCTGAGCCGGATCACCGAGCTGACGTCCCGCACGGTGGAGCTTCAGCTCGGCGTCGTTGGGCCGGCGGCGCTGGGCGAGCAGGTGCAGAACAACTACCACCGCCTGCTCAACATCCGCCGGGTCGACGGGTGGGACTACCAGTTGAAGGACGAAGCGGCCGTGACCGCGATCTACGAGCAGAAGTGGCGGGTGCCGATGGGCACCGTCGCCGGCTTGCAGACCGAGGTGGTGCCGTCGGTTTCCGCATCCATCGGCAACGTGCAGACCTATGCCGCGGCCGGCGGCACCGTTCGCATCGGCCACGGGTTGGATTCAGATTTCGGCCCGCCGCGCATCCGCCCCGGCCTGTCCGGCTCGGGCTGGGTGCAGCCGCGCGAAAATTTCGAATGGTATGTCTTCGCGGGGTTGGAAGGCCGGGCCGTGGGGCGGGACATCTTTCTGGACGGCAACACCTTTCGCGACAGCCGAAGCGTCGACAAGCGCATCTTCGTGGGCGATTTCCAGACCGGCGTGGCCGCGGTGTATCGCGGCGTGCGCGTCGCTTTGACGCAGGTCTGGCGGTCGGAGGAATTCTACGGCCAGTCCGGGCGGCAGAAGTTCGGCTCGCTCAGCGTGTCCTTTCGCTTCTGACCGGATCGTCGGCGGTGCCGCATAGCCCCCGTTGTCGCCGGCCCGCCGGGCGTGGCATGGCTGCGGCATGCTGAACCGCCGCCTGCTTTTCCGAGTCGGAGCCGCCGCCCTGGTGGCGGGTGGCCCGGCGAACGCCGCGACGGCCAGCTTTCCCGAGTTCCTGGCCGATGTCGGCGCCGAGGCACGGCAAGGCGGCGTTTCGGCCGCCACCCTGCAGCGTGCCTTTGCCGGCATCCGCGCCAACGAGCGCGTGTTGCAGCTGGACCGCCGCCAAGCCGAGTTCACGCTGAGCTGGGAGCAGTACCGGGACGGCCGGATCAACCAGCAGCGCATCGACGGCGGACGCAAGGCCTTCGCGCAGAACCAGCCGATGCTGGACGCCATCGCCAGCCGCTATCCGGTCAACCCGCGCGTGGTCGTGGCGGTCTGGGGCCTGGAAACCAGCTACGGCGGCTTCACGGGCACCTTCAACACCATCGAAGCCCTGGCGACCCTGGCCTGGGACGGCCGGCGCGCCGCCTTCTTCCGGGCGGAGCTGCTGGCGGCGCTGCGCATCCTGGAGCAGGGCGATGTCACGCCCGACCGCATGCGGGGCAGCCACGCCGGCGCCATGGGGCACCCGCAATTCATGCCGACCAGCTTCGAGCGGCTGGCGGTGGATTTCGATGGCGACGGCCGGCGCGACATATGGGACAGCCGGGCCGACGCTCTGGCTTCCATCGCGAACTACCTGGCGCGCAACGGCTGGCAGGGCGATGAGCGTTGGGGGCGGGAAGTGCTGCTGCCCCCTGGCTTCGACCCCACCCTGGCCGGGCGCGACAACCGCCGGCCGCTTGCCGAATGGCTGAAGCTCGGCGTCACCGCAGCCGATGGATCGGACCTGTCATCGGGCGGCGCGATGGAGGCGGCGATCCTGCTGCCGGCCGGTGCCGGCGGGCAGGCCTTCGCCGTGTACCGCAACTTCGATGTCATCCGCCGCTACAACCCGTCCGACTTCTATGCCCTGGTGGTCGGCCTGCTTTCGGATCGCGTTGCATGACCCCTGCCAGCCGCTGTCTTGTGTTGCTGCTGCCTTTGCTGGCCGCCTGCACCCCCGCCAAGCCACCGGCCCCGGTGGAGCCGCCCCGCTACGTGGTGGGCGAGCCCTACCAGATGGGCGGCACCTGGTCCTACCCGCGGGAGGACTTCGCGCTGCGGGAAACCGGATTGGCCACCGTGGTCGCCGATGCCCGCGCCGGGCGCCTGACCGCCGATGGCGAGGTGTACGATCCCGATTGGCTGACCGCCGCGCACCGCACCCTCCAGCTTCCGGCCATCCTGGTTGTCACGAACCTGGAAAACGGGCTGGAACTGCGTGTGCGTGTCAATGACCGCGGCCCCGCCCAGGCGGGGCGGCTGCTGGCCCTGTCCCGCCGTGCGGCCGAGCTGCTGCGGGTGCAGCCCGGTGGTACCCAGGTGGCCATCTCCGTGGATGGCGATGCCTCGCGCGCCCTGGCCGCCGGGTTGCCGCAGCCCGACGCCATGCGGATCGCCATCGCCACCGCGCCGCGCGAAACGCTGCAATCGGAAAGCCTCGCGCCGCCGCCGGGATCGCGCGCCGCCGACCGCGTGCGGCAGGCGCCCGCGGCCCGCAGCTTCGTGGCACCTCTGGCCGAAGCCACCGCCGCCTCCGCCACCCCGCAGCGACTGCCCGAGGCGGTGGACCAGGGAATGGCCCGGCCGGGGCAGCTCTACGTGCAGGGAAGCACCTTCACGGCGCGCGAGGCGGCGCAGCGCCAGGCGGCCCGGATGTCGGGCGCGCGGGTCGAGGCCTTCGGCCCCGGGCGGCGGCCGGAGTATCGCGTGCGCCTCGGACCCTTCGCATCGGTGTCGCAGGCCGATCAGGGGCTTGAGATCGCCCGCCGGTCGGGCGTATCGGAAGCACGCATTCTGGTTGACTGAGTTGAGGGGGGAGTTCCGCCATGCCGCTACGCCGTGAATTACTCGGTGGCACCGCCGCCGCGCTGGCGACCGCCACGCTGGCGGGACCGGCGATGGCGCAGCGCGCGCCGGGCCGCGGCCGGGCCGCCGCTCCCGCCGCGCCGGCCAGCAGCCCGGCCAGCACGCCGCTGGGCCCGGTGGATACCCAGGCCCGGCAGGCGATCATCGTGGATGCCGACACCGGTGCCACCCTGCTGGAAAAAAGCGCGGACGAACGGATGCATCCGTCGTCCATGTCCAAGCTGATGACGATGTACGTGGTCTTCGACCTGCTGAAGCAGGGCCGGTTGAAGATGGACCAGACCTTTCCCGTCAGCGAGCGCGCGTGGCGGATGCAAGGCTCCAAGATGTTCGTGGAGCTCGGTTCGCAGATCAGCATCAACGACCTGGCGCATGGCGTGATCGTGCAATCCGGCAACGATGCCTGCATCGTGCTGGCCGAGGGCATCAGCGGCAGCGAGCAGCAGTTCGCCGAGTTGCTGAACGAGTACGGCAAGCGGATCGGCCTCAAGGACAGCACCTTCCGCAACGCGACCGGCTGGCCCGACCCCGAGCACCTGATGACCTGCCGCGACCTGTCCACCCTGGCGCGCCGGCTGATCAACGACTTCCCGGAATACTTCAACCTGTACAGCGTGCGCTCCTTCCAGTGGCACGGCATCAGCCAGGAAAACCGCAATCCGCTGCTCGGCCGCGTCGCCGGCGCCGACGGGCTGAAGACCGGCCATACCGATGAGGCCGGCTACGGCCTGACCGGCACCGTCAAGCGCGGCGACCGCCGGCTGATTCTGGTGGCCAACGGCATGACCTCCATGCGCATGCGCGGCGAGGAAACCGAGCGGCTGATCGAATGGGGCTTCCGCGAGTTCGAGAACGCCGTGCTGTTCAAGGCTTCGGATACCGTCGAGGCGGCACCGGTCTATCTGGGCGATCGCGCCACGGTGCCGCTGGTCGGCGGCCGCGACCTGGTGCTGACCCTGCCGCGGCAGTGGCGCCGCAACCTGACGGTGAAGCTGCGCTACGACGGCCCCGTGCCGGCGCCGATCGCCAAGGGGCAGGAGATCGGTCAACTGGACATTTCCGGCCAGGGCGTGCCGCCGATGGTGTTGCCGCTTTATGCCGGCGTGGACGTCGCCAAGCTGGGCGTGCTGTCGCGCATCCCGGCGGTGATCGGGCGGTGGGTGTCTGGCTGATCCGGTGCCGGCCCGCTTTATCACGCTGGAAGGCGGGGAGGGTGCTGGCAAGACCACCCTCTCGCTGCGCCTCGCCACCGCTCTTGCCGCCGCGGGCGTGCCGGTGCTGCGCACCCGCGAGCCCGGTGGTGCTCCCGGTGCCGAGGCCCTGCGCGCCCTGATGCTGCACGGCGGCGTGGCCTGGGACCCGGTGGCCGAGGCCATGCTGATGTTCGCGGCGCGGCGCGAGCACGTGGCCAAGACCATCCGGCCGGCGCTGGATGCCGGCATCTGGGTCGTGTGCGACCGCTTCGCTGATTCGACGCTCGCCTACCAGTGCCACGGGCATGGGTTGGACCGCACCGTGTGGCAGCGGCTGGCGGAGGTCGCGTTGGACGGCTTTGCCCCTGACCTGACCTTGGTGCTGGACCTGCCGCCCGATGCGGGCATGGCCCGCGCATTGTCCCGCGGGGCGCCGGACCGGTTCGAACGGATGGGGGCGGCGTTCCATGCCCGGGTGCATGCCGCGTTCCTCGCCATCGCCGAGGCCGAGCCGGAGCGCTGTGCCGTGCTGGACGCGGCCCAGCCGCCGGACGCGGTATTCGCCGCCGCTGCCTCGGCCGTGGCTGCCCGCCTGGGGATCGCGCTGTGAGCCTTCCCCCCGAACCGCGCGCCAACCCGGACCTGTTCGGTCACCAGGATGCCGCGCGCATGCTGGCGGAGGCCGCCGGGGCAGGGCGCCTGCACCATGCGTGGCTGCTGACCGGGCCACGCGGCGTCGGCAAGGCGACCCTGGCTTACCGCTTCGCCCGCTGGCTGCTGGCCGGCAGCCCGCCGGGCGAGGAGCCGTTGTTCGTCCCCCCTGGGGATCCGGCCTTTCGCCGCGTGGCGGCGGGGGCGCATGCGGACCTCAGGGCCCTGGTGCCAAATGCCGGCGACAAGGGCGTGAAGATGATGATCCGGGTCGACGAGGTGCGCACGGTGCCGCGCTTCCTCAGCCTGACGGCCGCCGAGGGCGGCTGGCGCATCATCCTGGTCGAGCAGGTCGAGGCCATGAACCCGGAAGCGCAGAACGCGCTTCTGAAGACATTGGAAGAACCGCCGCCCCGGGCGCTGCTGCTGCTGACCACCAGCGCCCCGGACCGCCTTCTGCCGACCATCCGCAGCCGTTGCCGTCGGATCGACCTGTTTCCCCTGTCCGACGCCGCCATGACCGGCGTGCTGGGCCACTGGCTCCCCGACATGGCGGAGGCGGATCGGCAGGGGCTGGCTCGCATCGCCGGTGGCGCCCCCGGCCGGGCCCTGGAACTCGCGGAAGGCGAGGGGCTGGCCATGCAGGCCGAGGTGGACGGCTTTCTCCGCACCCTGCCACGCCCCGACCCGCGAGGGCTGCACCAACTGGCCGACCGCCTGGCCGGCAAGCGCGACGGCAGTGCGTTGATTACCTTTATCGAGCTGCTGCGCGCCTCTTTGGCGCTGGCGGTGCGCGAGGCGGCGCGGGGCGGTGCCGTCGCGCCCTATCTGGCAGCGCGGCCGCTTGCCGAGTGGGCGTCGCTGTGGGACACCCTCGGCCGGCTGGCCGATGAGACCGAGACCTTGAACCTGGACCGCAAGCAGGCGGTCCTGAGTGGTTTGTCTCGCCTGGCCTCGCGCTGAGGACCTGATGAGCATGACGACCGAGCGGCGCTTCTACCTGACGACGCCCATCTATTACGTGAATGACAAGCCGCATATCGGCCACGCATACACCTCGCTGGCCGCTGATGTCCTGGCGCGCTGGAAGCGGATGTCGGGCGAGGCGGTGCACTTCCTGACCGGTACGGATGAGCACGGCCAGAAGGTCGAGAAAGCCGCCGAGGCGCGCGGGATGGATCCGCAGGCTTTCACTGATCAGGTCAGCCAGGCATTCCGCGACCTCGCGGAGCGGATGAACTTTTCCAACGACGATTTCATCCGCACCACGGAAGAGCGTCACAAGACAGCTTGCGCCGCCCTGTGGAAGCGGTTGGAGGAGCGCGGCCAGATTTATCTGGGGCATTACGAAGGCTGGTACGCGGTGCGCGACGAGGCCTTCTATGGACCCGACGAGATCACCGAGAAGGATGGCCAGAAGTTCGCCCCGACCGGCGCGCCGGTGGAGTGGGTGAGGGAGCCCTCCTACTTCTTCCGCCTGTCCGCATGGCAGGACTGGCTGCTGCAATACTACGAGGATCATCCCGACTTCATCGGCCCGCAGAGCCGGCGCAATGAGGTGATGAACTTCGTCAAATCTGGCCTGACCGACCTGTCCATTTCCCGCACGTCCTTCAAGTGGGGCGTGAAGGTGCCGGGCGACGAGGCCCATGTGATGTACGTCTGGCTCGACGCCCTGACGAACTACATCACGGCGCTTGGCTATCCCGATGAAGACACGGAGCTTTGGCGTTTCTGGCCGGCCAACGTGCACTTCGTGGGCAAGGATATCGTCCGGTTCCACGCCATCTATTGGCCGGCGTTCCTTCATGCCGCCGGTTTGCCGGTGCCGCATCGGGTGTTCGCGCATGGCTGGTGGACCAACGAAGGCCAGAAGATCTCCAAGTCGCTCGGCAACGTCATCGATCCGTTGCAGTTGATCGACGCCTACGGTCTTGATCCCGTACGCTTCTTTCTGATGCGCGAAGTTCCCTTCGGTAACGATGGAGATTTCAGCCGCAAGTCATTGATGCAGCGTTTGAACAGCGAGCTGGCCAATGATCTTGGCAATCTGGCGCAGCGGACACTTTCGCTGATCCAGCGCAATTGCGAGGCCATGTTACCGGCAGCCGCCGACATCTCCGGGGCGGATGCGGTGCTGATGACGCCGTTGGAAACCCTCGTCGCCACGGTGAATGACCAACTGGATCGCCAGGAATACCATCTGGCGCTGGAGGAGGTCTGGAAGAACATCCGGGCCGCCAATCTCTACATCACGCAGCAGCAGCCCTGGGCCCTGAAGAAAACCGATCTCCCCCGCATGAACGTTGTCCTGCGGCATCTCCACACGGCGCTCCGTGCCTACGCGACGGTGCTGCTTCCCTTCATGCCACAGACGATGAACAGCCTGCTGGACCAGCTCGCGGTGCCCGGCGATGCCCGGCTCCTGGCTTCTCTTGGAAGCCCAGTCGAGGCAGGCACGGTGCTGCCGGCTCCAACGCCTTTGTTCCAGAAAATTCAGGACGATGCTGCCTGATGTTGGTCGATAGCCACTGTCACCTGGATTATTTCTCGGATGCCGAGATCACCGACGTGCTGGACCGGGCCAAGGCGGCCGGGGTCGGGGAGATGGTTTCGATCGGCGTGCGGATGTCTCAGGCCGAAACTGTTGTATCGTTGACGGAACGATTTCCTCAGGTTTGGGGAACCGTGGGCGTGCATCCTCAAAACGTGGGCGAGGGGCCTCTGGCCGAGGTCGATGCCATCGTCGCCGCCACGCAACACGGGCGGATCATAGGCATCGGCGAAAGCGGGCTGGACTACTTCTACGACAAGGCTCCGCCCGCCATGCAGCAGGAAAGCTTCCGCCGGCATGTTCGCGCGGCACAGCTGACGTCCTTGCCCCTGGTGATCCATGCCCGGGATGCGGATGACGACATCGCCAACATCCTCCGACAGGAAACGGCTGACGGTGGAGCATTTCCGTTTCTGCTGCATTGCTTCAGTTCTGGCCGGCAACTGGCTGAAACTACGGTTGAGCTCGGGGGCTACCTATCGTTCTCCGGTATTCTGACCTTTCCGAAATCGACGGAGCTGCGTGACATCGCCCGGGACATGCCGGAGGACCGGCTGCTCGTGGAAACGGATGCGCCCTATCTGGCGCCGGTGCCATTCCGCGGCAAGCGCAACGAACCGTCCTACGTTGCTCACACGGCCCGAACGCTGGCCGAGGTGCGTGGCATGACGCCGGAAGCCCTGGCTAAATTGACGACAGAGAATTTCAGGCGCTTGTTCAAGAAGGCAGCTTAAGGCTTTGTCCTTGAATGTTAAAATTCTGGGCTGTGGTGGTTCGGCTGGGGTCCCGATGCTTGGGGGGCTGGATGGCAGTGGTGACTGGGGCATCTGCGATCCGGCGGATGCTCGCAACCGCAGGACCCGATCGTCCATCCTGATCGAAGGCGAGGATGGTCAGCGACTGCTGGTGGATGCCGGCCCTGATCTGAGAGCACAGCTCCTGGCAGCACAGATTCGTCAGGTCGATGCCTTGCTGATCACCCATGGTCATGCCGACCACATCATGGGACTGGATGAGATCCGGCCGCTGAACCGTGTGCTGGGCAAGGCGATCCCGACCTTCGCGACGGAGCAGACCCTGGGTGAGCTCCGGACGCGCTTCGACTACATCTTTCGCGACCCGACGCCGCCGGCATTCTATCGGCCTGCCGCCACACCGATGCCTGTAGAGCCAGGACAGCAGCGGGACATCGCCGGGCTGGACGTGCGGCTGTTCCGGCAGGACCACAAGGTGATGGACACGCTGGGACTGCGGATCGGCAGGTTTGCTTATTCCACGGACGTGGTGGCCATGCCGGACGAAAGCTTGGCCTTGCTGACAGGGCTGCACACCTGGGTCGTCGGTTGCTTTCAGCGCCGCCCACATCCGGTTCACGCGAACATCGACCAGGTCCTGCAATGGGTGGGGCAGCTCAAGCCGCAGCGCACGATTCTGACTCACATGGGCAATGACATGGACTGGGACTGGCTGCAGCGAAACTTGCCGCCGGGCATCGAGGCCGCGCATGACGGCCAGACGATTACTGTCCCAGACTAAGCATATTTTACATAATAAATATTATACGGCACAAGGCGAGACCATGTCTGACCTGTCTTCCGCTGCCCTTCTCCGGTTGCTGGGCATCATGGCGCGGCTCCGGGCCCCGGATGGCTGTGGCTGGGACCAGATACAAACTTTCGCGTCCATCGCACCCTATACGATCGAGGAAGGCTACGAGGTCGCGGATGCCATTCGCTCCGACAACCTGCCGGCTCTTCAGGATGAACTGGGCGACCTGTTGTTCCAGGTCGTGTACCACGCGCAGATGGCGCAGGAGGCCGGCGCCTTCGACTTCGCTGCCGTGGCGAATACGATTGCGGAGAAAATGATCCGGCGGCATCCGCACGTGTTCGGCGATGCCGCCGCGCGCGACGCGGCGGCACAGACCGCGGCGTGGGAGGTTCAGAAGCAGGCGGAGCGCAAGGCTCGTCAGGAAACCGGCACCCTCGCCGGCATCCCGACCGCCCTGCCCGCCCTGACGCGCGCCGAGAAGCTGGCGAAGCGCGCCGCCCGCGTCGGCTTCGACTGGCCACACGTCGACGCGGTTTTCGACAAGCTGGCCGAGGAAACCGCCGAGCTGAAGGCCGAGCTGGCCGCAGCCGACAAAGCCCGCCTTCAGGACGAATTCGGCGACATGCTGTTCGTGATGGTCAACCTGGCCCGCAAGCTTGACATCGACCCCGAGGAAAGCCTGCGCGGCGCCAACGCGAAGTTCGAGCGCCGTTTCAACGCTGTCGAGACGACGTTGGCAAAGCAAGGCCTGTCACCTGCTGACGCCGGCCTCGAAGCCATGGAGGCGGCCTGGCAGCACGTGAAGCGCCAGGAAAGCTAGGGCGCCGTTTGCTTTCAGGGGTCCAGCAACGCCGCCTTGATGGCGGTCCAGCTGTCTCTGTCGGGTGCGGCGATCAGCCCCCCGGCGGTGTGCCCGGGTTGATAGGCGCTGCCATCGAAGCGTGCGCTGTACCCACCCGCTTCCTGATGCAGCAGCCAGCCGGGCAGATGGTCCCAGGGCATCAGCTTATTGTAGATCACGAAATGCGCGCCGCCCGAGGCAACCAGCCGGTATTCATGCGCCGCGCACCGGAACTGCACGCCGGATGCCAGACGCGGCAAC
The DNA here is from genome assembly GCF_017355405.1 of Roseomonas haemaphysalidis. NCBI lineage: Bacteria > Pseudomonadati > Pseudomonadota > Alphaproteobacteria > Acetobacterales > Roseomonadaceae > Roseomonas > Roseomonas haemaphysalidis. The sequence continues at coordinate 2,573,376 of NZ_CP061177.1, forward strand.
CGCGATGTCACCTGGCTCCGCAACGGCTCCTTCATCCAGGTCCAGGACACGGCGCCGGTCATCTGCTCCACCGGAACGGCGCCGGCGACGCGAAGGTCGGTGCGGCCGAATTCGGGATGCTCGATCCAGGCACCCTCGCCCCGGATCGCGATGGCGGTATCGCCACCCAGCGGGTCATGGATCCAGGCCGCCACGACCTCGCCACGCACCACCGCCGCAGCCATGCAGCCAAACAACGGCACGCCGGCCGCGAAGTTTGCCGTGCCGTCCACCGGGTCCACCACGAAGGCCAGCTCGGCGCCGGCGAGGCGGTCGAGCAGCGCGGGGTCCGCGGCGGTGGCTTCCTCGCCAACGACCACGCAGCCGGGAAACCGGGCTTGCAGGTCGCGGGTGATCTGCCGCTCCGCCGCTTCATCCGCATCGGTCACCAGGTCGGTCGGACCCGACTTGGTGCGGATGGCACCGGCGGCAAGGCGGCGGAAGCGTGGCAGGATCTCCGCCTGCGTGGCGTCGCGCAGAAGGGTCGCGACATCGGTCGCCATCCGGTGGTCGAAGCGCATGGGGGGGAACCTTTCAGCCTTGCTCGAAACGCGCCTGGTCGGCCGGGGCCAGCCGGACGGTCATGCGGATGATGTCGTCGCCATCCTCGCGGGACAGCACCTCGCCGTGCTGATACAGCCAGGCGATCCGTGCCCCGTCGGCCGGCGGCAGCGCGTATTCGACCGTTACCATCCTGGATGCCAGCCGCGCATCCAGCGCGGACCGCAGGGTATCGAGCCCCTCGCCCGTCAGGGCGGAGACGGCGATCGCCGAGCCGTCGGTCCCCGGCACGTCCGCGGCGCCGCCCAGTAGGTCGGCCTTGTTGAGCACCTCGATGGTGCGGCCTGCCCAATCGGGGTCGAGTGTCGGGTCGTCGCCGGAGGCCAGTTCCTCCAGAACCCCGAGCACGTCGGCCCGCTGGGACGACGTGTCCGGGTGCGCCACGTCCCGCACATGCAGGATGATGTCGGCCGCGGCCACCTCCTCCAGCGTCGCGCGGAAGGCCTCGATCAACTGGGTCGGGAGGTCGCTGATGAAGCCTACGGTATCGGACAGGATCACCGTCCGGCCGTTCGGCAGCTTGATCGCCCGCATGGTGGGGTCGAGCGTCGCGAAGAGCTGGTCCTGGGCATAGACCCCGGCGCCGGTCAGCGCGTTGAACAGCGTCGATTTACCGGCATTGGTATAGCCCACCAGCGCCACCACGGGGAACGGCACGCGGGTGCGCGCCGCCCGGTGCAGGCCGCGCGTGCGCCGCACCTGCTCCAGCTCCTTCTTGAGCTTGACGATCCGCTCGTCGATCAGCCGGCGGTCGATCTCGATCTGGCTTTCGCCAGGGCCGCCCAGAAAGCCGAAGCCGCCGCGCTGCCGCTCCAGGTGGGTCCAGGACCGCACCAGGCGGGTGCGCTGGTAGGACAGGTGCGCCAGTTCAACTTGCAGCGAACCTTCGCGCGTACGGGCACGCTCGCCGAAGATCTCCAGGATCAGGCCGGTGCGGTCGATGACCTTGCAGCCCCAGGCGCGTTCCAGGTTGCGCTGCTGCACGGGGCTGAGCGCCGCGTCCACCACGACCACGCCGATCTGGTGTTCCTCGATGGCCTGGTGCGCCATCTCCACCTGGCCTTCGCCAAGCAGTGTCGACGGGCGGCGCGTGCGCAGCGGAAAGGCCGCGCTGTGCACGATGGTCAGGCCGATGGAGGCGGCCAGCCCCACGGCCTCGGCCAGCCGCGCTTCGGCGGCGCGGCTGACGCTGCGTTGATCGGGAAAGGCCAGGACGCTGGCGTCGGCCCCGGCCAGCCGGACGGGGCGCTCATGCGGCAAGAGCACGGCGGCAAGCAGGGGCTTGCCGCGCGTGACGTTGTCAGTCGGAGGAGCCGACAGGGTTGACCTCACGTTGCAGTGTCATGGTGCCCTCGCGCGTCACCGTGGCGGTGCCGGTCTGGGCGGGGGTGGCGGCTGCGCCGCCGGCGGCGGCGGCATCGAACAGCATGATCGGCGCGCCCGGCATCACGGTGCTGATGGCGTGCTTGTAGACCAGCTGCGTATGCCCGTCCCGGCGCAGCAGGACGGAAAAGTTGTCGAACCAGGTGATGATACCCTGGAGCTTAACGCCATTGACCAGGAAGATGGTCACGGGCGTCTTGCTTTTGCGAACATGGTTCAGGAACACGTCCTGCACGTTCTGGGACTTCTCGGCGGCCATGAGGCTCGGTCCTTCTTCTTCTTGACGGGCCGCGTTCGTTGTCCTGAAGCCTCGGTCAGCCCGGGCCAGGATGCGCGGCATCGCCCCGGTTGCGATATGCATCCCGGTTCGCGCGCAAGATCATGCGAAGTGGGGCTGCTTGGCAAGCCCGAGCAGCCGCTCCGCGAGAGCATGGCCGTCCGCGAATGCCGCATCCGGCGCCACTGCCTGCACGCCGCCGTCATGGGCTGCATCGCCCAGCAGCACAGCGCTGCACCCGGCCGCCCGCGCGGCGCGCATGTCCACGCCCGTGTCGCCGATGAACCAGACCTCCGGGCCGGGCTGCACGCCCATGCGCGACAGGGCCAGCAGCACGGGCGCGGCCGCCGGCTTGTCCGCCTCGGCATCGCCGGCGCCGATCACGGCGGCGAAATGCCGCTCCCAGCCCAGGTGGGCGGCCTCCGCCCGCAGGATCGGCCCCTGCTTGTTGGAGACCACGCCCTGCGGCCAGCGGTCGGCGGCGGCCAATGCGGCCTCGACCCCCGGCAAGGGCGTGATCAGCTCCAGGTGCCGGGCGCGCACCTCGGCGTAGAAGATGTCCCTCGCCTTCTCCCATTTAGCGCCGAACAGCGGCGGGAAGGCTTCGCGCAGCGCCAGCCGGGCCCTGGCGCGCACCTCCTCCACGCTCCATTCGGGCATGTCGAAGGCACGCAGGGCTGCGTTCATGCCGGCCTGGACGCCGGCCCAGGCATCGACCAGCGTGTTGTCCCAGTCCCATAGGATGGCGCGGGGCGGCGGCAGCGTCATCACGCCGCGTTCCGGGCGCCGCCCTTCACGTGGCGGGCGAAGATCTCGAACAACCGGGTCGTCACCGGGCCAGGCTTGCCGTCGCCCACATCCGCGTCGTCGATCTTCAGGATCGGCTTCACGAAGGAGGTCGCGGAGGTGATGAAGGCTTCCCGCGCCTGCTTCAGCTCCTCCAGGGTGAAGGCCCGCTCGTCAAAGGCGATGCCCTGCTCCGCCAGCTCTGCCATCAGCGCGCCGCGGGTGCAGCCGGGCAGGATGGCCTGCGACAGGGCGCGGGTGCGGATGGCGCCCTCGGCATCGACGATCCAGAAGGTGGTCGCCGCGCCCTCGGTCACGGTGCCGGTGGCTTCCTCGTACAGGATGGCCTCGATGGCCCCCTGCTCGCGCGCTGCCTGGCGGGCCAGGACGTTGGGCAGGAGGTTGATGCTCTTGATGTCCCGGTGCGCCCAGCGCAGGTCCGGCAGCGTGATGGCGTTGCCGCCCCAGTTGGCGATGCTGGCCGGGTAGGGCTTGATGCGCTTGACGGTGATGACCAGGGCGGGCGGTACCGGTTCGGCCGGGAACGGGTGGTCACGGTGCGCGACGCCGCGCGTGACCTGCATGTAGAGCAGGCCCTCGGTCACGCGGTTGCGGCGCGCAACCTCCTTGAGCACGAAGGACAGGGCCGCGCGGGTCAGCGGCATCGGCAACTGGATGGCCTTGAGCGAGCGTTCCAGCCGGTTGAGGTGGAGGTCCTCGTCCACGAAGCGGTTGTCGTAGAGGTGCACCACCTCGTAGATGCCGTCGCCGAACTGGTAGCCCCGGTCCTCGATGTTCACGCTGGCCTCGTTCTGCGGAACGTAGCGGCCATTCACATAGGCGATGCGGGACATAGGCGGGGCGATCCTCGGCGTTCGGGAGCCCCCACATTCGCGCCAAGGCGGCGGCAAGGCAATGCCGCCGCCCTGTGGAATCTAGACCGTGGCGCTGCGATCCTCGGCTTGCACGCCCAGGAACTTCAGCTTGCGGTGCAGCGCGCTGCGTTCCATGCCGACGAAGTTGGCGGTGCGGCTGATGTTGCCGCCGAAGCGCAGCAGCTGGGCTTCCAGGTACTGCTTCTCGAACAGTTCGCGCGCGTCGCGCAGCGGCAGCGTCATGATCTCGCTGGACCGGTCCAGCTTCAGCGCGGCCGGTGCCGCCGAGCCGACCTCGGGCGGCAGCATCTCCGGGCGGATCGCCTCCCCCGGTCCGCCCGGCGCCATGATCAGCAGCCAGTCCACCAAATTGCGCAGCTGACGCACGTTGCCGGGCCAGTCATAGGCCTGCATGGCGGCCAGAACGTCCTCGGACAACTCGCGCGCCGGCACGCCGGAGGTTTCGGCGGAACGGCCCATGAAGTGCCGTGCCAGCACGGGCACGTCCTCCCGCCGCTCGCGCAGCGCCGGCACGCGGAGCGGCACCACCGCCAGGCGGTAGAACAAATCCTCGCGGAAGCGCCCGGCGGCGATCTCCGCTGTCAGGTCGCGGTTGGTGGTGGCGATCACCCGCACGTCCACCTTGACCCGGGTGGCGCCGCCCACCCGCTCGAACCCCTGCTCCTGCAGGGCGCGGACGATCTTGCCCTGGGTTTCCAGCGGCATGTCCGCCACCTCGTCCAGCAGCAGCGTGCCGCCATGGGCGCGTTCCAGCACGCCGGCGCGGCGGCCGCCATTGCCGGCATCGGCCCCGGCCTCGACGCCGAACAGCTCCTCCTCGAAGCGAGCGGGGTTGAGGGTGGCGCAGTTCAGCGCCACGAAGGGCTCGCCGGCGCGGCGGGACCGGGCATGGATCATCCGCGCCGCGACCTCCTTGCCGGCACCGGCTGGGCCGGAGATCAGCACGCGGGAGCCGGTGGGCGCCACGCGCTCGATGGCGTTGCGCAGCTGGCCGACGCCGGAGGACGCACCCAGCAGCTCGGTTTCCGCCCCGGCACGCAGCCGAAGCTCGCTGACCTCCCGCTTCAGCCGGGCCGCTTCCAGCGCCCGCTCCACGATCAGGATCAGCCGGTCCGACTTGAAGGGCTTCTCGATGAAGTCGTAGGCGCCCTGCTGGATGGCCTGCACCGCGGTCTCGATGGTGCCGTGGCCCGAGATCATGACGATCGGGACCTGCGGCTCCTCCCGCTGCATCGCTTCGAGGATGCCGAGGCCGTCCAGCCGCGAGTTTTGCAACCAGATGTCCAGGATCACCAGGCTCGGGCGGCGGGCCCGGAAAGCGGCCAGCGCGGTGTCCGAGTTCTGTGCGCCCCGGGTCTCGTAGCCTTCATCCGACAGGATGCCCTCGATCAGCGCGCGGATATCCGGCTCGTCGTCGACGATCAGGACCTCATGCGCCATGCTGCTGCACCTCCGTCATCTTGTTCCCGGCCATCGCCGCCTGCTGCTCGCCTTCCAGCGGGAAGACCAGCGCCGCGCGCGTGCCGGCCTTGCCGTCCTGGCGGTCCGTCAACAGCAGCCGTCCGCCGTGGTCCTCCATGATCTTCTTGACGATGGCAAGACCAAGCCCGGTCCCTTTCGGCTTGTGGGTCACATAAGGCTCCGTCAGCCGCTCCCGCTCCTCCCCATCCGGCAGGCCGTTGCCGTCGTCCTCGACCGCCATGGTCAGCCAGCCCTCGGAGGGTTCGACGCTGATGCGGATGTGCCCGATATCGGCGGGCTCGCCTGCCGCCATCAGGGCCTGGCGACGCACCATCACCGCATCGGCGGCGTTCGCCAATAGGTTGGTCATGGCCTGCCCCAGCAACCGGCGGTCGCAGCGGATGCGCGGTGGGGAGGCGGGGATATCGGTGGAAAAAACAATATCGTGATGCGCATTCTGCTGCAGCACCAATGCTTCCCGCGCCATCTGTCCCGGGTCCTCGGGGCGGATCACCGGCTGCGGCATGCGCGCGAAGGCGGAGAACTCGTCCACCATCCGGCCGATATCCTCCACCTGCCGCACGATGGTGTCGGTGCAGGCCTTGAAGGTGTCGGGGTCGGACTGGATCTCCTTCAGGTACTTGCGCTTCAGCCGCTCGGCGGAGAGCTGGATGGGCGTCAGCGGGTTCTTGATCTCATGCGCAATGCGGCGGGCGACGTCGGACCACGCGGCCTTGCGCTGCGCCGACAGCAGCTCGGTGATGTCGTCGAAGGTCAGCACGAAGCCGACCACCTGCCCGCGCTGGGTTTCCGCGCCGATCTGCGCCAGCACGGTGCGGCGGTCGGAAGGCGGGCCGATGCGGATCTCGGCGGTGCGGCTGCGCTCCGGGGCGCTCATGGCAGCCTCCAGCAGCGGGGCGAACTCCGGCACCACCTCGTCCAGCCGGACACCCAGGTCGGCATCCAGGTCGCGGGCCAGCAGCTCGCTGGCGCTGCGGTTGGGCAGGTTGATGCGGCCTTCCCCATCGAGGCCGACCACGCCGGCAGAGACGCCCGACAGCACGGTTTCCGTGAAGCGCCGCCGCTCGTCGATCTGGCGATAGGCCTCCATCAACTCGCTGCGCTGGGCCGCCAGCTGGTTGGTCATGCGGTTGAAGGCGCGGGACAGGGTGCCGACCTCGTCATCCGCCTCACCTTCCGACACCCGTACCGTGAGGTCGCCGCCGCGCACCCGGTCCGCCGCCACGATCAGCCGCGACAGCGGCCGGGCGATCTGGTTGGCGATGACGAGGCCGATGGAGACGGCGGCCAGCAGCACCATCAGCGCCGCGATGGCGAAGATCATCGCGAAGGTGATCTGCAACCAGGACCGGTTGCGGTCCAGCTGGTCGTATTGTTGAAAAGCCAGCTCCGTGCGCTGCATGTGGTCGATCACGCTGGGGTCCACCGGGCGGCCGATCAGCAGCATCAGCCCCGGCTGGATGTCCAGCGCCACCAGGGCACGCACCCTGCCCTCCTCGGATTCTCCCGGCAGCACCGCCACATCGCCGCTGCGCACCTGCTCCATGGCCCAGGCCGGCAGCGGGTCCAGCACCGTGGTGGTGGTCAGCCCGGCATGCGCCACGACCTGATTGAGCACCGGTTCGAACACCACCGAGTCGGTCAGCCCGCGCAGAGAGGTATGCGTCGCCAGCAGCCGGGCGAAGGCATACTGGTTGGTGTCCAGAAGCTGCCCGTTGCGGTTCAGGTCCGCCGCCATGGCCAGCGCGTCGGCGCGGATGGTGTTGCGGTGCTCGTCCAGATAGGCGCGGGAGGCGACGAGGCTGGCTTCCAGCGTCGAGCGCACCTGATCGCTGAACCAGGCCTGAATGCCCAGGTTGAAGAACACCGCGGCAAAGACCGCCACCAGCAGCGCGGGCGTGACGGCGGTGACGCTGAACAGCAGCACCAGACGCACGTGCAGCCGCGACCCGGCCGAGCCACGCCGCCGCTCCGCCCAAACCCGCACCAGCCGCGCGATGATGGAGCCGAGCAGCAGCAGCAGGAAAAAGGCGTTGACCAGCACCATGGCCACCACCTGCCCGGGCTTGGTGGGCCCGAAGGGGCTGCCGCCGGACAACAGGGTGAAGGTGCCCACCGCCAGCAGCAGCGCCACGGCCGCCAGCACCAGCGTGACGACCCGCCCCAGCAGCCATTCGGCCAGCCTGCGGCGCCGGGGCGCCTGGCCGGCCGTGGTTCCGCTCATCGCCCCACCCTCATGACAGCCCGCGCACCACCGGCAGGTCCAGCTCCCGGATCTTCTTGCGCAGCGTGTTGCGGTTCAGCCCGAGCATGGCGGCCGCCTTGATCTGGTTGCCACGCGTGGCGGCCAGGGCCAGCCGCAGCAGCGGCCGCTCCACCTCGGCCAGGACGCGCTCATACAGGTCGCGCACCGGTAGGCCGTCCTTCTGCGCCGCCACAAAGGTGGTCAGGTGCCGTTCCACCGCCTGTTCCAGCGTTTCGGGCGCGCGCAGCTCCATCTCGACCATCGGCTCGGCTTCCGCCAGCTCGTTGGCCACCGCGTCGGCACCGATCACCTCCTGCGGATACAGGGCGGCGAGGCGCCGCATCAGGTTTTCCAACTCGCGCACGTTGCCGGGCCAGCCATGGCGGCGCAGACGCTCGATCGCCTCCTGGTCCAGTTGCTTGCCCGGCAGGCCGGACGCCTTGGCGCGGTCCAGGAAGTGGCGGGCCAGCAGCGGAATGTCTTCGGCCCGCTCGCGCACCGGCGGCAGGCGGATGGGCACGACGTTGAGGCGGTAGAACAGGTCCTCGCGGAACAGGCCCTGGCGGATCGCCTGCCGCAGGTCGCGGTGGGTGGCGGCGACGATGCGGACATTGGCCTTGATCGGGCTGCGGCCGCCCACCGTGGTGAACTCGCCTTCCTGCAGCACGCGCAGCAGGCGGGTCTGGGCCTCGGGCGGCATGTCGCCGATCTCGTCCAGGAACAGCGTGCCGCCGGCCGCCTGCTCGAACCGCCCGACGCCGCGGGCCAGCGCCCCCGTGAAGGCGCCGCGCTCATGGCCGAACAGCTCGCTTTCGATCAACTCGCGCGGGATGGCGGCCATGTTGATGGCGACAAAGGGGCCGGTGCGGCGCCGACCGTAGTCGTGCAGTGCGCGGGCCACCAGCTCCTTGCCGGTGCCGCTCTCGCCCGTGATCATCACGGTCAGGTCCGTGGTCGTGAGGCGCGCGACGGTGCGGTAGATCTCCTGCATCGCCGGGCTGCGGCCGACCAGCGGCAGGCGCTCGCCCTCATGCTCCTCCGAAGGCGGCTGGGCGGCGGCGGGGGCCACCAGCGCACGGGCCACGACGGCCAGCAGCTCCTTCAGGTCGAAGGGCTTGGGCAGGTACTCGAAGGCGCCGCGCTGCGCCGCCTTGACCGCCGTCATGAAGGTGGATTGCGCCGACATCACCACCACGCGCAGCTCGGGCCGGACGCGCTTGATGCGGGGCACGAGGTCCAGCCCGTTCTCGTCCGGCATCACCACGTCGGTGATCACCAGGTCGCCGCTGCCTTCCTCCACCCAGCGCCACAGCGTGGCGGCGGAGGACGTGGCCCGCACGGTATAGCCCGCGCGCCCCAGCGCCTGGGACAGCACGGTGCGGATGGCCCGGTCGTCATCGGCGATCAGGATGGTTCGGCTGTCGGTCATGCGGGTTTGGTCTCGGTCGGGGCGGGCTGGTTGGCGGGCGGCATGGGCAGGGACAGGCGGAAAATCGTGCGCCCCGGGCGGCTGTCGCACTCGATCAGCGCCCCCTGGTCGGCCACCAGCTTGGCGACCATGGCGAGGCCGAGCCCCTGCCCGCCCCGCTTGGTGGTCACGAAGGGCTCCCACAGGTTGGAGCGCACCTCCTCCTCGATGCCCGGGCCGTTGTCGCGGACGCTGACCTGCAACGGCAGGTGCACCCGCTCCCGCGACCCGGGCACGGCAATGCGGACGCCGTGGTGGTAGGCGGTGGAAAGCTGGATCTCGCCGCCCTGGGGGTCCACCGCCTCGGCGGCGTTCTTCACCAGGTTCAGCAGGATCTGCACCAGAAAGTCGCGGTTGCCCCAGACCGGCGGCAGCGAGGGATCGTAGTCCTCCACGATGCGCAGGTGGCTGGCGAAGCCACGGCTGGCGATGCGCCGCACATGGTCCAGCACCTCATGGATGTTCACCACGCTGCATTCGACCGGCTGCTCCGAGAACATTTCCATCCGCTCCACCAGGGTGCGGATGCGGTCCGCCTCATCCTGGATCAGCACGCAAAGCTCACGGTCGTCCTCGTTGGCGTTCTGCTCCAGCAGCTGCGCTGCGCCGCGAATGCCGGACAGCGGGTTCTTCACCTCATGCGCCAGCATGGCAGCCATGGCGGAGGCACCGCGGGCGGCACCCCGGAAGTTCAGCTGCCGGTCCAGCTTCTGCGCCTTGCTGCCATCCTGCAGCGTCAGCACCACCGCCCCCGGCATTTCCGGCAGCGGCGCGCCATGGGCGGCGACGCCGGTGCGGTGCAGGCGGGGGCTGTCCAGCGTCAGATCATGGTCAGACACCGGCGCGTCCTGGCTACGAACCTGATCCACCATCGCGAGAAGGCGCGAATCCGGGGGTACCAGATCGGCCAGCGAGATCTGGCTGAGCGAGCCGAAGGACAGTTGAAAGAACTGCTCGGCCGCCGGGTTGGCGGAACGGAAGCGGTTGTCGCCATCCAGCACCACCACGGGCACCGGCAGGGCGGACACGATCGCCACGCTGTCCGGCACGGCGCCCTCGGACGCCGGGCGGGCGGTCCGGCGCGTGAAGATGTTCATGCGGCGATGGCGTCCTCATCCCGGCCGGCAGCGGAAAAGGCGTCCCGCACCACCGCCACGCCCTGGTCGATCAGCGGGCGGTAGAAGGCGTCCAGCACCGCCTCCGTCGCCTGCGGTGTTTCCGCGTGGTTGACGCGGACCCGGAACTCGGCCGAACCGGGCAGGCCCTTGGAATACCAGGCCAGGTGCTTGCGGGCGAGCCGCATGCCCGTGATGTCGCCGTGGTGCTCCAGCATGTAGCGCCAGTGGCGCAGCAGGATCTCGTAATGCGCCGCCAGCTCGGGTTCCGGGGTCAGCGTGCCGGTGGTCAGGTAGTCCGCCACCTGCGCCAGCAGCCAGGGGCGGCCGTAGCAACCGCGCCCGATCATCACGCCATCCGCGCCGGATTGCCGCAGTGCCTCGGCAGCGTGTTCCGGTGCCAGGATGTCGCCGTTCACGATGACTGGGATGCCTACCGCCGCCTTGACGGTGGCCACGAACCGCCAGTCCGCCGTGCCGGTGTAGAGCATCTGCCGGGTGCGTCCGTGCACGGTCACCAGCTTGATGCCGCACTCCTCGGCGATCCTCGACAGGCGGGGGGCGTTCAGGTTGCTGTGGTCCCAGCCCATGCGCATCTTCAGCGTCACCGGCACCTCGACCGCCTTGACCACGGCCTCCAGGATGCGCGCGGCGCCGATCTCGTCGCGCATCAGGGCGCTGCCCGCCTGCTGGCCGATCGCCACCTTCTTGACCGGGCACCCGAAGTTGATGTCCACGATGGCCGCGCCCTGCCCGACCGCCAGCTTGGCCGCCTCAGCCATCACGGCCGGGTCGCAGCCGGCCAGCTGCACGCTGGCGGGGCCGCCGAAGCCGTCCACCTCCGCCATCTTCAGGGTGGTGCGGTTTTCACGCACCATTGCCTGGCTGGCGATCATCTCGCTTACCACCATGGGTGCCTGCAGCTCGCGGCACAGGCGGCGGAACGGCAGGTCGGTGACACCCGACATCGGGGCCAGGATCACCGGTGCCTCGACGGTCAGCGGACCAACAAGGATCGGGCGCAGGCGCGGGACCATGCCGGTCTCGGCCGCGGTTGGCTGGGCGGCGGGTGCGTTCACGGTGGCGATGCTCATGATTTGGGCAATCTAGGCCGCAACCCGCGCCGCGTCCATCGCGATCAGCCTGTTCTCAGGGCGCTCTGGTCAGCCTGTCGGCGGCCGGATAGGTTCCGCGCCATGCGTGTGATCGCCCTTCTTATGGCTGCCGGAAGCGGAACCCGCTTCGGCGCGGCCAGCCCCAAGCAATACCTGCCCCTCCTGGGCCGCCCGGTGCTGCGCCACGCGGCGGAGGCACTGCTCGCCGACGGCCTCGTGGAAGCCATCCTGCCCGTGGTGCCCGCAGGGCAGGAAGCGCAGGTCGGGGCGATGCTCGACGGCTTGCCCTGTTTGCCACCGGTCGCGGGGGGCGACAGCCGGCAACAGAGCGTGCAGGCCGGCCTGCGGGCCCTGGCAGCGGCGGCACCCGATGCCGTTCTGGTGCACGACGCCGCCCGCCCCATTCTGCCCGCCGGCACGGTCACCGCGCTGGTGGAGGCGCTGAAGACCCACCCCGGCGCCATTCCGGCGCAACCGGTGACGGACACGTTGAAAGCCGGGTCGGGCGGCGTGATCGACCGGACCGTTCCCCGGGCCGGGCTGTTTCGCGCCCAAACGCCGCAGGCGTTCCGCTTCGCCGCGCTGCTGCAGGCGCATCGCGATGCGACATCCGAGGCGACCGACGATGCCTCGCTTCTGGAGGCCGCCGGATTGCCAGTCGCCCTGCTCCCCGGATCGGAAAGCAACATCAAAGTGACCTACCCCGAGGACTTGGTGCGCGCCGAGGCCGCCCTGCTCCCGCGCCTGCTGCCCGCCATGGGCACGGGGTTCGACGTGCACCGGCTGGTGGAAGGCCGGCCCCTGGTCCTGTGCGGCATCACGGTGCCGCATCCGTTGGGGCTGGACGGGCATTCGGACGCCGACGTCGGACTGCACGCCTTGTGCGATGCCATCTACGGTGCCCTGGCCGAGGGCGACATCGGCCGTCACTTCCCGCCCAGCGAGGCCGAATGGAAGGACGCCGACAGCGCCCGCTTTCTGCGCCATGCGACCGGCCGGGTAGCGGCGCGGGGCGGCATCATCACCCATGCCGATGTCACGCTGATCTGCGAGCGCCCCAAGATCGGGCCGCATGCCGACGCGATGCGGGTGCGGCTGTCCGAACTGATGGGCATCCCCCTCACCCGCGTGTCGGTGAAGGCCACCACGACGGAGCGGCTCGGTTTCACCGGGCGTGGCGAGGGCATCGCCGCCCAGGCGGCGGCTACACTGTTACTGCCCGCCTGACCGGGCGCGCAGCCAGTCGCGCAAAGCCGGCTCCGGCATCGGGCGGGCGATCAGATAGCCCTGTGCCTCGTCGCCGCCATGCTCTGCCAGGAAGTCCAGCGCGCCCTGGTCCTCCACGCCCTCCGCGACCACGCGGTGGCCGAGGTCGTGAGCCAGTTGGATCATGGTGGCGACCAGGCGCTGGTCGCGGGAACTGCCGGACAGGTCGCGGATAAAGGACTGGTCGAGCTTGATGATGTTGGCCGGCAGCGTTTGCACATAGGAAAAGGTGCTGTAGCCGGTGCCGAAGTCGTCGATCGCGATGTCCACGCCCAGGTCTCGCAAGTGGCGCAGCTGACGCAGGGCGGCCTCGCCGTTGCGCATCAGGGCGCTTTCGGTGAATTCCAGTTCCAATGCCTGTGGCTCCAACTGCCGCTCCGCCAGCGCTTCCAGCAGGAACTCCGTGAAATCGGGTTCAGCCAGGTTCAGCGCCGACACATTCACGGACAGTCGTATGGCGAACCCGTCGCGCCGCAGCGCCGCCAGGTGGGCCGCGGCGCGGCGGATGACCCAGCGCGTCACGGGCTGCGTCAGCGCCGTCTGCTCGACCAGGGGAATGAACTCGCCGGGGGACACGGCGGCGAGCTGCGGGTGGTTCCAGCGCAACAGGGCCTCGGCGCCGTGGCACTGTCCGCTGGCAATCTCGACGCGGGGCTGAAACACCAGACTTAGCTGGTCCTCTACGGCCAGCGCCGGCGACAGGTCCGACAAGAGGCGCAGCCGCCGCTGGCTGCGGGCCGCGCTGTCGGGGTCGTAAAGCCCGGTCCGGGTGCCGGAGCCACGGGCTTCCGCCGCTGCGCTGCCAGCGGCGGTCAGCACCTCCTCGGCGCCGCAGGACGTCTTGAAACAGACGACGCCGAAGGTGGGCGTCGCCGTCACCGGCACGGTGCCCATGGCCAGGGGCGCGGCAAAGGCTGCTTCCAGCGCCGCGACCGCAGCCTGCCAGCCGCCGGGGCGGCCGGCCTGCAGCAGGGCCAGGAACGTGCATCCGCCGGTGTGGTAGATGTTGCTTCTGCCACCCAGGCACCGGACCAGGACTTCCGCGCCGTGCCGGGTCATCGCCTCTACATAGGCCGGGCCGAGGGCGGCGATCGCCTCGCCAAGCTGGCTGGAATGCGACAGGTCCACCATCAGTGCCACGCCGTCCGCCGCCGGGCGGGCGGTGAACTCGTCGATGAACTGCAAACGGTTCGGCAAACCGCTGAGCGGGTCGATGCGCCCGAAGGCATGCTCCAGCTCCACCTGCGCCATGACCATGGCGGCGAGGTCGGTCAGCGACTGCATCTCGGCGGTGGTGATCTGCCGCGGCTCGGTGCCGAGCACGCACATGGCGCCGAGGCCCAGCCCGTCGCTCGTCAACAACGGCGCGCCGGCGTAGAAGCGGATGCCCGCCTGCACCAGCGGACTGCCGGCGAAGCGGGCGTCCTGTTGCAGATCCGGCACCACCAGCATCGCCCTGGTCGCGCTCACCACCGCGCATGGCGCCTGGTGCCGCGGGAGCTCGCGATGCGTGACGCCCACCGCGGACTTGAACCACTGGCGGTCGCTGTCGGTCAGCGACACGGCGGCCACCGGCGCGTTCAGCATGTGGCTGGCGAGCCGGGTCACGCGGTCGTAGCTCTCGCTGGGGGAGGTCTCCAGCATGTTCAGCGCCAGCAGGGCATCCAGCCTGCGGCGCTCGTCCGCCGGAGCGGGCCAGAAATGCGACATGACAGTCCTTGGACAGGAAGCGGGCTGGCCGGGCGGCATGCTCCTCGCCCGGCCTAGGCCGCAGATTGCCTGCCCAAGGATGAACACTTCATGTGTTGTCAGGCCGGTTTGGGGCCTGACGGGTGATCAGCCGCGCGGCAGAAAGCCCACCAGCTCCTCGGCCCGGGTCACGATCGGCTCGGCAATGGCGGCGGCGCGGTCGGACCCCTTGCGAAGCTCGGCATCCACCGCGCCCGGATCGGCCAGCAGCCGCGTCATTTCTGCCTGGATAGGGCTGAGATGCGACACCAGGGCCTCGGTCAGCACCTCCTTGAAGGCACCGAAGCCCTTGCCGGCATGGTCCCGCAGCACGTCCGCCGGGGTGGTGCCGGTCATCGCGGCCAGGATGCCGACGAGGTTGCGGGCCTCCGGGCGCGCGTCCAGCCCCGCCATCTCGGACGGCAGGGGTTCCGGGTCCGTCTTGGCGCGGCGGATCTTCAGGGCGATGGTATCCGCGTCGTCGGTCAGGTTGATGCGCGACTGGTCGGAGGGATCGGACTTCGACATCTTCTTGGTGCCGTCCCGCAGCGACATGACGCGGGCGGCGACCCCCTGGATCATCGGCTCGATCGTCGGAAAGAAGTCCACGCCATAGTCGTGGTTGAACTTCTGCGCGATGTCGTTGGCCAGTTCCAGGTGCTGCTTCTGGTCCTCGCCCACCGGCACGCGGGTGGCGTGGTAGGCATGGATATCGGCGGCCATCAGGTTCGGATAAACGTAGAGCCCCGCCCCGGCGTTCTCGCGGTCCTTGCCCGCCTTGTCCTTGAACTGCGTCATCCGGTTCAGCCAGCCGATGCGGGCCACGCAGTTGAAGATCCAGGCCAGACGGGCATGGGCATGCACGTGGCTTTGCACGAACAGGGTGCACTTGTCCGGCGTCACGCCACAGGCGATCAGCGCCGCCGCCATTTCCCGTGTCTGGCTGGCCAGGGTCCTGGGGTCGAAAGGCTGGGTGATGGCATGCAGGTCGACCACGCAATAGATGCAGTCGTGGTCCTGCATCATCGGCACCCAGTTGCGGATGGCGCCCAGGTAGTTGCCGAGGGTTGGAATGCCCGAAGGCTGAATCCCGGAAAACACGCGCTGCATCGCCAGCTACCTTTCGCACCAAAAGCCCCGGGGCGCCGCCCGGCGGTCTGGCGGTGATCCCGCGCAGGCCTGCCGACGTCAAGCGGAGCAGCCTGGGCCAAACGTTTTTTGCGGCACTGCACGGTGACTTTTCATGCCTTCCGGCGTTCGACACTGGCCATGCAACCTTCCCCGTCCCCGATCCTGTCGCGGCAGCCGGACGACCGCCGGTCAGTCCCGGCGTCCGCCACGGCGCCGAGCCCACCCACCATGCTGCAGCCTGGTCGGAACGTGTGGCGCGTGGCGCGGGCGGCGCGGGCCAGCGTCCTGGTGGACGCCGCCAACTACTACGGCGCGCTGCGCGAGGCGCTGTTGAAGGCGGAGGACAGCATCCTCATCGCCGGCTGGGATATCGACAGCCGCGCCCCCCTGGTCGGTCCCTCGGGCGAGCCGACGGATGGATTGCCGGCGACGCTGGGTGCCTTTCTGACAGCGCTGGTGCACCGCCGGCCGCAACTGCGGGTCAAGCTGCTGTTGTGGGACTATTCGGTGCTTTACGCGCTGGAGCGCGAGTTGCTGCCGGCGCTGATGCTGCACTGGAACACCCCGGCGCAGATCGAGCTGTGCCTGGACGACGAGGTTCCCTTGGGTGCCTCGCATCACCAGAAGATCGTCGTGGTGGATGACCGGCTGGCATTTTCCGGCGGGCTGGACCTGACCATCCGCCGGTGGGACACGTCCCACCACGCGATCAACGACCCCCATCGCATGGACCCGGGCGACCAGCCCTATGCGCCGTTCCACGACGTGCAGATGCTGGTCGACGGCGAAGCGGCCGGGGCTCTGGCCGACCTGTTCCGCGGGCGCTGGGCCCGCTCGGCCTGCGAGGACCTGCCGCCCCGGGCCGAGGTCGGGGCCGATGCCCCCGACCTCTGGCCCCGCGCCCTGGTGCCGGACCTGCGGGATGTCGCGGTCGGCATTGCCCGCACCCAGGCCGACTACGACGGCGAGCCCGCTGTCCGCGAGGTGGAAACACTGTTCGAGGACATGATCGACGGCGCCGAGCGCTGCATCTATGCCGAGAACCAGTTCTACACGAACCTCGGCCTTGCTGCCCGTCTGGGCAAGCGGATGCAGGAGCGCCCGGACCTTCAGGTGGTCCTGCTGGGGCCGCGCACGCACCACACCTGGCTGGAACACCGCACCATGCTGGCGGGACGCATCCGCTTCATGATGCTGTTGCGCCAGATGGGCGTGGCCGACCGGATCCGCATGCTCTACCCACAGATCGGGGACAAGCGTGGTCCGCATGCCGACGTGATGGTGCACGCCAAGGTCACCATCGTCGATGACCGGATCATGCGCATCGGTTCCGCCAACCTGTGCAACCGGTCCATGGCGATCGACACGGAATGCGACCTCGTGGTCGAGGGAACGGACGAGCGGACCCGCGCCGGCATCCGCATGGTGCGCGACAGGTTCCTGGCCGAGCATATTGGCGTGAAGCCCGAGCGTGTGGCGGCGATCACGCAAAGCGGCACCCTGTTCCAGGCCCTGGACCAATTGAGCAGCCGGCAGCGCCGCCTGCTGCCTATCCAGGATGGCGAGCTGGCCGAAGGAGAAGGCGTGCCGCAGATCGAGGCCGTGGCGGACCCCCGCCGCCCGATTGGCCCGGAAACCATGCTGGCGGACTTCGATGCCGACGAGGCCCCTGAGGGCAGCGGCGGCATGGCGCTCTGGCTGCGCATCGGGCTGGTGGTGGCGCCCATGGTGATCCTGGGCGTGGCGTGGCGCTATACGCCGCTGTCCGACTTCATGAACCCGAACACCTTCACCAGTTCGCTGCAGGCGGGCGGGGCGTGGGGGCCGGTGCTCGCGCTTGGGCTGTTCATGTTGCTGGGCCTGATCGCCTTTCCCGTGAACGTGCTGATCGTCGCCACGGCCGCGGCCTTCGGCCTGTGGCCGGGCCTCATGTATGCGGCGGTGGGCGCCATGGTCAGCGCGGTCCTGACCTATCTGGTCGGGCGCCGGATGGGCCCCGGGGTACTGCGCAAGATCATCGGACCACGCATCAACAAGGTGAGCCGGAGCATCGCCAAGAACGGCATCCTGGCCGTGACGCTGGTGCGCCTGATGCCGATCGCGCCCTTTACCCTGGTCAACCTGGTGGCCGGGGCCATCCGCATTCCCTTGCTAGACTACACCGTGGGCACGGCGCTGGGCCTCGCGCCGGGGCTGTTGTTGATGACGGCGCTGGGCGACCGGCTGCTGCGCATCCTGACCGATCCGTCCCTCAAGGACATCTTCGGCTTCGTGGTGGTCCTGCTGTGCTGGGGGCTGCTGTCCTTCGGGTTGCAGAGCCTCATCAAGCGGTGGCGGCGCCGCAGCGAACGCAAGCGAGACGCCGCCGCGTGATCCTGCGGATCATGACCTGGAACATCCATGGCGGCATCGGGCCTGACGGCGTGCTGGACATGGACCGGACCCTCGCGCTGATCCGGCGCCACAAGCCGGACATTCTGGCCGTTCAGGAAGTGGAAAGCCGCGGCCGCGGGCTGGACCATTGCGGCTTCTCCCTGCTGCGCGACCATATCCCTGGCCATTCTCGCCCGGCCGAGACCATCCAGGCGCATGACGGCGCCTACGGACACATGCTGCTGAGCCGGTGGCCGATCGAGCACAGCGAGCTGCACGACCTGTCGCACCCCGGCCGCGAACCGCGCATCGCCATCGAGGCGCGAATCGCGACGCCGGCCGGCGAGCTGCGGGTCGTATCCGCCCACCTGGGCCTGCGTCACCGTGAGCGGCAGCAGCAGGCGGCCAAGCTCGCGGCCCTGGTCCGCCGCGGGTCCGGACCGATGGTGGCAATGGGCGACTTCAACGAATGGAGCTGGCGTGGCCCCGTGTGGCGGGCGCTGGGGCGGCAGATGCCCGGGCACACCCGGCTGCGGACCTTTCCGGCCCGCTTTCCGGCCTTGAAGCTCGATCGCATCTTCTGCCGTCCGGCGTCGCTGCTCGGGCGCAACTGGTCGGATCGGGACGGCCGCCATGCCTCGGACCACCTGCCCATCGTGGCCGAGCTGCACATGCCCGTCAGGTCTGCCCCCTGATGCGCAGGCTGGCCCGCCCGGCCCCAAGGGAGTAAACGCCCCGGCAACCGGCTTGGCCGCCCTGTCCCGGCCAGCCCCGACCGGCAGCGGAGGAACCAGTTCAATGCCCGTATATCGTTCGCGCACCACCACGCATGGCCGCAACATGGCGGGCGCCCGTGGCCTTTGGCGGGCCACCGGCATGAAGGACGGTGACTTCGGCAAGCCGATCATCGCCATCGCCAATTCCTTCACCCAGTTCGTGCCCGGCCATGTGCACCTCAAGGACCTCGGCCAGCTGGTGGCGCGGGAGATCGAGGCGGCCGGGGGCGTGGCCAAGGAATTCAACACCATCGCGGTGGATGATGGCATCGCCATGGGCCATGGCGGCATGCTCTACAGCCTGCCCTCGCGCGAGCTGATCGCCGACAGCGTCGAATACATGGTGAACGCGCATTGCGCGGACGCGCTGGTGTGCATCTCGAACTGCGACAAGATCACCCCGGGCATGCTGATGGCGGCGATGCGCCTGAACATTCCGGTGGTGTTCGTGTCCGGCGGCCCGATGGAGGCCGGCAAGGTGGTTCACCGTGGCGTGAAGCGCGCCATCGACCTCGTGGACGCCATGGTCGCCGCCGCAGACAGCACCGTGACCGACGAGGAGGTGGCGGTGATCGAACGCTCCGCCTGCCCGACCTGCGGAAGTTGCTCGGGCATGTTCACTGCCAATTCCATGAACTGCCTGGCCGAGGCGCTGGGCCTCGCCCTGCCGGGCAACGGAACGGTCGTCGCCACCCATTCCGACCGCAAGGGGCTGTTCCTGGAGGCCGGGCGCCTGATCGTGGACCTCGCCAAGCGGTACTACGAGCAGGATGATGTTTCCGCCCTGCCCCGCTCCATCGCCAACTTCGCGGCGTTCGAGAACGCGATGACGCTGGATATCTCCATGGGTGGCTCCACCAACACGGTGCTGCACCTGCTGGCGGCGGCGCATGAGGCGGGCGTGGACTTCACTATGCGCGACATCGACCGCCTGTCCCGCCGCGTGCCTGTGCTGTGCAAGGTGGCCCCCGCCGTGCCGGATGTGCATGTGGAGGACGTGCACCGCGCCGGCGGCATCATGGGCATTCTCGGCGAGCTCGACCGCGCCGGGCTGATCCATCGCGATGTCCCCACGGTCCACGCCACCACCATGGGCGATGCGCTGGACCGGTGGGACCTGAAGCGCACCGAAAGCCGCACCGCGCACGACTTCTTCTGCGCCGCCCCCGGCGGCATCCCGACCACCGAGGCGTTCAGCCAGTCCGCCCGCTGGGAAGAGCCGGACCTGGACCGGGAGAAGGGCGTGATCCGCCGGCTGGAGCATGCCTTTTCCACCGATGGCGGCCTGGCGGTGCTGTATGGCAACCTGGCCGAGGACGGCTGCATCGTGAAGACCGCCGGCGTGGATGCCAGCATCCTGACGTTCCATGGCACCGCGCGCATCTTCGAAAGCCAGGATGACGCGGTCAGCGGCATCCTGGGCGGCAAGGTTTCGCCGGGCGACGTGGTGCTGATCCGCTACGAGGGTCCCAAGGGCGGCCCCGGCATGCAGGAGATGCTGTATCCGACCAGCTACCTGAAGTCGAAGGGCCTGGGCAAGGCCTGCGCCCTGGTCACGGACGGTCGTTTCTCGGGTGGTTCCTCGGGCCTGTCGATCGGGCACGTCTCGCCGGAAGCCGCTGAAGGCGGCTTGATCGGGCTGGTCGAGGACGGTGACAGCATCGAGATCGACATTCCCAACCGCAGCATCCGCCTGGCGGTGCCGGACGAAGTGCTGGCCGAGCGCCGGCAGGGCATGGAGCAACGGGGCGAGCAGGCCTGGCAGCCGGTCGACCGTGAGCGTGCCGTGTCCACCGCGCTGCGCGCCTATGCCGCCCTGACCACCAGCGCCGCCCGCGGCGCCGTGCGCGACCTGGACCAGCGCCGCCGCCGCTGATCGAAAACGACAACGCCGGACGCTTGGGGGCGTCCGGCGTTTGGAAGCGGCAAGCTGGCGCGCCCTGAGGGACTTGAACCCCCAACCAACCGGGTAGAAGCCGGTTGCTCTATCCAGTTGAGCTAAGGACGCAGAACCGGGCGGTGGTGGACCTTAGTGGGTCCAGTTCTCCGCGCGGCCATAGCGGAAATTATCGGCATAGACCTTGGGCTTGATCTCGGCCTTCTGCGGCGGCACCGCCTCGACCTCGTAGGCGATGCCGTTGGCACGGGCATAAGCCTCGGCAGCCTCGCGGGTGGAAAAGCTCAGCCGCACCTGCGCGCGCGTATCGCCCGAGCCGAACCAGCCGGTCAGCGGGTCCAGCTTGCGGCTTTCGGACGGCGCGAACTCCAGCAGCCAGCCTTCCGTCTTGGCGCGCCCGGATTGCATGGCGGAACGCGGCGGGGAATGGATGCGGGCAATGGCGGCGTCGCGGCTCATGCGGGGCGTTCCGTTGTTGCGGTGGTCGGGGCGAGAGGATTCGAACCTCCGGCCCTTTGGTCCCAAACCAAATGCGCTACCAGGCTGCGCCACGCCCCGACTGCGGCGCAAACTATGTCCGATCGGGGCGGCGCGCAACCGTGCAGCGTCAGCCGATGTGGCTCAGCCCCCCCATCCAGGGCGCCAGCACGGCCGGCACGGCGATCCGGCCGTCCTCCTGCTGGTGGGTTTCCAGCACCGCGATCAACGCGCGGCCCACAGCGACGCCGGAGCCGTTGAGCGTGTGCACGAAGGCCGTCCCCTTGGCGTCCCTGGGCCGGAAGCGCGCCGCCATGCGGCGGGCCTGGAAATCGAGGGTATTGGAGCAGGACGAAATCTCCCGCCATGCGCCCTGCCCCGGCAGCCAGACCTCAAGGTCATAGGTCTTGGTTGCGGAAAAGCCGGTATCGCCGGCGCACAGCACGACCCGGCGCCACACCAAGCCGAGTTCCGTCAGAACCCGCTCGGCGCACTGGGTCATGCGCTCGTGCTCCGCGTCGGAATGCTCGGGTGCGGTGACAGCCACCATTTCGACCTTGGTGAACTGGTGCTGCCGCAACATGCCGCGGGTGTCACGCCCCGCGCTGCCGGCTTCGGACCGGAAGCATGGCGACAGCGCGGCGAAGCGCAATGGCAGCGCATCCTCGGCCAGGATCTCGCCCGCCACGAGGTTGGTCAGCGGCACCTCGGCGGTCGGGATCAGCCAGCGGCCGTCCTCGGTGCGGAACAGGTCTTCCTTGAACTTCGGCAGCTGGCCGGTGCCGTACATGGTGGCGTCGTTCACCAGCAGCGGCACGGCCGTCTCGCTGAAGCCGTGCTCGTCCACGTGCAGCGTCAACATGTACTGGCCCAGCGCGCGCTCCAGCCGGGCCAACTGGCCCCTCAGCACCGTGAAGCGGGCGCCTGCCAGCTTGGAGGCGCCGGCGAAGTCCATCAGCCCCAGGGCCTCGCCGATCTCGAAATGCTGCTTCGGCGTGAACGGCATGTTGGGCGGGTTGCCGTGCTGGTGCAGCACGACGTTGTCGGCCTCGTCCCGCCCGTCGGGCACATCGTCGGCCAGGGCATTGGGCAGGGTTTCCAGCAAGGCGCCCTGCGCCTCGTCGGCCGCCTTCGCCTCGGCTTCCAAGGCCTCCATGCGGCCGCGCAGCGCGGTGGCCTCCGCCTCCAGCGCGGCTGTGTCGGCACCCTGGCGCTTGCCGATGCCGATCTCCTTGGACAGCTGGTTGCGCCGCGCCTGAAGCTCCTGCAGCGCGGTCTGCGAGGAACGGCGGATGCTGTCCTGTTCCAGGATGGCGGCGGCCACCGGCGGCAGCGCGCGGCGCGCCATGGCGGCGTCAAACGCCGCCGGATCGGCGCGGACGGTGCGGATGTCGTGCATGGCAGATCAGCTCTTGTCTTCGTCGGTCCGCACCGGGCTGACCCAGCCGGCGGCAAGAATGGAAATCTCGTAGAGAAGGATCAGCGGCACGGCGAGGCCGATCTGGCTGATGATGTCGGGCGGCGTGATCACGGCGGCGATCACGAACATGCCGACGATCGCGTAGCGGCGCCCCTTCTTCAGCCCGGCAGCGGACACGATGCCCACCTTGGCCATCAGCGTCAGCGCGATCGGCATCTGGAAGGCAGCGCCGAAGGCCAGGATCATGTGCATGACCAAGCTGAGGTATTCGCTGACTTTGGCTTCCAGCTGCACCGGAAGCTGGCCCGCGCCTGGCGGCGTCTCAAAGGAGATGAAGAACTTCCAGGCCAGCGGAAAAATGAAGTAGTAGGCCAGCGCCGCGCCCAGCAGGAACAGGATCGGCGAGGCGATCATGAACGGCAGCATGGCCCGCTTCTCGCTGCGGTACAGGCCGGGCGCGATGAAGAGCCAGAGCTGCGTGGCCCACACGGGGAAGCTGACGAAGACCGCGCCGAAGAACGCCACCTTCAGGTAGGTGAAGAAGGCCTCGTAGAGCGCGGTGAAGATCATCCGCCGCTCGCCGCCACTCTGCTGGTGCAGCACGTCGGCCAGCGGACGGGCCAGGAAGCCGTAGATCTGCGTCGAGAAGTAATAGCAGACCGCGAAGGCGATCAGGAAAGCACCGAGCGACCATAGCAGGCGTGTGCGCAATTCGAGCAGATGCTCGATCAGCGGCATCGGCTTGTCGTCGATCTGGTCTTCTTCTTCTACCCGGGGCACGGACTTAATACTCAGACTGTCGGAGTTGCGGGCGGGGTGGCGGGCTTTTCCGGCGTGCCAGCGTGGTCGGCCGGCGGCGGGGGCGCCGCTGGTGCCGGCGGATGGTCGCGTGTGGCATCGGCGGTGAAGGCCGCGACCGTCGGCGGAATAAATGCCGGTGCATCGGCGGGAGCGTCAGCGGCGGGCACCGTGGGTGGCGGCGCCAGCGTGTCGGCCGGCGGCGGCGCCTCGGTCACCACCTGCCCGCCTTCCGGCGTCGGCTTCCAGGTGTCCTTCAGCGGATTGTCGTTGAAGGTCTTCTGGATGCTGCCGTCGCTGTCCACCGCGCGGGAGATGGTGCCCTTCAGGTCGAAGTTTCGGATGTCCTGGATCTGCTGCCGGACATCCTCCAGCTTCGCTTCCTTGACCAGCTCATCGGCATGGGTCTGGAACTCGGCGGCCATGCCGCGCAGCTTCTTGACGCCCTTGGCGACGTTGCGGATGGCATCCGGCAAGTCCTTGGGGCCGATCACCACCACCGCGACGACGGCGATCAGGGCCAGCTCGGACCAGGCAAAGTCGAACATGTGCTTCCCACTCTCCCCGGAACCGGGGGCCGCTTCCGTTAGCAGGAACGGGCGGCAGCGCCAATCCGGCCGCTGCCGCCCCGCCCCCGTTCCTCATCCTATCTAGAGCGGATCAGCCGCGCCCGCATGGGGGGGGCGGCCGATTCCTGGTGCCGTCAGTGGCCGAGGCCGCTCAGGCTCGGTTCCGCCCCACCGGCCAACAGCTCGTCCCGCCTGGGCAGGTCGGTCAGCGCGCGCAGGCCGAACTGCTCCAGGAAGCGCGGCGTGCTGCCCCACAGCACCGGGCGCCCGGGCACCTCCTTGCGGCCGCGCGGGGCGATCAGGCCATGCTCCAGCAGCGTTTCCAGCGTGCTTTGCGCCAAGCTGGCCCCGCGGATCTCCTCGATTTCCGAGCGGGTGACCGGCTGGTGGTAGGCGATGATGGCAAGCGCCTCCATCGCCGCGCGGGGCAGCTTGCGCGGCACCTCCACCACCTTGGTCAACACCGGGGCCAGGTCCGGCGCGGTGCGAAACGCATAGCCACCGCCGATCTCGGCCAGTTCGACCCCCCGCCCGGCATAGCGGGCAGTCAGGAGGGTCAGCACCGCCTCGGCCCGCAGGCCGTCGGGCAGAAAGGATTGCAGGCGCTCGAGCGGCACCGGGCGCTCGGACGCGAACAGCAGCGCCTCCGCCAGCCGCAGGGCGTGCTCGATCGGCGCCATCCCGGGCTCCGCTTCCGGCATGTCCTGTTCAGGCGGCATCCAGGCAGCCCTCCGTCGCGGCGTTGCGGCGGAGCAGGATCGGCCCGAACGCGGCTTCCTGCCGCAACTCGATGCCGCCGCCCCGGGCCATCTCCAGCCCGGCGACCAGCGTGCTCGCCATGGCCGCGCGGCGTTCCACGGGGTCGAGGAGCTGCTCCGGCACGAAGGCCAGCAGCTCTCCCCAATCCGGCAGCCCGCCGACCAGGCGCGCCAGCCGTTCCAGCGCATCCTGCACGGTCCAGAGCTTGCGGGGCTTGGGCCGGTACGGGCGCTTGGCGGCCGAACGGCGCAGCGCGTCAACATAGCCACGCAGCAGCGCAGGCAACTCAGTTGACAGGCCACTGCGGTCGGACAGCGTGAAGCTTTCCGGTTGGCCGCAAGGAAACACGTCCTGCCCCAGCTGCGGGTGGCGGCCCAGCCACACCACGGCGGCCCGCATGCGCTCCAGCTCCACCAGCCGCTCGGCAAGCTGGGTGGCCAGGGCTTCGGCGTCCTCCTCCTGGCCAAGATCCTCCGGCAGCAGCAGGCGGGACTTCAGCCAGGCGAGCCATGCCGCCATCACCAGCCAGTCGGCCGCGAGCTCCAGCCGCACGCGCCGGGCACCCTCGATCACCGCCAGGTACTGGTCGACCAGGGCAACGATGGAAAGCTTGCCGACATCCACCTTCTGCGCCCGCGCGAGGTCGAGCAAAAGGTCCAATGGCCCCTCGAACCCATCCAGGCTCAGATGCAGCGCCTCCGTCATACCGGGTGCCCCGCCAGCTGCAGCACCAGCCGGAAGGCGGGCCCGGTGACGATGCCGGACAACCAGCCGATGACGTCGTATTGCGGGCCGAGGCGCGGCAGGATCAGGATCATCGCCATCACCACCAGCAGCCCGAAGCGCTCCACCCTCGCCAGCGCCCGGGACAGCGAGCGCGGCAACAGCCCGACCATGATGCGCCCGCCGTCCAGTGGCGGGATCGGCAGGAGGTTGAACAGCGCCAGCAGCAGGTTGGCCATGATCGAGAGCCGCACGAAATCGACCCCGAGCGCCACGACCTGCATCGGCACGGAGCCCGCCAAGGCCAGGACCACATGCGCCAGCAGCGCCGACAGCCAGGCCAGAAAGAAGTTCATCGCCGGCCCGGCGGCGGCCACCAGCACCATGCCGAAGCGAGGATTGCGAAGCTGCCAGGGATCGACCGGGATGGGCTTGGCCCAACCGAACATCGCCACCACGCGGCCGATCGTCAGCAACTGCGTGATCAGCAGGATGCCGGGCAGGATGACGGTGCCGACCCTGTCCACATGCCGGATCGGGTTGAGGCTCAGCCGCCCGGCGCGCTGGGCGGTGTCATCGCCCAAGGCCAGCGCGGCATAGCCGTGCGCGGCCTCATGCAGGGTGATGGCGATCACCGTGGCCAGAATGGCCACAAGGAGTTCCGGCAGCCAGTCGGTCACGCGGTGCGGCTCATGCGATGTTGCGCAACAGCGTATCACGGCGCTGCGCCAGCGCGATGGGGTCCGGACGCACCCCCCGGCTGGCGGCATCCCGCGCGGCGCGCGCGTCGGCGATGCGGCGTCGGGCACGTTCGGTCAACGGCCCGGCCGCCGAAAGCGCGGCGGCCGTGTCGTCCAGCTTTCCCGAGCATTGCAGCGCCACGTCGCAGCCGGCCGCCAGCGCCGCCGTCACCAGCTCCCCGGGCGACCCGGACAGGGCCTTCATGTCCAGGTCGTCAGACAGCAGCAGTCCGTCGAAGCCGATCTCGCCGCGAATGACATCGGCGATGACGATGGGGGACAGGGTGGCCGGGCGCCGGTCATCCAGCGCGGTGTAGAGCAGGTGCGCCGTCATGCCCCAGGCCCCCCGCCCCGCGAGGGCTGCGAAGGGGGCGATGTCGGCCGCGAGCTCGGCGCGCGGCTCTGTGACGCGCGGCAGTTCCAAGTGGCTGTCGGCGGTGGCGCGTCCGTGGCCGGGCATGTGCTTGAGCACGGGAATGCCGCCGCCCGATTGCACGCCGCGCAGCCAGCCCTCAGCCAGGCGCACCACCTCGGCCGGGTCGGCGGAAAAGCCGCGGTCGCCCACGATCTGGTGCGCGCCGGGCAGCCGCAGGTCCAGCACCGGGCCGCAGATCACGTCCATGCCCACCGCGACGCATTCCATCGACAGCAGCGTCGCGTTGGCTTCCGCGGCGGCGGGGTCGCAGCCTTCGAATACGCCGGGGGCCGGGAACGCGGGCCAGTGCGGCGGCCGCAACCGGGCGACCCGGCCGCCTTCCTGGTCCACCAGGATGGGCGCTTCTTCTCCAAGTTCCTCGCGCACAGCGGCGGTTAGAGTCGCCAGCTGGGCCGGATCCTGGATGTTGCGTGCGAACAGGATCACGCCCAGCGGACGCTGCCCGCGCAGCAGCGCCGCCTCCTCCGCCAGCAGTTCCGGCCCGGATAGTCCGACGATGACGGCCCGCGCCGCCCGCACTTCAGCCACCGATCACGGCGCAGGCGCCACCCTTGGCGCGGATGGCGGAACAGAATTCCCGGGCCGTGTCACCCGTGAAGCCACCGGTGCGCAGGCGCCACATCGTCGGTTGGTCCTGCCGTTCGAAGCGGATGACCTGGGGCGTGCGGCCCTGCAGCAGCTCCGGGGCCCGGCGCGACAGCCGCTCCCACTCCCCACGGGCGCCGGCTTCGGAGTCCAGGGCGCCGAGCTGCACCACGGCCGTGCCGGCCGCCGGGCGGGCCGGAGCGGCGGGGGCGGCGGCAGCGGCGGGGGCCGGCGCCGCCGGTGCGGCAGGAACGGGGGGCGCGGCGTCCGGGGCCATCGCCGCAGGTGGCGTGGCGGCGGCAGGCGGGGTGGTTGGCGCAGGCTGCGCCGGCGCTTCCGCCACCCGCGGCGCGGCGGCCGGCGGCGGGGCGGTCGCGGCACGCAGCGCGTCGAGGTTCGGCGCCTCGGCGGCGGGTGCCAAGCGGCCGGCGGCGTCGAACGAGCCGCCCCCTGAACGCCGCTCGAAAATGATCTCGTCCTGGTTTGCCACCCGCAGCCCGCCGCGGTCGTCCGGGCGCACCTTCACCGGTCGCGAATCGGCTTCCACCACCGGCACCGGCCGGTTGGCCGTCATGCGGGTGATGCCCCAGCCGAGCAGCGCGCCGACGCCGACGATGGCGGCAAGGCCACCGGCCACCATGACCATGCGCGCGGACGAGCCCTCACCCGCCGCGCCGCGAACCCGATAAGACGGAACAGGAGCTTCCCTCACCGCATCTCCTCAACGGGCGTCACGCCCATGACAGCAAGGCCGGAGCGGATGACGGTCGCAGTCGCGGCCACCAGCGCCAACCGCGCCCGCGTTGCTTCCGGCTGCTCGGCCTGAATGAAACGCAGTGTCGCATCCTCGCGCCCACGGTTCCACAGAATATGAAAGTCGCTGGCCAAGTCACCGAGATAAAAGGCAATCCGGTGTGGCTCCCGCGCCGCAGCAGCGGCTTCCACAACACGCGGCCAGGCCACCAGGCGGCGCAGCAGCGCCTGCTCGGCGGAATCCGTCAAAGCGTCCAGCGGCGCCTCGGCCAGAGCATCGGCCGCCGGGTCGCCGGCCTGCCGCAGCACCGAGCGGCAGCGGGCATGCGCGTACTGCACGTAGAACACCGGGTTCTCGCGCGACTGCTCGACCACCTTGGTCAGGTCGAATTCCATCTGCGCGTCGGATTTGCGGGTCAACATGGTGAAGCGCACCGCATCGCGCCCCACTTCGTCGATCAGATCGCGCAGCGTGATATAGCTGCCGGCGCGCTTGGACATGCGGACCGGCTCGCCGTCCTTCAGCACCTTCACGATCTGGCACAGCACCACGTCCAGCGGCACGGCGCCATCCGACAGCGCCTTGGTCGCGGCCTTCATGCGGGACACGTAGCCGCCGTGGTCGGCGCCCCAGACCTGCACCAACTGGCGCATGCCACGGGCGATCTTGTCGGCGTGGTTGCCGATGTCGTTGGCGAAGTATGTGTTGGAGCCATCGCTTTTGCGCAGCGGGCGGTCCACGTCGTCGCCGAATTTCGTGGAAGCGAACAGCGTCTGCGGGCGCGGCTCCCAGTCGTCCGGCAGCTTGCCCTTGGGCGGCTCCAGCACGCCCTCGTACACCAGCCCCTTGGCCGAAAGCTCGGCGATGGCGCGGTCCGCCACCCCGTCCTGGACCAGCTTGAGCTCGCTGATGAAGATGTCGTGCTCCACGCCCAGCGCCGCGAGATCCTCGCGGATCTCGGCCATCATCATGCGCACGGCGACACGCTGCACGGTGGCCAGGGTGTCTTCCGTGAAGGCCGGGCGCGCACCGGGGGCCAGGGCATCGCCGTGCTCGGCCTGCAGCGCGGCACCGACGGGGATCAGGTACTCGCCGCGATACTGCAGCCCGCCGGGCACCTGCGCGGAGTATTCCTCCTCCGTCAGCGTGGTGCCAAGCGCCTGCAGGTAGCGCCAGTAGGCGGCGTAGGCGAGCGCGCGGACCTGCGCGCCGGCATCGTTGACGTAGTATTCCTTGGTGACCGCGTAGCCTGCCTTGGACAGCAGGTTCGCCAGGGCGTCGCCCACCACGGCGCCACGGCAATGGCCCACATGCATCGGCCCGGTGGGATTGGCGGACACGTATTCCACGTTCACCGGAATGGCGGCACCCACCGCCGAGGTCCCGTAGGCTTCGCCGGCCCGCAGCAGCAGCGGCACCTGGGCGTGGATAAAGGACTCGCGCAGCCGCATGTTCACGAAGCCAGGGCCGGCGGGCGCCGCCTCCGCCACCATCGGCAACTTGGCCAGCGCCGCGGCCAGGTCGGCCGCCACCTTCTGCGGCGCCAGCCGGGCGGGCTTGGCCACCACCAGCGCCGCGTTGGTCGCCATGTCGCCATGGCTGGCATCGCGCGGCGGCTCAACCAGGACGCGGGCCAGCGCATCGTCGGGCAAGTCGGGCAGCAGGCGGCGCAGGCAGGCGACGACCTCGGCGCGCAGGGTGGCGAAGATATCGGTCGCGGGAGCGTGTGCCATGGAAGTCCGTATTCAGCCGGGAAGATGGGGGTCGGTCAGGCGCCGGTGTTCTTCCAGCGCGAAGCGGTCGGTCATGCCAGCGATGTAGTCGCAGACGGCGGCGGCGCATTGCGCGCTGCCCGTCGCACCGGCGCGCTCACGCCAGGGCGGCGGCAACATGTCTGGACCGCCGTGCAGCAGGCTGAACAGCACCTGCACCACGCGCTTGGATTTCTGTGTGGTGCGATTGACGCGCCAGTGGCGGTACATGCGACCGAACAGGAAGTCGCGGACGGTCTGGTTGGCGGCCATCATGCGTTCGCTGAAGAACACCACGGGGCGGCCGGCAGCGCGAATGTCGTCCACCGTGCGCGGCGCCAATGCGGCCAGCCGGCGTTCGGATTCCTGCACCACGTCCTGCACCATGGCGTTGATGACGCGGCGGATCGCCTCGCTGACCAGCCGGCCATCGACGACTCCCGGATGCGCGTCCCGTGCCGCCGCCACGGCGGTGCCGACCAGGGGCAGCTCGGCCGCCTCGTCCAGCGTGAAGAGCCCGGCGCGCAGGCCGTCATCGAGGTCGTGGTTGTTGTAGGCGATATCGTCCGCCAGGGCCGCCGCCTGCGCCTCGGCCGAGGCATGGCTGGCGAGCTCCAGCGGATGCCGGGCGTCGTATTCGACGAAATAGGGCGTCGGGCGGCGGATCGGGCCGTTATGCTTGGCCAGGCCTTCCAGCGTTTCCCAGGTCAGGTTCAGGCCGTCGAAGCTGGCATAGCGGTTTTCCAGCAGCGTCACGGCCTTCAGGCTCTGCGCGTTGTGGTCGAAGCCGCCATAGGGGCGCATCACGCCGTTCAGCGCCTCCTCCCCCGCGTGGCCGAACGGAGGGTGGCCCAGGTCGTGGGCCAGGGCCAGCGCTTCCGCCAGATCCTCGTCCAGCCGCAGCCGCCGGGCGAGGGAACGGGCGATCTGCGCCACCTCGATGCTGTGGGTCAGCCGGGTACGGAAGGCATCGCCCTCGTGGTAGATGAAGACCTGGGTCTTGTATTGCAGGCGGCGGAAGGCCTTGCTGTGGATGATCCGGTCACGGTCCCGCTGAAACGGCGAGCGCGCGTCGCCACCCGGCTCCGGGTACAGTCGGCCCCGCGACGTCTCCGGCCGCACGGCATAGGGTGCAAGACCATCCATGGCGCGCGGCTTACCAGCCGCCCCGGCAGCCCGCAACGGCCAGGGCCGCGGCGCGGGGGGCGGAATGGTTGGAATTGCCGTCCCCCCCGCCCTATATCCGCAGCCAGAGGAGTTTGCTGGACATGCCCGACGGCACGATGACTGCCCCCGCCTTTCACGTCACGCCCCGCGCCTTCGCGCAGGTGGCAGAGATCGCGGCCCGCGAGGGCAAACCGGGTGCCGGTCTGCGCGTGGCGGTCTTGGCCGGCGGCTGCTCCGGCTTCCAGTATTCCTTCAATCTGGAGGATACCGCGGCCGAGGACGATCTGGTGCTGGACGGCCCCGCCCCCGTGTTCGTCGACCCCGTGAGCTTGGACCTGCTGGCGGGCGCGCAGCTGGATTGGACCGACGAGCTGATCGGCGCGCATTTCGCCATCAAGAACCCGCAGGCGGTTTCGGCCTGTGGCTGCGGCACCTCCTTCTCGATCGGCTGAGCGGCCTTGCGTCTTTCCACGCTGAACGTCAACTCGATCCGCAAGCGCGCGCCGCTGGTGCGGGAATTCCTGGATCGCGCGCAGCCGGACCTGCTGTTCCTGCAGGAGCTGAAGTGCAAGACCGAGGAGTTTCCCGGCGATGCCTTCGCCGACAGCGGATACCGCTGGCACGCCGTGGGGCAGCATGGCGGCCGCAACGGCGTCGCCGTGCTGTCCAAGCTGCCGTTCGAGGTTGTCGCCGAGGTGCTGCCGGGCGAGGACGAGGATACCCACGCCCGCTATGTCGAGGTGGCGGCCGGTGGTGCGCGGCTGGCCGGCATCTACCTGCCCAACGGCAACTCCGGCGGCGCCGAGGGGTATGCCTACAAGCTGCGCTGGATGCAGCGCCTGCGCACCCTTGCCGCAGAGCGGCTGGAAGACACCACCCCCTACGCCATCCTCGGTGACTTCAACGTCTGCCCGACGGCACTGGACCTGGAGCCGGGCGCCCTGCCGCCGACTGATGCGCTGGTGCGGCCGGAAAGCCGCTCGGCCTTTCGCGCGCTCATGCATCTTGGCCTGACAGACGCCGTCCGGGCCCTGCACCCCGAGGAGCGCCTGTACACCTACTGGGACTACGGCGCCGCGTTCAACGCCAACCGGGGCCTGCGGATCGACCATGTCCTCCTGTCGGCGAGCTTGGCCGAGCGCCTGGACAAGGTTGAGATCGACATGTCCCTGCGGTCGCAGGAACAGCCTTCAGACCATACCGCCGTCACGGTCACGCTCCGCTAAGCGCGGCCGTCACCGCCAGTAGCGGTGGCCATAATAGGGTGGCGGCGGGGGTGGCGGCGCGTAGTAGCCATAGCGCGCCGGCGGGCCGTAATAGCTCGCGGGGTAGACCACGCAGCCCGCGACGCCGAAGCCGACGGCCGCCAGGGCCAGAATTCTGATCACGCCACGCATGATGCTTCTCCTGCCCCGACGCCTGCCGCCGCCTTCACGGACGGTGGCAAGGCACGGGGCTTGATGCTGCGGCTTGGTTCACGCCGGCGGGCCATCCCGCCGGCGGCGACCATGCCCTAACGCCAACCCGGCTCGATCCACACCCAACGGCCGCGGCGGTCCACCCAGCGGCCAGGTTGCCACGCGCCGCGCCGGCGCCGCTCCACCCAGCCACCGGCATTCCAGGCGTAGCCGTTGCCGGTCCAGCTCCAGGCACCGGGGCGCCAGACATAGGCGCGTCCAGGCTGCCGGCCCCGGGGCCCATCCGGGCGCGGTGGCGGAGGTGGCGGGGGCCTGCCAGGGCCATGGCGTGGCGGCGGGGCATAAGGCTGGGCTTCCGCGACGGTCGCCAGCGACGCAGTGCCCGCCAGCGCCATGACGGCACCCCTGACCAGGCTACGACGATCAAGCATCCTTCCCTCCTGTTCCGGCATATCGGCGCCGACAAACAGGATGATCCCGCCCCAGCGTGGCGAAGCTGGGGCGGAATCGTGATCATTCACGCCGTGATGATTGCGAAGCTAAATATCCGCGTAACAATGCGTCTCGGCCGCGCCACCCGGATGCGTCACCGCACCAAGATGAGCGGGACCGACGAGCTGCGCATACTTCCAAAGAGCTCCGGCATTGTAGTCGGTTCCGCGCGGTTTCCATTCCGCGCGGCGCCGGGCCATTTCCTCGTCCGACAGGTCGACGTCGATGGTGCCTTTCTCGGCGTCGATCACGATGCGGTCGCCGTTGCGCAGCAGCGCGATCGGACCGCCGACCGCTGCTTCCGGCCCCACATGACCGATGCAGAAGCCGCGCGTGGCGCCGGAGAACCGGCCGTCGGTGATCAGCGCCACGGACTCGCCCATCCCCTGCCCGTAGATGGCGGCGGTGGTGGACAGCATCTCCCGCATGCCGGGGCCGCCCTTTGGTCCCTCGTAGCGGATGACGATCACATCGCCCGCCTTGTAGGCGCGCTGGTCCACGGCGGCGAAGGCATCCTCCTCGCAGTCGAAGCACAGCGCCGTGCCCTCGAAGCGCTGGTTGTGCAGCCCCGCGACTTTCACGATGGCGCCGTCCGGCGCGACGTTGCCCTTCATGCCGACCACGCCGCCGGTCGTGGTGATGGCGCGCGACACCGGGTAGATGACGTCCTGGTCCGTCGGGAAAACCACGTCCTTGTGGTTCTCCGCCAGGGTCTTGCCGGTCACGGTCAGACAATCGCCATGCAGCAGCCCCGCATCCAGCAGCGCCTTGATGATGACCGGGATACCACCGACGTTGTGCACGTCGAGCGCCACGTACTTCCCGCCCGGCTTCAGGTCAGCGATGTAGGGCGTGCGGCGCATGATGGCGACGACGTCGTCCATGGTGAAGCGGATGCCGGCCTCGTGCGCCATGGCGGGCAGGTGGAGCCCGGCGTTGGTCGAGCCGCCGGTCGCGCCGACGACGATGGCGGCGTTCTCCAGCGCCTTCAGCGTCACGATGTCCCGCGGGCGGATGTTCTTCTTCAACAGCTCCATCACCGCCTTGCCGGACTCCACGGCCCAGCGGTCGCGATCCTCATACGGTGCCGGCGCACCGGCGGAGCCGGGCAGCGCCAGGCCGATGGCCTCCGACACCGTCGCCATGGTGTTGGCCGTGAACTGGCCACCGCAGGCACCGGCCGAGGGGCAGGCCACGCATTCCAGCGCGTGCAGGTCCTCGTCCGACATG
Source organism: Roseomonas haemaphysalidis (assembly GCF_017355405.1). Taxonomy (NCBI): domain Bacteria; kingdom Pseudomonadati; phylum Pseudomonadota; class Alphaproteobacteria; order Acetobacterales; family Roseomonadaceae; genus Roseomonas; species Roseomonas haemaphysalidis. Next base: position 2,607,233 of record NZ_CP061177.1, read on the forward strand.
TTGCCGGCGGCGTGCTGGCCCACGGCCTCGAACACGTCCACCACCGTTACGTCGCGGCCTTTGAAGGTGCCGGGCAGGATGGAGCCGCCATACATGAAGACGCTGGGCACGTTCAGCCGCAGCATGGCCATCATCATGCCCGGCAACGACTTGTCGCAGCCCGCCAGCGTCACCATCGCGTCGTAGGAGTGGCCGCGCATGGTCAGCTCCACCGTGTCTGCGATGGCATCGCGCGAGGCGAGCGAGGACTTCATGCCCTGGTGGCCCATCGCCAAGCCATCCGTCACCGTGATGGTGGTGAACTCGCGCGGCGTCCCCTGCCCTGCCTTGACCCCCTGCTTGACGCTCTGGGCCTGCCGGTTGAGGGCGATGTTGCAGGGCGCGGCCTCGTTCCAGCAGGTGGCGACGCCTACCAGCGGGCGGGCAATCTCCTCCTCCGTCATGCCCATGGCGTAGTAGTAGGAGCGGTGCGGGGCACGTTCCGGGCCGACGCTGACATGCCGGCTCGGCAAACGTGACTTGTCCCAAATGTGCTCGGCCATGGGTCCATCCCTTTCAACTGTTGCGCGCCGTTCCTGGTATCGCGCAACAGTGTTGCCTCGGCAACAGACCTAATCGTTCCGGGCGGGGGCGTCGGGATGGCCGAGGTGGCCATGCAGCCGCGTGTCCTTCATGGACAGCGTGGCGACCAGCGATATCAGCGCAAAGGCGGCGACGTACCAGAAGAAGGCATTCTCCGCGCCGGCGCTCTTGAGCCAGAGCGCGACATATTCCGCCGAGCCGCCGAACAGCGAGTTGGCGATGGCGTACCCCAACCCGACGCCCAGGGCGCGGATCTGCGGTGGAAACAGCTCCGCTTTCACCACGCCGCTGATCGAGGTGTAGAAGCTGACGATCAGCAGCGCCGACAGGATCAGCACGAAGGCGCCGCCGGAGGTGGTCACCCCGCCCAGGGTGCGCAGCAGCGGCACCGTCATCACCGCGGTGCCGACCGAGAAGACGATCAAACAGGCACGGCGCCCGATGCGGTCCGACAAGGCACCCAGAGCGGGCTGCAGGCACATGTAGCAGAACAGCACGGCGGCCATGGTCACGCTGGCGCGTTCGACGCTGAAGCCCGCGGTGTTGACCAGGAACTTCTGCATGTAGGTGGTGTAGGTATAGAAGGCCAAGCTGCCGCCCGCCGTCAGTCCGATGGTCTGCAGCAACGGCTTGGGGTGCCGCAGGAGCAGCGCGATGGTCCCCGCCCCCTCTGCCGAGCGCTCCCCGGCGGTGGAGGTTTCATGCAGGGCCCGGCGCAGGAACAACGCGATCACCGCCGTGCCCGCGCCAATGAAGAAGGGGATGCGCCAGGCCCAGGCCCGGATCTCCTCGGCCGAATAAACGGCCTGGAGGACCACCACCACGAGCAACGCCAGCAACTGCCCGCCGATCAGGGTGACGTACTGGAACGACGAGAAGAAGCCGCGGTGCTTGGCCAGCGCCACCTCGCTCATATAGGTCGCGCTGGTGCCGTACTCGCCGCCCACCGACAGCCCCTGGATCAACCGCGCGGTCAGCAGCAGCAGCGGCGCCGCCACGCCGATCTGCTCATAGGTCGGCAGCACCGCGATCATCAGCGAGCCGAAGCACATCATCAGCACGGAGATGACCATGGAGGTCTTGCGGCCGCTGCGGTCGGCGATGCGGCCGAACAGCCAGCCGCCGATCGGGCGCATCAGAAAGCCGACGGCGAAGATGGCCGCCGTGTTCAGCAACTGCGCGGTGCTGTCCCCGCGCGGAAAAAAGGCGGGCGCGAAATACAACGCCGTCGCGGCGTAAACGTAGAAGTCATACCATTCGACAAGATTGCCGGACGAACCGCCGACGATCGCCATCACCCGCTTGCGCGTGTCGTGCGGGTCCACCTGCTCCGGTGCCATTGCCATCGTCGTCATCCCTTCAGTGATGCGACGTTCTTTCACGCGCGCCCGGTCAGCGCGCGTGAACAATCGGCAACCCGCGCCGCTACCCGCCGATGCGCGACAGCGCGGCCTGCAGGCGGGCGACCTCGGCTTCCGCCGTCGCCAGCCGCTCGCGGTTTTCCTCCACCACTTCCGGCTTGGCACGGGACACGAAGTCCTGGTTCCCCAGCTTCGCCGCCGTCTTCTCGGCGTCCGTCCGCAGCTTGGCGATCTCCTTGCCCAGCCGCGTCCGCTCGGCGCCGAGGTCGATGACGTCGGCCAGCGGCAGCAGCACCGTGGCTTCGTCCACCACCACCTGGGCGCCCTGCGGCGGCTCGCCTTCCAGCGCCCGTACTTCCGTAGCGCGGCCCAGGCGACGGATGGCCTCGATCCAGCGATCCGCCCGCGCCAGCGTTTCCGGTTTGGCGCCGGACAGCAGCAGCGGCACCAGCACGGAGGGCGGCACGTTCATCTCGCTGCGCACCGCGCGCACCTCGGAAACCAGCCGGACCACCCAGTCCAGCTCGGCCTTGGCCTCGTCGGCCCCCGGCACCGCCACGGCGGCAGGCCAGGACTCGCCGATCAGGCTGAACTCCGGGCCGTAGCCGAAGCGGTCCCAAAGCTCCTCGGTCAGATACGGCATGACCGGGTGCAGCAGGCGCAGGATGGTGCCCAGTACGTGCTGCGCCACGCCCTTCACCTCGTCCTTCTCGGCACCATCCGGCCCGTTCAGCGCCGGCTTGGCGAATTCCAGGAACCAGTCGCAGAAACCGTTCCACACGAAGCGGTAGCAGGCCGAGGCGTAGTCATCCATGCGGTAGGCTTCGAGCGCCGCCGTCGCCTCCGCGATGGCGCCGTTGGCGGTGCCGAGGATCCAGCGCGCCAGCGGCGTCTGCACTGCGGCCGGGTCGAAGGACGCATCGGGCGCGATGCCGTTCATCTCGCAGAAGCGCGCCGCGTTCCACAGCTTGGTGCCGAAGGAGCGGAAGTCCTCCACCCGCTTGCGGCCCAGCTTCACGTCGCGCCCCGGGGTGGCCAGGGAGGCGATGGTGAAGCGCAGCGCGTCCGTGCCGAAGCTCTCGATTAGTTCCAGCGGGTCGATGACGTTGCCCTTGGACTTCGACATCTTCTGGCCCTTCTCGTCGCGGACGAGGCCATGGATGTAGACGGTCTTGAAGGGCACATCGCCCATGAAGTGATGGCCCATCATCATCATCCGGGCGACCCAGAAGAAGATGATGTCCCAGCCCGTCACCAGCACGTCACCGGGATAATACTTGTTCAGCTCCGGCGTCTTGTTCGGCCAGCCGAGCGTGCTGAACGGCCAGAGCGCCGAGCTGAACCAGGTGTCCAGCACATCCTCGTCGCGTGTCAGCGTCACATCGGCGCCGAGCTTGGCGCGGGCCTCGGCATAGGCCTCCTCCTCCGTGCGGGCCACGAAGATGCTGCCGTCCGGCGCGTACCAGGCGGGGATCTGGTGCCCCCACCAAAGCTGGCGGCTGACGCACCAGGGCTGGATGTCGCGCATCCAGGAGAAGAAGGTGTTCTCGAAGTGCTTGGGCACGAACTGCGTGCGGCCGCTTTCCACCGCCTCGATCGCCGGCTTGGCCAGGGTCGCGGCGTCGCAATACCACTGCATGGTCAGGCGCGGCTCGATCGGCACGCCGGAACGATCGCCATGCGGCACGGCGTTGCTGTGAGCCTCGATGGTCTCGATCAGCTCCAGCCGCTCCAGCTCCGCGATGATCGCCTTGCGGGCCGCGAAGCGGTCCTGGCCAGCGAGGCCGCGCACGAAATCCGGGTCTGCGATGCCGTCCACGGCGCGCAGGTCGCCCTCGATCTCCGCCAGCCAGACCGCGCCCTCGGCATCCAGGATCGACGGCATCGCCAAGCCATGGCGCTTGCCGACGGCGAAGTCGTTGAAGTCGTGCGCCGGCGTGATCTTCACCGCGCCCGAGCCCTTCTCCGGGTCGGAATACTCGTCAGCCACCACCGGAATGCGGCGGCCGGTAAGCGGCAGGATCAGATGCTTGCCGACCAAAGCGCGAAAGCGTTCGTCATCCGGGTGCACCGCCACGGCGGTGTCGGCCAGCATGGTTTCCGGCCGCGTGGTGGCGACCACCAGGAACTGCCCCGACTCGCCTTCCACCGGGTAGCGCAGGTGCCAGATGCTGCCCTTCATCTCCTTGTTCTCGACCTCGAGGTCGGAGATGGCGGTCTGGAACTTCGGGTCCCAGTTCACCAGCCGCCGGTCGCGGTAGATCAGCCCCTGCTGGTGCAGGGTCACGAAGACCTCCCGCACCGCCTCAGACAGGCCGGCATCCATTGTGAAGCGCTCGCGCGGCCAATCCAGGCTGGCGCCCAGGCGGCGGAGCTGGCGGGTGATGGTGCCGCCCGACTGGCCCTTCCACTCCCACACATGCTCCAGGAACTTCTCGCGGCCGATGCTGCGGCGGTCGACGCCCTGCCCGGCCAGCAGCCGCTCCACCACCATCTGGGTGGCGATGCCGGCGTGGTCGGTGCCCGGCTGCCACAGCGCGTCCCGCCCCTGCATGCGGCGCCAGCGGACCAGGGTGTCCTGGATCGTGAAGGTCAGCGCGTGGCCGATATGCAGGCTGCCCGTGACGTTGGGCGGCGGGATCATGATGGTGAAGGGGTCGGCCGGGCTGTCCGGCTTGGCGCCGAAGGCTCCGGAGGCCTCCCACCCCTCATAGATGCGTTGTTCGAAGCTGGCGGGGGCGAGGGTCTTGTCGAGCATGGCAGGACGCTTGATGGCGCCGGCCCGCAACGTCAAGGCCTGACCGCGAGTCCCGGTGTTCAGTCCGGCTGGCGGTCCAGCATCTTGCCGATCTCGGCCTTCACCATGCGCTCCACCATGCCCGGAAGGTGCTGGTCCAGCCACGCCTGCAGCAGCGGGCGCATTTCCTCGCGCACCACGTCCTCGATCGTGGTGCCGCCGCCGCGCGAAACCGGCGCGGTGCGGTCCGCCGCGACGGCCTGGGCCTGCGGCCCCGGGGCCACCGGAATGGCGGGGGGCGCCGGGGTCGGGTCCTGCACCGGCGTGGCAGGCGCCGGCGCGGCGGGGGGCGAAACCAGCATGGCTTCGGTCAGGTCCAGCGGATCGTCCGGCTCCGCTTTCTCATCCTCGTTCAGGATGTCGCGGATGGAGGCCAGGATCTCCGCCATGGACGGATCGGGGTTCTTGGGATCGGCCATCTTAACGCACCATGCCAGCGCTGTCGGCCTGCGAGAGGTCGCTGGTGCCGAACCATTTGTTGCGGACGGCGCGGTAGTAGGCCTCCATGTCGTAGAGGGGCACGGGCAGGGCGAGGTCCTTGGCGGTCAGCCGCCCCACGGCGCCGGCCAGCGCGTAGCTGTTGGTCACCACGTTGGCCAGCGCCTGCACCAGCGTCACCCGCGCGTTCAGCAGCTCCTGCTCCGCGTTCAGCACGTCCAGCGTCGTCCGGCTGCCCACCACCGCCTCGCGCTGCACCCCGTCCAGCGCAATCTCCGCCGCCCGGATCTGCGATCGCACGCTGTCCACCTGCGCCCGCGCCGCCACCAGCGTTTCCCACGCCTGCGTCGCCTGCTGCATCGCCGCCCGCCGCTGGTCGTCCACCACCTGCCGCAGCCGCTGCGCGTCCTGCCGCGCCTGCCGCACCGCCGCGTATTCCGCGCCACCCTGGTACAGCGGCACCGACAGCGTCGCCGTGATCTGCTCGCCCGTCGCCCGCGTGTGCGGCGACTGCGTGTTGTCCGATCGGTAGGTCTGCGCCTGCAGCGACACCTGCGGCAGCAAGGTCGCGAACTGCACGTCGATCTGCTCGCGCCCCGCCGCCTCGTCAAACAGCGTCGCCACCACCGCCGGCGCGTTCACCGACGCCAGCTCCGCCGCCTCGCGCGCGCTGCGCACCGGGGCTGCCAGCGGCTGCGGCGCCACCAGCCGCTCCGGCGCCACCCCCACCAGCCCGCGCAAACGTCGCCCGGCTGGTTTGCAGCGTGCCTTCCGCATTGGCCCGCGTCGCCCGCGCGCCCGCCAGCCGGCTTTCCGCCTGCGCCACGTCGGTGCGCGTGATCTCGCCCACCCGGAAGCGTTCGTTGGTGGCATCCAGCTGCCGCTGCAGCACCTGCACGTTGTTGACGTTCAGCCGCAGCGTTTCCTGGTCGCGGATCACCGCCACATAGGCCTGCACCGTGTCCGACAGCACCTGCTGCTCGGTGGCCAGCAGCCGCGCCCGCTGCGCCAGCACCTGGTTCTCCGCCCGCCGCGTGCCAGCCACCGTGCGGCCGCCATTGTACAGCGGCTGCGTCACCGTCGCCGTGCCGCTGCCAATCTGGCGGTCCGTGTCGCCGTAGATGCCCCGCGACCGCGCCGTGCCCTGGTTGTACCCCGCGCTGCCCGACAGCGTCACGCTCGGCCGCCACCCCGCCAGCGCCTGCGGCACGTTCTCGTCCACCACCCGCAGCTGCGCCCGCGACGTTTGCAGCGTCGGGTTGTTGGCATACGCCGCCGACAACGCATCCTGCAGCGTCTGACCCCGCGCCACACCACCCAGCATCATCACCAGCATCACCGACGCCGAGACACTCTTCATCATCGACATCTCAAGCTCCCCTGCCGCTGTCTCGCGCACCCGCCGGGCGGCGGCAGATTAGCCGACCGCCTGGCATCAGGCCAGCATCCTCGCCGCCAAGGCCAAGCTCAGAACACGAAACCGGGTTCGGCAGAAAATCCAGGCAGCGGCGCGGTGCCGCAATCAAACATCTCGGCCACGGAGAAGGTGCCGCCAGAGCGCGTGCCGAGCACGGCGGCCCCGCTGCGGCCCGGTCGCCGGCGCACGGCCACCAGGCGCCCGCCTTCCGCCAGCCGGTCGGCCACCGCTTCGGGGATAGCCGGAACCTGGCCCTCGATCATCACCACGTCGAACGGCCCGCTCGGGGCGCCGCCGACCGGCATGGCCTCGATGAACTGCACGGAGCCGGGGCTGACCACGCCTGCGGAAGCCAGGGCGCCACGGGCCAGCGCCGCCAGGGCCGGGTCCTGCTCCACCGCGGTCACGATGGCCCCCATGCGGGCCAGCAGCGCCGCGCCGTAGCCGCTGCCGGCACCGAGCACCAGGGCGGTTTCGCCCATGCGCAGCTGCGTCATCTGCACCAGGCGGGCGATCATCATCGGTTGCAGCAGCACGCGTCCCTGGCCGAGCGGCACGTCCTCGTCGGCATGCGCGCGGGCGACGCTGTTGGCCGGCACGAACAGATGGCGCGGCAGGTCCAGCATGGCGTTGATCACGCGCGGATCGGTCACCTTGTTGGGCAGCACCTGCCCGTCCACCATCCACTTGCGCGCATCGGCGAAGTTCATCGGCCGCTCATCCTCGTACACAGCGCAGATCGTCCCCGCGCAAGGCGGCGGTTATACGCGGGTGCAGCACGGCGGCCAAGCGGGAGGCACGAACCGCGCCTCTGCCTCTTGACCGTGCGGCGCTGGCACCCGATACACCCGACCGGCGGCCTGATGGCAGAATGGTGATGCAACGGACTGCAAATCCGTGAATGTGGGTTCGATTCCCGCTCAGGCCTCCAGCTTTTGACTATGGCGTTATCGCGAAACGATTGAAAAAGGGGCCTTGCGAGCCTCCGGATGCTTCGCTATATCGCCGCCCACACGCTGATCCCTGATAGCTCAGCTGGTAGAGCGCGCGACTGTTAATCGCTAGGTCGTTGGTTCGAGTCCAACTCGGGGAGCCACTCAGTAAAGCCCTCGGATGCCGCAAGCATCCGGGGGCTTTTCTTTTGCCGGTAGCAGTTAAACCAGGCGCCCGGCGGCGTGGGGAGCGATCCAGGCCAACGTGCCGGCGCAGAACGTGGCCACCGGGGCCCGCCGGGCGGCGTCCACCACCACCACATCCCCACGCATGCCCACATCAAGGCTGCCGCGGTCGCGCAGCCCGGTCGCCTGCGCCGGGTTGCGGCTGATCAGGTCCCAGGCGGCGGGCAAGGCCATGGTGCCCCGGTCGGCCATCACGAACGCCGCCTCCATCAGGGCCGGCCACACGTAGTCGGAAGCCAGCACCGTCACCAAGCCGCGTTCGGCGAGCGGCGCGGCGCTGGCCCAGCCCAGGTGGCTGCCGCCGCGCACGACGTTCGGCGCCCCCATCACCACCGCCTCGCCTTCCGCGCGGGCCACGCCGGCCACCTCCTCGGCCATGGGGAATTCACAGATCGCGGCGCCCAGGGCCCGGTAGGCTTGCCGGTCGGCCGGGGTCGCGTCGTCATGGCTCGCCATCGCGATGCCGGCGGTGCGGGCGGCGGCGGCCAGCTGCCGGCGGCCTTCCGGCACCTGGCCACGGCGTGCCATCGCGGCATCGGCCAGCGCGCGGAAGCGATCAATATCGATGCCGGCGCGCGCCGCATACTTCGCGGCCTGGGTGTCGTCAGACAGCTTGCGGGCAATACCCGGCGTGTGGTCGTTGAAGGCCAGCAGATGCACGCGGCCGGCCGCGATATCGGCTACAGCCTCGTCCAACGCATCGAGATTGTCCGCCTCGAACCGCAGGTGCACGCGGAGGTCCGCGGCCAGGTGCGGGCGCGCCTCGGCCAGCCCCGCCAGCAGGCGCCGCCACGCCGGCAGCGAGCGGAGGCCCGGCTCCCAGGACAGGGTGACGCCCAGAAACGCGGTGGTGATGCCGGCCGCCAGGATCTGCGCCTCTGAGTCCCGGATGGCCAGTGTGGTGGGAAGGTCCACGCCCGGGCGCGGCTGCAACTGGCGCTCATGGGCATCGCCGTGGATGTCGATGATGCCGGGCAACACCAGCAGGCCGGTGGCATCGAACCGCGAGCCCTGCGCGCCGGCGGCGGCGACATGCCCGCTGGCCAGATGCAGCGCATCGTTCCGCAACGCGCCTTCGCGCAGCACGCGGCCACCGTCGATCGTCCAGTCAGTCACGTCGTTTCTCCGCTTTCAATCAGGATCTGCACGCGGCCGGCGGCGTAGCAGGACAAGGTGAAGTCGATGGGCCTGCCGTCCGGGTCGCTGTTCAGGGCTTCCGCCACCATCACCGGGCGGGCCCTCGCCTGCTGCAGGATCTCCGCTTCCTGCGCCGTCGGCAGGCGTGCGGTCAGGCGGGTGGACACGCGGCGGTAGTCGGCCACCCCGCAGGCCGCCAGCCCCTGGGTGATCGAGCCGTGGCCCGCCAGCTCGGCCGGCAGGTTGGCGAAGCGCGGCAGCACGAAGTGGTGGAGGCCCAGCACCACAGGGCGGTCATCCGCCAACCCAAGCCGGTCCACGCGCAGCACCGGCTTGCCCGGGCGGATACGCAGGGCCTCGGCCACCGCGGCCTCGGCGGGCACCTCGGCGATCTGCAGGATGCGGCCAGCGGGCTCCCGGTTCTGGGCGCGGATCAGCTCCGAGAAGCGCGTGCGCGGCCCCACCGGGTAATCGACCACATCCTCGGCCACGAAGGAGCCGCGGCCCTGCTCGATGCGGATCAGGCCCCGCTGGCTCAGTGCTTCCAGCGCGCGGCGCACCGTGTGGCGATTCACCCCGTGTTGCGCCGACAACTCGGCCTCGCTCGGCAGGCGGCCGCCGGGCGGGTGCGTGCCGGCCGTGATCCCCTGCTCCAGCGCCTGGGCGATCTGCCGCCACAGCGCGATGCCCTCGCCCCGTGCCAAGCGGTCGGCGGGCGGTGTCATGAAAGCTTCAACCCGTTCGCTCCCGGCGGCTGCCACATTCGGCTTGACGATAGCCCGGCGGATATCTACTCGTCTAGACATCTCAACGGGCCAAGGAAATGATCGTGTCTCCCGACATCGAAGCCCGCCGCCGCTGGATGGGCCTGCTGGCCCGCGCCGGCCACGACGCCATCGAGGCGCAGCTATCCGCCGCGCCGCCCCTGCCCCCGCATGCCCGCCTGCGCGGGCCGGAAACCGGGCTGGTGATGCTGCGCGGCCGCGCCGGCGGCGATGGCGCGGCGTTCAACCTGTCTGAAATGACCGTCACCCGCTGCGCCGTCTCGCTCGCCGATGGCGCGGTCGGGCATGCCTATGTCGCGGGCCGCGACCAACGGCAGGCGGAGCTGGCCGCCGTGCTGGACGCCGCCTTGCAGGACCCCGCCCGCCGCCCCGCCCTGATGGCGGCGGTGATCGAGCCGCTGGCGGCCGCCGAGGCGGAGGCGCGCGCCGCGCAGTCCCGCAAGGCCGCCGCCACTCGCGTGCAATTCTTCACTATGGCGACCATGCGATGATCACGCCCGCTTTTGCCGACCCCGTGCGCGACTCGCAGCACTGCTTCCGCGCTGTGCTGGAGGCGATGAGCCGGCCGGGACGCGTTCAGCGCCTGCCGCAGGGCCTTGTCCCCCCGCCGGGTCTGGATGCCGCGACGGCCGCCGTGCTGCTGACGCTGTCGGACGCGGAAACCCCCCTGTGGCACGACGCGGGCGATGCCGCAGATGCCTGGCTGCGGTTTCATTGCGGCAGCCCGTCCTCCAACTTGGCCGACGCCGCCTTCGTGCTGGCCACCACGGCCATGCCGGCGCTGGCCGGAATGAATGCCGGCAGCGACGAGGAGCCGGAAAGCGGCACCACGCTGATCCTTCAGGTCGCGTCCCTGGAGGGCGGTGCGGGCTGGCGCCTGTCCGGGCCCGGTATTGAGCGGCATCACCACCTGTCGGTCGGCGGGCTGCCAGCGAATTTCATCGGGGACTGGCAGGCCCAGCGTGGATTGTTTCCGCGCGGCGTGGATGTGCTGCTGTGCGCGGGCCAAGACCTGGCCGCCCTGCCCCGCACGACCATGATCGAGGAGGGCTGAGCATGGCCTATGTCGCCGTCAAAGGGGGCGAGCGTGCCATCGGCAATGCCCATGCGTGGCTGGCGGAAACCCGCCGGGGCGATGCGGCGGTGCCGGAGCTGACGGTCGAGCAGATCGAGCAGCAGATGGGGCTGGCGGTGGACCGCGTGATGGCCGAGGGATCGTGCCACGACCGCGGCCTCGCCGCGCTGGCCATTAAGCAGTCCAAGGGCGACCTGATCGAGGCCGCCTTTCTGCTGCGGGCCTATCGCACCACCCTGCCCCGCTTCGGCTATGCCGCGCCACTGGACACCGGCGCCATGCGCCTGCGCCGCCGCGTTTCGGCCACCTACAAGGACCTGCCGGGCGGGCAGGTGCTGGGCCCGACCTTCGACTACACGCACCGGCTGCTGGACTTCTCCCTGGCTGCCGCCGGCCTGCCGCCCGAGCCGGCGCCGGAAGCCGAGGCGCCGCTGGCCGATGCGCCCTTCGTCACGGAGCTGCTGGCCCGCGAGGGCCTGATGCGACGCGACGTTCCCTCGGACGCCGAGCCCGCGGACCTGACGCGCCAGCCCCTGGCCTTTCCCACCAGCCGCGCCACGCGGTTGCAAAACTTGGCGCGGGGTGATGAAGGCTTTCTGCTCGGCCTCGGCTATTCCACGCAGCGGGGCTACGGCAACAGCCACCCCTTCGTGGGCGAGATCCGCCAAGGCAGCGTGACCGTGTGCCTGACCCCGCCGGAACTGGGCTTCGAGATCGAGATCGGCGAGATCGAGGTCACGGAATGCCAGATGGTGAACCAGTTCCACGGCAGCCGCACCGAGCCGCCGCAGTTCACCCGCGGCTACGGTCTGGTGCTGGGCCATGGCGAGCGCCGCGCCATGTCCATGGCGCTGGTGGACCGCGCCCTGATGGCAGGCGAGCTGGGCGAGGACCGCACGGCCCCCGCGCAGGACGAGGAATTCGTGCTGCTGCACAGCGACAATGTCGAGGCGACCGGCTTCGTGGAACACCTGAAGCTGCCGCACTACGTCGATTTCCAGAGCGAGCTGGAGGTGGTGCGCCGCATGCGCGCTTCCGTCGAGCCGGAGCAGGCCGAGCCATGAACCGCGATGCCGCCTACAACTTTGCCTACCTGGACGAGAACACCAAGCGGATGATCCGCCGCGCGCTGCTGAAGGCGGTGGCCATCCCCGGCCATCAGGTGCCCTTCGGCGCGCGGGAAATGCCGCTGCCCTATGGCTGGGGCACCGGCGGCATCCAGGTCACCGCCGCCGTGCTGGGCGAGGCCGACGTGCTGAAGGTGATCGACCAGGGCGCGGACGATACCACCAACGCCGTCTCCATCCGTCGCTTCTTCAACCGCGTCGCCGGGGTCGAGACGACCACGCACACGGACGAGGCGACGGTCATCCAGACCCGGCACCGCATTCCCGAGGCCGTGCTGACCGAGAAGCAGATCCTGGTCTACCAAGTTCCGATGCCCGAGCCGCTGTTCCGCCTGGAGCCGCGCCTGGCCGAGACGAAGCGCATGCACGCCCTGGCCGATTACGGCTTGATGCATGTGAAGCTGTACGAGGACATCGCCAAGCACGGGCACATCGCCACGTCCTACAGCTACCCGGTGATGGTGGACGAGCGCTACCTGATGTCGCCTTCGCCCATCCCGGCCTTCGACAACCCGAAGATGCACCGCATGGCCGCCCTGCAGCTGTTCGGCGCCGGGCGCGAGAAGCGCATCTACGCCGTGCCGCCCTACACGGAGGTCCGGAGCCTGGACTTCGACGACCATCCCTTCCGCCCGCATCGGGCCGATGCCGCATGCGAGCTGTGCCGTTCCCGCAGCAGCTACCTCGACGAGGTGGTGACCGACGATCGCGGCGGCCGCATGTTTGTCTGCTCCGATACCGATTACTGCGAAACCCGGCAGGCCGAGAACGCCAAGGGAGAAGCGGCATGAGCGCGCCCCTGCTGGAGGCCGCCGGCCTCCGTCTGTCGTTCGGCGCCGTCAAGGCACTGGACGACGTGGCGCTGGACATCCACCCCGGCGAGGTGGTCGCCATCGTCGGCGAATCCGGCTCCGGCAAGTCCACGCTGCTGCGCGTGCTGGCCGGGCAGATGCGCCCCGACGCCGGGCAGGTCACCTACCGTGCGCCGGACGGCACCGCCCATCCCGTGCACGACATGGGCGAGGCCGCGCTGCGCCGCCTGATGCGGACCGACTGGGGCTTCGTGCACCAGCATGCCCGCGATGGCTTGCGTATGGGCGTTTCCGCCGGCGGCAATGTGGGCGAGCGGCTGATGGCCGTGGGCGCGCGCCATTACGGCAACATCCGCGACGAGGCGGCGGAATGGCTGCAGCGCGTGGAGATCGACCCCGCGCGCATCGACCACCTGCCCCGCACCTTTTCCGGCGGCATGCAGCAGCGGCTGCAGATCGCGCGCACCTTGGTGACGCGCCCGCGCTTGGTGTTCATGGATGAGCCGACCGGCGGCCTTGACGTATCTGTCCAGGCGCGGCTGCTGGACCTGATCCGCGCGCTGGTGGCCGACCTCGGCATCGCCGTGCTCCTGGTGACGCACGACATCGCCGCCGCCCGCCTGCTGGCCCATCGCATCCTGGTGATGCGCCATGGCCAGGTGGTGGAGCATGGGCTGACCGACCGGGTGCTGGACGACCCGCAGCATCCCTATACGCAACTCCTCGTCGCATCGGTGCTGGCGGCATGACCCAGGCTCTCTGGACCACCGACCTCGGCAAAAGCTTTCGTCTGCATCTGCAGGGCGGGGTCCGCATTCCCGTCTTGGAGCACGTGGACTTCGCCGTCGCGCCGGGTGAATGCGTGGCGCTCGCCGGCCCCTCGGGCGCTGGCAAATCCACCCTGATGCGGTGCCTTTACGGCAACTACGGCGCCGAGCACGGCCGCATCCACCTGCGCCATGACGGCCGCGCGGTGGAATTGACCGCCGCCGACGCCCGGGAAATGCGCGAGATCCGCCGCAGCACGCTCGGCTACGTGTCGCAGTTCCTGCGCGTCATTCCACGCATCGGCGCCCTGGACATCGTGGCCGAGCCGCTGATCGCCCGTGGCGCCGCGCCGGACGCCGCCCGCGCCCGGGCGGAGGAGCTGCTGCTGCGCCTCAACCTGCCGGCCCGGCTGCACCACCTGCCGCCCGCGACCTTTTCGGGCGGCGAGCAGCAGCGGGTGAACCTTGCCCGTGGCTTCGCCCCCGGCTACCCCGTGCTGCTGCTGGACGAGCCGACCGCGAGCCTGGATGCCGCCAACCGCGAGGTGGTGATCGGGCTGATCGGCGAGGCCAAGGCCGCCGGCACCGCCATCATCGGCATCTTCCACGACGCGGAAGTCCGCGACCGGGTAGCCGACCGCCTTTTCGAAGTTTTGCCGATCCAGGACGCCGCATGACCGCCGAGACCATCCTTTCCAACGCCCTTCTCGTCCTGCCGGACAGCGTCCAGCCCGGCACGCTGGTGCTGCGCGGCGGCATGATCGCGGAGATCCAGCCCGGGCGCAGCAGCGTGCCCGGCGCCATCGACCTGGATGGCGACCACCTGATCCCCGGCGTGATCGACGTGCACACGGACAACCTGGAGCGCCAGGTGCAGCCCCGCGCCTCCGCCCGCTGGCCGTCCCGCTCCGCCTTTCTGTCGCACGATTCGCAAACGGCGGCAGCGGGCGTGACCACGGTGCTGGACGCGCTGTGCCTGGGTGACCTGGGCTTCGACGCCGAGCGGACGGAAACCTTCCTGAATGGTGTCCGGGATCTCGACGCGCTGTCCGCCACGGGGCTGCTGAAAAGCGAGCACTTCCTGCACCTGCGCTGCGAGCTGCCGGCCGCCGACCTCATGCCGCTGCTGGAAACCGCTGCCGACCACCCGGCGGTGCGCATGGTCAGCCTGATGGACCATTCCCCCGGCGTCGGCCAGTACGCGGATATCGAGCGCTACCGCGCCATGCGGGCCCGCGCCATGCCGCTGGCCGAGGTGGAAAAGCGCATCGACAAGCTGCTGTCGCAGCGCGAGCGGCTGCGCGGCCCGCAGCGCCGCGCCTTGCTGGAGCGCATCGCTTATCGCGACCTGCCGCTCGCGAGCCACGACGATTGGCGTGAGGACGAGATTGCCGAGAACGCCGCCGACGGCATCATGATCTCGGAGTTCCCGGTTTCCATGCTGGCGGCGGAAGCGGCGCGCCGGCACGGCATGCAGGTGATCGCCGGCGCGCCCAACCTGGTGCGCGGCGGCAGCCATTCGGGCAACGTGGCGGCTGTGGATCTGGTTCGCGCCGGGCTGGTCGATGTCTTCGCCTCCGACTACGTGCCGCCCGCGATGATCGAGGCCGTGTGGCGTGCGGCGGCGGAAACCGAAATCTCTTTGCCCGCCGCCGTCGCCACCATCACCGACGCCCCGGCGCGGATGCTGAAGATGGCCGATCGCGGCCGCATCGAGACCGGGCTGCGCGCCGACCTCGTGCGTGTGCGGCCGCTCGGCACCATGCCGGTGGTTCGCAGCGTGTGGCGTGCCGGGGAGCGCGTCGCGTGAGCATGCGACTCGCGCTGTATTTCGCGCCCGAGGTATCGGACCCGCTGCATGCGGCAGCGTCCCGCTGGCTGGGGCGCGATGCCGAGACGGGGGCCACCATTCCACAGGCCCCCGTGCCGGGCGTGGACATCGCGGCCATCACGGCGGAAGCGGCGAACTACGGCTTCCACGCCACGTTGAAGCCGCCCTTCCGCCTGTCCGGCTCCTACGCCGCCGCGCGCGCCGCGGCGGCGGATCTGGCCGGGCGCACCGCGCCCTTCGCGATGCCGCCGCTGCGGGTCACCGACCTGCGCGGCTTTCTGGCGTTGACGGAAAGCGAGCCCTGCCCCGCCTTGCAGGCCTTCGCCGACAACTGCGTCACGGCGCTGGAGCCGCACCGCGCCGCGCCGACGGAAGCCGAGATCGCCCGCCGCAACCCGGACCGCATGACGCCGCGCCAGCGCGAGCATCTGGCGGCCTGGGGCTACCCTTATGTCTTCGACGAATGGTTCTTCCACATGACCTTGTCACGCAAACTGGACGAGGTGGAGAAGGCCCGCGTGCTGCCGGCGGTGCAGAATGCGGTGGGTGCTGCCGCGGCGATGCCGCGGGTGGTGCGGGAGCTGTGCTTGTTCACCCAGGCGGCGCCGGGGGCGCCTTTCCTGATCGCCGAGCGCCTGCCGCTCGGCGGCTGACGGGCGCTCCCTAGCCCGGCAGGCTTCGCAGTGCCGCCAGAAGACGCGCGGCGCCCTCCTCGGGCGTCGTGTCGTTGGGCACCTCCACCACGTCCACGCCGGGCGGCAGCGCCACGGAGCGGGCCAGGCGCGCCGCGATGTCCTCGGCGCT
The DNA here is from genome assembly GCF_017355405.1 of Roseomonas haemaphysalidis. NCBI lineage: Bacteria > Pseudomonadati > Pseudomonadota > Alphaproteobacteria > Acetobacterales > Roseomonadaceae > Roseomonas > Roseomonas haemaphysalidis. The sequence continues at coordinate 2,623,344 of NZ_CP061177.1, forward strand.
TTCCCGCCCACGGCCGGCCAGCCGCGCAGCCAGGATGGCGGCGGGCGCGGTGATGCTGATGACCTTCAACGGGAAGTGCTCGTGCGCCTCCGCCAGCACGCCGCGCGACAGGTTGGCGATCACCGTCCGCCCGGCGTCCAGCTCCGACCGGATCGTGGCCGGTATGCCGTAGTGCAGGCCATGCGCGAACCAGTGCATCGCGAAGCTCCCCGCGTCACGGGCCTGCAGGAACTCCGCTTCCGTCATCGGCACATGGTCTTCCGCGCCACCCTGCCCGGCCGGCTCCGCCGGGCGCGTGATCGCGCGGCGCACGAACACGAAGCGCGCATCGTCGCGCAGCGCGTGTCGTACGCCCGCCAGCAAGGTGTCCTTGCCGGCGCCCGAAGGCCCCACCACCGTCACCAGCCAGCCCGACATCACGTCCCTCCGATTGACCCCGTGCTTTTCCGCGCGCAGAGGACAGGACGCAAGCAGCAGGGCGCGCAAAAAGGCCGCCCCACGTGGGAGCCATGAGATGTTCACAACCCGCCCCGAGATCGCCGGCACCTTCGGCGTGGTCGGCAGCACCCACTGGATCGCCAGCCAGGTGGCGATGGCGGTACTGGAGCGCGGCGGCAATGCCTTCGACGCCGCCGCCGCCGCAGGCTTCACGCTGCAGGTGGCCGAGCCGCACCTGAACGGGCCGCTGGGCGACTGCCCCATCATCATCCACGACGCGAAAGCCGGCACGCAGCACGTGATCTGCGGCCAGGGCGTGGCGCCCGCCGGCCTGACGGTCGGCAAGGTGAAGGATGAGCTGGGGCTCGACCTGATCCCCGGCACGGGGCTGCTGGCCGCCATGGTGCCCGGCGCTTTCGATGCCTGGGCGACCATGCTGCGTGACTGGGGCACCTGGGCGCTGGCCGACGTGCTGGAATTCGCCATCGGCTATGCCGAGCGCGGCATCCACTACGTGCCGCGCATCTGCGCCACCATCCAGACCGTGAAGCCACTGTTCGAGAACGAATGGAAGACCTCCGCCGCCCTGTGGCTGCGCGACGGCGGCCCCAGGCCCGGCGCGCTGTGGTCGAACCCGGCGCTGGGCGCCACCTATGCGCGCGTGCTGCGAGAGGCCGCCGCCGCCGGGGGTGACCGCGTGGCGCAGATCGATGCCGCCCGCCGCACCTGGTACGAGGGCTTCGTGGCCGAGGCGATCGACCGCTTCTGCCGGGACAACGAGGTGCTGGACGCATCCGGCCGCCGGCACAGGGGCGTGCTGACGGGCGACGACATGGCCCGCTGGCGGGCGCCTGTGGAAAAGCCGCTGTCCTTCGATTATCGCGGCACCACCATCCTGAAGTGCGGCCCCTGGAGCCAGGGCCCGGCGATGCTGCAGACCATGGCGGTGCTGGCCGGCTTTGATGTCGGCGCCATGGACACGATGGGCGAGGAGTTCGTCCACCACGTGATCGAGGCGATGAAGCTCGGTTTCGCCGACCGCGAGGCCTTCTACGGCGACCCCGACTTCGTGGACGTGCCGATGGATGTGCTGCTGTCCGAGCCATACAACGCCGAGCGGCGCAAGCTGATCGGCCGCGAGGCCTCCCTGGAGCTGCGCCCCGGCACGGTACCCGGCCGCGCGACCCCCTGGGTGGACCACGATGCCGAGCGGCGACTGTCCATGCTGGGCGCCGCCGGCGCCGGCGAGCCGACCGTGTCGCGTCTCGGCGTTTCGGGCGCCGACACCTGCCATGTCGATGTCATTGACCGCTGGGGCAACATGGTGTCCGCCACGCCATCGGGTGGCTGGCTGCAATCCTCGCCCGCCATTCCCGAGCTCGGCTTCGCGCTCGGCACCCGTGGCCAGATGTTCTGGCTGGACGAGTCGCTGCCCAACGGCCTGAAGCCCGGCAAGCGCCCGCGCACCACGCTGTCCCCCGGCATGGCGCTGCGCGATGGCAAGCCCTGGATGGCCTTCGGCACCCCCGGCGGCGAGCAGCAGGACCAGTGGCAGCCTATCATGCTGTGCCGCATGCTGGACCACGGGCTGAACATCCAGCAGGCGATCGACGCCCCCGCCTTCCACAGCGAGCACTGGCCGTCCTCCTTCTGGCCGCGCATGGCCCGGCCGGGCAAGGCGGTGCTGGAAGGCCGGCTGGGGCAGGATGTGCTCGACGCCCTGCTGGCGCGCGGCCACAAGGCGGAGCTGGGCGGCGACTGGTCGGAAGGCCGGCTTTCCGCCGCCCGGCAGGAGCCGGACGGGCAGTTCTTCGCCGGCGCCAACCCGCGCGGGATGCAGGGCTACGCGGTGGGTCGCTAGTAGCCGGCTTCCTCGTCCTCGGCCCAGTCGCGCAGCAGGGTGAAGCCCACCGCCAGCAGCACGGGGCCGAGAAACAGGCCGAGAAAGCCGAAGGCGAAGACGCCACCCAGCGCGCCCAGGATGGTCAGCAGCAGCGGCAGGTCCGCGCCGCGGCTGATCAGCCAGGGGCGGATGACGTTGTCCACGCTGCTGATGATGACGGCGCCATACACCAGCAGCACCACGCCCCAGACGGTCTGCCCGGTGGCGAAGAGGTAGATCGCCGCCGGCAGCCAGACCACTGCCGCGCCAACGGGCAGCACCGACATGGCGCCCGCCAGCACGCCGAACAGCACGGGGTGCGGCACGCCGGTCACCCACAGCCCCACCGCCGTCAGCGCACCCTGCGCCACGGCGGTACCGAGCAGCCCGTACACCACGCCGATGGTCACCGCCGCCGTCAGCTGCACTAGACGCTTGGCCTGCGGCCCGGCGATGCGCTGCGCCAGCCCTTCCATGACCCGTGCCATGGCCGGGCCATCCCGATAGAAGAAGAACGCGAGCAGGATGGCGACCACGAACTCCACCAAGCCGGACAACACCGCCAGCAGCAGCCCCAGCACGTTCTGCGCGATCATGCCGGCATAGGGCCGCAGCATGTTGGTCAGCGGCGAGATATCCAGTTGCAGCGACGCCCAGCGGTCCTGGAGAAAGGCGCCGATCATGGGGATGGCGCCGAGCTTGTCGCCCAGCCCTGGCAGGCCCTCGCCAAAGAAGCTTTCCACGGCGCGGCGCAGGCCATCCACGTCCTCCGCCTTCATCGGCGTGGCCAGCAGGATCGGCAGGCCGACCAGCAGCATCTCCGCCGCCACCATCACCAGGGCCGCGATGGTCGGGGAAAGCCCCAGCTTTTCGCGCAGCATCCGGCACAGCGGCCAGGTGCAGTACGACAGGATGGCGGCCCACAGCAGCGCCGAGATGAAGGGCCGCAGGATCAGCAGGCAGCCGACCAGCAGGGCGGCCAGGGCAACGAAGCCGAGCAGCCGGGCGGGCCGCAGGGAATGGTCGCCGGAGGAAGGAGGATGGCTCATGCGCGCAGATTGCCCGAGCAGCCACGCCTCCGCCAGCGCGGCGCCGGGGTTGCTCTTCCAGGCTGGCGTTCTAGCCTAGCCGGCAATGGCGGCCCGCGGGCCAGGTGCCGCCGAACCAAGGGAGAGCCGAATGCCGCGCTTCGCCGCGAACCTGTCCATGATGTTCCAGGAGATGCCGTTCCTGGATCGCTTCGCCGCCGCGCGGGCGGCCGGCTTCACCGCCGTCGAGTTCCTGTTCCCCTATGACTTCCCGGCCGCCGAGATCGCCAAGCGCCTGCAGGACAACGGGCTGCAACAGGTGTTGTTCAACGCGCCGCCCGGCGACTGGGCACAGGGCGAGCGCGGCACCGCCTGCCTGCCCGGCCGCCAGGAGGAATTCCGCGACAGCATCAAGAAGGCGCTGGACTACGCCGCCGCCCTGTCCTGCCCCCGGCTGCACGTGATGGCGGGGCTGGCGCCCGCCGGCGTGGCGCGGGACACGCTGACGGGCACCTATGTCGCCAACCTCGCCTGGGCGGCGGAACAGGCGGCCCCGGCCGGCGTGAAGCCGGTGATCGAGCCGATCAACCACCGGGATATCCCGGGGCTGTTCCTGAACACCATGGACCAGGGTGCCGCGATCATCGCCGCGGTGGGACCGGACAGGCTGGGCCTGCAGTTCGACCTCTACCACTGCCAGGTGACGGAGGGTGACATCGTCAAGCGTGTGGAAAAGCACCTGCCGATCATCGCCCACATGCAGGTCGCCGACGTGCCGGGCCGCAACGAGCCGGGCACCGGCGAGGTCAACTGGCCTTTCGTGTTCAGCCGCATCGACGCGCTGGGGTTCCGCGGCTGGATCGGCTGCGAATACCGCCCGGCGGGCGAAACGGTGGCCGGACTTGGCTGGTTCGCGCCCTACCGCGCCTGAATGCAAGACAAGGAAAGTACAAGATGAAGATCGGATTCATCGGCCTGGGCATCATGGGCCGCCCGATGGCACTGCACCTGCGCGCGGCCGGGCACGACCTCCTGGTGCCGGAGCGCGCCAGCCTGACGGCCGAGCTGCGCGAAGCCGCGACCACCCTGCCCGACCCCGCCGCCGTCGCCGGGGCGGCGGAGGTGGTGATCCTGATGCTGCCTGACACGCCGGACGTCGAGGCCGTGCTGTTCGGACCGCGCGGGGTGGCGGAGGGGATCGGCAGCGGCAAGCTGGTGATCGACATGTCCTCGATCAGCCCTGTGGCCACCAAGGACTTCGCGGAACGGATCAACGCCCGGGGAGCGGACTACCTGGATGCGCCCGTTTCGGGCGGCGAGGTCGGTGCCAAGCAGGCGACCCTGACCATCATGGTCGGCGGCAGCCAGGCTGCCTTCGACCGGGCACAGCCTTTGTTTGCGACCATGGGCAAGAACGTGACGCTGGTGGGCGAAAACAACGGCGCCGGCCAGACCTGCAAGGTGGCCAACCAGATCATCGTCGCCCTGACGATCGAGGCGGTGGGCGAAGCGCTCGTCTTCGCCGCCAAGGCGGGTGCCGACCCCGCGAAGGTGCGGCAGGCACTGATGGGCGGGCTAGCGACCTCGCGCATCCTGGAACTGCACGGCGACCGGATGATCAAGCGCACCTTCGATCCCGGCTTCCGTATCGCGTTGCATCAGAAGGACCTGAACCTCGCCTTGCAGACCGGGCGCGAGCTGGGGGTCGCTTTGCCGAACACGGCCATGGCCCAACAGTTATTCTCGGCCTGCGTCGCCGCCGGCGGTGGCGGCTGGGACCATTCCGGCATGGTGAAGGCATTGGAAACCTTGTCGGCGCAGAAGGTCTCGCCGGACTGAGTCGCAAAATACGTAGAGCTTGGCTAATTTACATCGGCGTGGATTTCACAGTTGCCAATCCGAGACGCCGGGCGCATTTTCCTGGCTCAGGACCGCCGCGCGAGACACGTCTCCCGTGGCGGTCCGATTGAGTTGTCTGTGATCCACAAGGGGTGTCATGCGCTTCGCCGATATCGGCCAGCAGTTGCGGGCCTACCGCCTGGAATCCGGCATGCGGGCCGAGGAGATCGCGGCGAGGCTCGGCGTCTCCCGTGCCGCGCTGTACCGGTACGAGAAGGGCGAGGTCATCAAGCTGGACACGATCCGGCGCCTGGCCGAGTTATTGAAGATCTCGCCGCTGTCGTTGCTCGGCATCGGGGTCGAGTATTTTTCCCGCCCCCTGGCATTTCAGGAGCGTCTGCGGCAGGTCGAGGAACAGGCCGATCAGGTGCTCCAGGTGGGTGGCGCCATCTGCTACCAAGCGACCACGGAAGCCTTCGACGGCGCACTGGCCGAAGCCTGGGCTGAAGCAGCGGACCAGGCCCCGGAGCGCATCGCGGCCCGGGCGGCGGCTGATCAGGCGATGGGGCTGCTGGTGGCCCGCAAGAAGCTGCACCAGTCCCGCCGCGCCAACATCATCGCCATGCTGTCGGAGTCGGCACTGCGTCGCATGCTGGTCGATGGCGTGGCCGCCGGCGGCAGCCTGTCCGACCGCACCCGTACGCGCTGCCGCCTGGCGGCCCGGGCGGAAGCGGAAAGCATCGCCGCGCAGATGGAAAGCGTGCCGATCGGATTGCAACTCGGCCTGCTGGCATCCGAGCCGGCGGGCAACTTCCTGGTGCTGCGCGGCCGTGACCGCGCGCATGTCTGCCTCAGCCCTTTCGCGCCGGAGATGACTCCGGGGGCCGGCATCGGCGTCGGGAGTATCACGGCTGCGGATGAAGCGGTGGCCGCGCACCAGCGCGTTGCCGAGGCCGCCTGGCGGGATGCGTTGAAGGGAAGCGCGGCCGCCAGCCGCGTGCGCGACCTGATCCGCGAAACCACGCGCTAGGGCGATGCCACGGGCGGGCGAAGGTTGATGTGTGCTTCCATCACCTCGTCATCCTCGGCCGAGCGCTTCACGGAAAAGCCCAGCGAGCGCACGAAGCCCAGCATCGGCTGATTATCCGCCAGAACCTGGCCGACGACGGTGCGGATGCCCTGTGCTTCTCCCCAATGCAGCAGGCGGCGGATCATGTGGCTGGCTAACTTCTGGCCTTTCCAGCCCGGCAGCGTGACCACCGCGAATTCGCCGCTGTCGCGCCCCGGGTCGCGGATCAGCCGCGCGGTGGCGGCCAGCCGGTCCGGCTGCCCCGGGCGCTGCTCCACGGCCACCAGCGCCATTTCCCGGTCGTAGTCGATCTGCGTCATCCGCACGACCTGCTCGGGCGGTAGGGCCCGGATCTGTGAGAAGAAGCGCCAGCGGACATCCTCGGGCGTGAGCTGCGTGAAAGCCTCCGCCAGGGCCGTGGCGTCTTCCGGACGGATGGGCCGGACCATCAGGCTGCGGCCATCGCGTGCCGTCCAGCCTTGAGAAAGCTCTGCTGGATAGGGCGGGATCGCCAGCACGCCCGCCGCCCCCGCCGGGCGCAACGTGAGGGAGGCGTCCAGTGCCACGACCTCCGCGCCCCGTGCCAGGAGGGGGTTCACGATGAGGTCGGCGATCTCCGGGAAATCGACCGCGATCTGCGACAAGCGCACCAGGCTATCCGCCAGGGCATCCAGGTCCACCTTCGCCAGATCCCGGAACCCAGCCAGCAGCCGCGCGCCCCGGGTGCGGCGGATCATCGCCAAAGCCAGCGTGCGGTTGAGCGGCGGCAGGTCGAAGGCGATGTCGTCTTCGAAGTCCGACGTGGTGCCGCCGCGGCTGAAGCTGATCCATGGTCCGAACATGCTGTCGTCACCAAGCCGCAAGCGCAGCTCATGCCCGCGCGGCATGCCGCCGCCCGCCATGCGCTGCACCAGCAGGCCGTGCAGCCGGATGTCGGGGTGGTGCCTGGCAGCCCGGTCCAGCATGGCCTGCGCCGCAAGCCGCACGGCCCCGGCATCCCCGAGATTCAGCGACACGCCGCCGATATCGGTTTTGCGCGGCAAGTCGGGGCTGGCGAGCTTGACGGCGACGGGGAAGCCGAGCCGGCTGGCGACCTCGGCCGCCTCCGCGGCATCGGCCGCAGCCTCGCCCGCGATCACCGGCTGACCGTAGGCGGCCAGCACGGCGAGCGCTTCCTGCTCGGTCAGGGCATGGCGCCCGCTTTGGCGCACAGCGTCGATGATGCCGCGCACGGCCGTGCGGTCGGGGACCAGCCGCAGCACATCCTGCGGCGGAAGTTCCGCCGCGGCGGCGCGGTTGCGGCGATCCATGGCGAGGTGCAGCGCGCCACGCACCGCCGCCTCCGGCGCGTTGAAGACGGCGATGCCGGCACGGCCCAGCATCTGCCGCCCCGCCTCGGCAGTGGCATGGCCGAGCCAGCCGACCAGCACCGGCGCCCCACGCGTGGCCCGGGCCGCCGCCACGATGGCGTTGGCGGCCACCATGCTGTCGGCGCCGGCCGCGGGCGCATGGATCGCCACCACCGCATCGACCTCCGGCATGGTGGCGAGGATCGCCGCCGCCTCCGCCAGGCGGTGGCTCTGGCCGGGTGGCAGGATCAACGGATTGGATGTGCTGGCCGGCGGCAACAGAACCGCCAGGGCCTGGGCAGCCGCCGTCCCCCAGGCGGCCAGGCGGCCACCGCCGGCCACCACGGCATCGGCCGCCAGCTGAGCCGGCCCCTGCCCGTTGCTGACGATCGCGATCCGGTCCCCCGCCATGGCATCCGGCCCGGTGCGGCGGGCCGGGCGCACGCGGGCCAGCGTTTCCACGGCGGACAGCATATCCTCGAAGCCCGTCGCGCGCAGCACGCCGGCGCGCCGCAACGCCGCCTCCATCACCGCATCGGCGGTCCCGGACGCATCCGACTGGCGGCCGCCCGGCCGCAACGCCACCACGGGGCGCGTCCGCGCCGTGGCCCGCAGGGCCGAGACGAACATCCGGCGGTTCTTGATGCGGCGGATATCCAGCAGCACCGCGCCGGCCTGGGCATCGCGCGCCAGCCAGTCCAGGGCCAGCGCGAAGCCGATGCCCTGGTTGGTGCCAATGCCGATGATGTGGCTGAAGCCGAGGTCCTCGCCTGTCGCCCAATCCAGCACTGCCCTGGCCATCGCCGCCGACTGGCACAGCAAGGCCAGCTTGCCCGCCTTGGGCGGCAGATGCGCGAGGCTGGCGTTCAAACCCACCGTCGGCAGGCACAAGCCGAAGCTATGGGCCCCGAAGACACGGATGCCGGTCGCCTCGCACAGGGCGACAAGGTCGGGCGCGGCCACCGGCACGACGACGGCAAAGCACCCCTTGGCCGCCAGCGCCGCCATTGCCTGGCCCTGTGCCTCCGGCGGCAAGCACAACACGGCCAGGTCGGGCGACACCGGGAGATCTTCGATGGCACCAAAACATTCGAAGCCATCTGCTGCCACGCCGACGGCGAACAACCGCCCCTGGAACCCCCCGGCGGCCAGATTGCCGAGGATGATGGCGGTTTCCGGCAGCGCCGCATCGCCCACCAGCACCACGGCGCCGGGGCGAAACAGCGCTTCCGGCCGAAAGCCGGTTTGAGCACGGGCAAGCGGGATGGGCAGGTTCATGGATATCCACCATGCGCGCGCCCTGCCCGGCCCTGCAACCGCCCCTGGTCAGGCCGCCAAGCGACGCCCCCCGGCCAATTCCGCGCCCAGGAAGCGCGCCAGGGCGCCGGGGCCAGACCGGGGCGTACCGGCAACGCCAGCGGCTTCCTCTGCACCGGCATTGTAATTGGTGTTCGTGTTGACGTCGTAGACCAGGGTGCGGCCCGCGTCGTCCTGAATGAACTCGATGCCCGCAACGTCAATGCCCGCCTGGGACAGAAACGCTTCCAGCTTCGCACGCAGGCCAGCATCGATTCCATCGGGCAGGATGCGGAACCGCGGGGCCTCGGCCACAACGGTTTCACCGACAGGGCAGGCCGCATCGCCCACGGCGCAGACCTCGGCGGGGCACAGCTCGAAACCCGCAGTCGTGTCGACTTCAACGGCATACACGAAGCGTCCGCCGACGAACTCGGCGCGGGTGATGACGGGGCGCGGCGCGCGCACATATTCCTGCAACAGCCAGATGCCGTCGACCGGCGCCTCGTCCTGCGGCAGACTGTCCAACTGCCGGGCCAATGCGTCGACGTCCGCGAACAGGCGTACGCCAAGGCCCTTGCCACCACGGTTCGGCTTCAGGATGACAGGCTGCCCGGCAAAGTACCGATGCGCCGCAGCAAGCAGGGCCGCACGGTCATCCTGAACCATCACGGTGCGGGGAACGGTCAGTCCGGCTGCCTCCAGCGCCGCATACTGCCGGACCTTGCTGATTTCCAGGTCCAGCGCCGCCGGGCCATTCACAACGCGGCGCCCGTGGCGCGACAGCCAAGCAAGAACAGCCGCGGTCAGCTCGGCGGCATAGCGATGGCCGCGCGTATGCGACGACGCGCTCATGCGGTTGTAGAACACGCCTTCCGGCGGCACGGAGGACAGATCGAAGGTACCGCTCGACAGGTCCAGCTCCTGCCAGGGCACACCGGCGGCATCGAACGCATCGGCCAGTGGCGGCAGCCAAAGCGGATTCTCATGGATGACGTGAACGACGGACATTGGTTCCACCTCGAAATTCTGTGTTTTAACGGTCAATCAGAAGATTGGTTGTTAAATCACAAAATTCCTAGGGGCAATCGCAGCTAGTACAGCAGATTCACGTCCGATCCGAACCGATCAAAATCCGCTCCATATGCGTGAATTGAGATGGCATTCGCCATGCTGAGGTTGGACAGGCGGTGGATCAGGTCGGGGTCAGCGGGCCCGGAGCTGGTGTCGCCGGAGCGGCGAAGAAGCGCGGCCGTTTGCACGGGCTGTGCGGCTTGGTCGGGCAAGGCGTAGAAGCCTTCCGTCAGGCTTCCGGTATGGACGCCTAGCGCGCACCACGTGCGATGCGCATGGACCGGACTCATCTGCCCCGGGCGCCACACCAGCGCCACGACGGCATAGCCTTGTTCCCGATCGGCATGTAGCAGGTGGCGGATATAGCCGTTCGGGCAGCTTTCGCAGGATGCCGCACTCAGCAGGTCAGGTTGCCGCAGGTGAGGCGCCATGGCGGCGGCGATACGCGCCGGACGATCCGAACCATCGGTGCCGATCACCGCCCGATGAATATCGGACAGCATGCGGGACAGGGTGAGGGAATGGCAGGAAGAGAATGCGTTCATCGGTTCAAACCGCCGTCCGGGAGTCGGGTGCCGTCAATGCCGTCAGGACCATGGTGCGGGATGCCGCGACCTGCTCGCACATGATCGCCGCCGCCTGGTCCGCATGGCCCAGGGCCAGGGCTTCAATCAGGGCATGGTGCTCATGCGCCATCTCGCCCGTCCGGTCGCGACGCCGCAGGCCCAGGGCCAGCATGCGCGTGCTTTCGTCTAGCAACCGGTCGATCTGCCGGGCCAGCCGGGCGTTGCCGGACAGGTCGGCCAGGGCGACGTGGAACGCCTTGTTGGCGTCGAGAAAGGCGTGGGTGCTCTCCTCGTCGCCCGGCTGGTAGCCGCAGGCGCAGATGGCATCCAACCTGCGCAACAGCGCGGCATCGATCTTGCCAGCGGCCAGACGCGCTGCCTCCGCTTCCAACAACAGCCGCAGCCCGAAGACCTCATGGATGTCGCGAATGGTGACCAGGGAGACGATCCATCCGCGGCGCGGCACGGCTTGTACCAGGCCTTCGTCGGCCAGACGCGCGAGCGCGGCGCGGATCGGCGCCTTGCCGAGCGAGAGATGTTGCGACAGCGCCGCCTCGCTGAGGGTCTGCCCGGGGCGAAGCCGGGTTGTCAGGATCTCTCGGCGCAAAGCCGATACGGCTTGCTCGGTCAGGGAGGCGGGTGGCTCGATCGGAAGAAGCAGCGACATTCCGGTGAACTCCGACTGACATGTCAGGACCATCATGACGCGGCGTGGAGCAGCCGACAACAAAAAAGCCCCGGTGCATCGCTGCACCGGGGCCATCGCCGCAACACCGTGGTGCTGCTTAGTCCTTCATGATCACGGCCTGCCGGCCACGCTGCCCGTCCTTGACCTCCAGCGCGACCTTCTCGCCCTGCTGGACTTCCTGCTTGCCCGCGCGCTGCAGGACGGAGGAATGCAGGAACACGTCCTGGCCCCCATCATCCGGCGTCACGAAGCCGAAGCCACGCACCTGGTCGAACCACTTGACCGTGCCGTTGACCGCATAGGTCGGGCCGCCTTCGTCGCGGCCGAAGTCACGGCGCGGCGGACGGTCACCGAAGCCACCGCGCGGAGCACCGAACCCACCGCCGCCGCCGCCGCCAAAGCGATCGCCGCCGCCGAAGCGGTCACCACCACCGAAGTCACGACGCGGCGGGCGGTCGCCAAAGCCGCCGCTGGGCGCACCGAAACCACCACCGCCGAAATCACGACGCGGGGGGCGGTCGCCAAAGCCCCCGCTGGGCGCGCCGAAGCCACCGCCGCCGCCGCCAAAATCACGGCGGGGGGGACGATCGCCGAAGTCGCGGCGCGGCGGACGGTCGTTGTAGCCACCGCCCGGGGGCGCGAAGTCGCGGCGTGGGGGACGGTCACCGCCCCCGGGGCCGAGCTTGCGCTCATGGATGCGGGTGACAAGGCGGCGGCCCTGCCGGTCGGAGCCGATTTCGCAAACCAGCTTGTCACCGGTCTCAGGGGGCTCGATCCCGGCCTCGGTCAGTGCCGAAGCGTGGAAGAACACGTCCTGGCCATCAGGGCCCAACACGAAGCCGAAGCCCTTGCGGCCATTGTACCACTTCACCTCGGCCTCAATCGGCCCGGTGCCACCCTGCGAATCGTTGTCCGGCAACACTGCGTCTCGTATCCGTAAAAAGCACACGGCCCGACGGGATGCAGGACCGGTATCGTCATCCTCGCATCACGTCGGGCCGATTGCTAGCCGAATCGGCAAGATTCCCCGCCGATGAACTCGTTTTTAAGCCGTTCCGGCTTACCCGGCATCCGCCAAAGCGCGCTTGGCCATGACGCTGACAAGGTTGGCACGATAGGCCGCGCTGCCGTGGATGTCGCTGTTCAAATCATCCGGCGACTGCTTCACGCCGGACAGGGATTCAGCCGACCAGCTGGATGCCAGGGCGGCTTCCATCTCCGTCTGCCGGAAGGCGCAGGAGCCGGCGCCGTTGACGCCCACCTTCACGCCGCCCGCACCCTTGGCAATGAACACCCCGGCCATGGAATAGCGGCTCGCGGGGTTGCGCAGCTTCGCGTAGCCGGCCTTTTCCGGGATGGGAAAGGAAACGGCGACCAACAGCTCGCCCGGCTCCAGCGCCGTGGTGAACATGCCGAGAAAGAACTCGTCGGCAGGGATGCGGCGGCTGCTGGTGACCATGGTCGCCCCCAGGGCCAGTGCCGCGGCCGGATAGTCCGCCGCCGGGTCATTGTTGGCGATGCTGCCGCCCAGGGTGCCGCGGTTGCGAACCTGGGTATCGCCCACCGTGGAGGCCATGCGCGCCAGGGCCGGGATCGCGGCCTTCAGGGTCGGGTCCGTGGCGACCTCGTAGTGCTTCGTCATGGCGCCGACGACGATGGCATCCCCTTCCCGCCGGATGCCCCGCAGCTCCGCGATACCACCCAGGTCCACCAGCGAGGTCGGGCGGTTCAGCCGGTGCTTCAACGCCGGCAGCAGCGTCATGCCGCCGGAGATCGGCTTGGCATCCGGATCAGCCGACAGGATCTTCACCGCATCGGCCACGGTGGTCGGGGTGTGGTATTCGAAATCGTACATCTGCCGCGCTCCTCAGCCGATCGCCGGCGCCAGCTCGGCGCGCTTGCCGTGCATCACGTCCGCCGCCGCCGCAATCGCCTTGACGATGTTGTGGTAGCCGGTGCAACGGCAGATGTTGCCGTCCAGGCCTTCGCGGATGTCGTGCTCGGTCAGCCCCTGCGGGTTCTTCTTCACCAGGTCGATGGCGCTCATCACCATGCCCGGGGTGCAGAAGCCGCACTGCAGTGCATGATACTCGCGAAATGCTTCCTGCATCGGATGCAGCGTGCCGTCGGCGGCAGCCAGCCCCTCGATGGTCGTGATCTGCGCGTTCTGGGCCTGCACGGCCAGGATGGTACAGGCCTTGACGCTGTCCTCACCGATATGCACGACGCAGGCGCCGCACTGGCTGGTGTCGCAGCCCACATGGGTGCCGGTCAGGCGCAGTTGCTCGCGCAGCACCTCGACCAGCAGGGTCCGCGCCTCCACCTCCACGGTGTGGGACGTGCCATTCACCGTCATCGTGACTTGCGGCATGCCGCTTCTCCCCATGCGTCGAAGCCGCCGCGAAAAGCGGTGGCCGTTGCTGAAACCTCAACCCGCACCGGCCCCGCCGTCAAGCCACCGCACAACAAAGCATGCGGTCGTCAAAGTAATTGCGAACGCTTCGCATTATCGAATACTTGGCGGGCATGAACGCAAATCGGGCGGAGGCTGCCGCCCCCGCCCGACCGTTGCACCACGCCGCCGCTTCAGGCCGCGGCGGCCATGCCCCGGCGCAGCGGATTCTGTTCCGCCGGCAGGTCATGGAGGTGGCAGGCGGCCCACTGACCGGGCTCCGTCTGCTGCAACCGGGGCTCGTCCGTCTTGCAACGGTCGAACACATAGGGGCAGCGGGTGTGGAAGCGGCAACCGGACGGCGGCTTGATCGGGCTGGGCACGTCGCCTTTCAGAATGACGCGCTGGCGCGCCATTCCCGGCTCCGGCACCGGCACGGCCGACAGCAGCGCCTCTGTGTAAGGGTGCTTCGGCGCGGCGAAGAGGCTGCGCTTGGGTGCGATCTCGACGATCTTGCCCAGGTACATCACCGCCACGCGGTGGGTCATGTGCTCCACGATCGCCAGGTCATGGCTGATGAACAGCAGCGCCAGGCCCAGCTCCTTCTGCAGATCCTGCAGCAGGTTCACGATCTGCGCCTTGACCGACACGTCGAGCGCGGAAACCGCCTCGTCGCAGATGATCAGCTCCGGCTCGCCCGCCAGGGCACGCGCGATGCAGATGCGCTGGCGCTGGCCACCGGAAAACTCGTGAGGAAAGCGGCCCAGCGCATCGCGCGGCAGGCGCACCGTGTCCATCAGCTTGTGCAGGCGGGCATCCAGCTCAGCGCTGTTCTTGGCGAGGCCGTAGTTGCGGATCGGCTCAGCCAGGAGGTCGCGGACCCGCATGCGCGGGTTCAGGCTGCTGAACGGATCCTGGAACACCACGCCGATACGTCGGCGCACCGGCCGCAGCTTGCTTTCCGACAGGTCGTCGATGCGCTGGCCGTCCAGCACCACCTGACCGGAGGTCGGGTGATACAGGCGCAGCAGCGTCTTCCCGACCGTGGATTTGCCGCAACCGGACTCGCCCACCAGTGACAACGTTTCCCCTTTGTCGACATGGAAGGAAACGCCGTCCACGGCGTAGACATTGCCTGTGGTGCCGCCAAAGAAGCCGGCCTTGATGGGAAAGTGCTTCTTCAGGTCATCGACCTGCAGCAGCGGGCGGGCGGCGCGGGCGAGCGGGTCTCTGATGCTCGTGCTCATGCGGCGACGGCCTCCTTCAGGGCGTAGTGGCAGGCGGCGATATGACGGGGCGCCTTTTCCTCCAGCGCGGGCGCCACCTCGCGGCACAGCTCCGTCACCTGCGGGCAACGGCCGGCGAAGACACAGCCCTGGATCTTCTGCTTCATGCTCGGCACCAGGCCGGGGATCTCCGCCAGGCGGGACGACTGCCCGCTGAGAGAGGAGCCCAGCTTCGGCACCGCCCCCAGCAGGCCCTTGGTGTAGGGATGCTTGGGGTTGTTGAACAACTCGCTGACCGGCGCTTCCTCGACCTTGCGGCCGGCATACATCACGATCACCCGCTCCGCGACCTCGGCCACCACGCCGAGGTCGTGGGTGATCAGAACGATGGCGGCGCCCACGCGGTGCTTCAGGTCGCGCATCAGGTCCAGGATCTGGGCCTGGATGGTGACGTCCAGCGCCGTGGTCGGCTCGTCGGCGATCAGCAGCTTAGGGTTGCAGGCCAGCGCGATGGCGATCATTACGCGCTGCCGCATGCCGCCGGACAACTGATGCGGGTATTCCTTCACCCGCCGTTCCGGCGCCGGAATGCCGACCAAGCGCAGCATTTCCACCGCGCGCGCCTCGGCGTCCTTCTTGTTGAGGCCCTGGTGCAGCTGCACCGCCTCGCCGATCTGCTTGCCGACGCTGAGCACCGGGTTCAGCGAGGTCATCGGCTCCTGGAAGATCATGCTGATCTCGTTGCCGCGGATCTTCCGCATCTCGGCGTCCGGCAGCTTCAGCAGGTCTCGGCCCTGAAAGCGGATCTCGCCCGCGATCTTGCCCGGCGGCTCCGGGATCAGCCGCAGGATGGACATGGAGGTGACGGACTTGCCACAGCCGGACTCGCCGACGATGGCGACCGTCTCGCCCGCCTCCACCGAGAAGCTGAGCCCATCCACCGCGCGGTTGACACCATCGCCCGTGGCGAAGTGGGTTTGCAGATTTTCGACTTCGAGCAGTGCCATGAAATTACACCCGCTTCGCGAGGCGCGGGTCGAGCGAATCCCGCAGGCCGTCGCCCAGCAGGTTCACCGCCAGCACGGTGATGGAAAGGAACAGCGCGGGGAAGAACACGATGTAGGGCTTGACCTGCCAGAGCGCCCTGCCCTCCGCCATGATATTGCCCCAGGACGGGATGATCGGCGGCGTGCCGGCCCCGATAAAGGACAGGATGGCCTCGGCGATCATGGCGCTGGCGCAGATGTAGGTGGCCTGCACGGTCATGGGCGCCAGGGTGTTGGGCAGGATGTGGCGCCAGATGATCACCGGCGTGCGGGTGCCCGAGGCGATGGCGGCTTCCACATAGGGCTGTTCGCGCAGCGACAGCACGACACCACGCACCAGCCGCGACACGCGCGGGATCTCGGCCACCGTGATGGCCAGGATGACGTTGCCGACGGAGCCGCGGGTCAGTGCCATCAGCGCGATGGCCAGCAGGATCGACGGGATGGACATCAGCCCGTCCATGATCCGCATGATGATGCTGTCCGCCCAGCGCACAAAGCCGGACACCAGCCCGATGGCCAGCCCGATCACCGAGGAGGCGATGGCCACGCCGAAGCCCACCATCAGCGACACGCGGGTGCCGTACAGCACGCGGGAATACACGTCCCGGCCCAGCATGTCGGTGCCGAACCACCAGCGGGCCCCGGGGTCGCGCGTGCGCATGGCCGGCGCCAGGGCGGTGGGGTCCTTGGTCCACAGGTAAGGGGCGAAGATGGCGATGGCCAGCATCAGCAGCAGCAGGAAGCCGCCGATGGCAATGGTCGGGTGGCGCATCAGGTAGCCGACAAAACCCTTGCGGGCCCGCCGGTTGGGCAGGATGTCCGGCATCGGCTTGGCGGCGGTGGGCATGCCGCCCGGCGGCAGGACGCCGGGCGGAAGGGTGCTGGTGCTCAATACCGGATCCTCGGGTCGAACAGGGTGTAGCTCAGGTCGATCAGCAGGTTGACCAGCACGTAGATGAAGCTGAACAGCAGGATCACGCCCTGGATGACCGGATAGTCGCGCCGCAGGATGGCGTCCACCGTCAGGCGGCCGAGGCCAGGAATGGCGAACACGCTTTCCGTCACCACCGCGCCGCCGATCAGCAGCGCGACGCCGATGCCGATGACGGTGACGATCGGCACCGCCGCGTTCTTCAGCGCGTGCAGGAATAGGATGGTGCGCTGGCCGGCGCCCTTGGCGCGGGCGGTGCGGATGTAGTCCTGCTGCAGGATTTCCAGCATGGTCGCGCGGGTGATGCGGGCAATCAGCGCGATGTACACGCCGCCCAGGGCCACCGCCGGAAGGATCAGGTTCTGCAGCCAGGGCCAGAGGCCGTTGGCGATGGGCGTGTAGCCCTGCACCGGCAGCCAGTCGAGTTCCAGCGCGAAGACATAGGCCAGCAGGTAGCCCACCACGAAGACCGGCACGGAAAAGCCGAGCACCGCGAAGCCCATGACAAAGCGGTCGATCCACGAACCCGCCTTCCAGGCGGCGATCACGCCCATCGGCACGGCAATGCCGATCGCCAGGATCAGCGTCACGACCATGAGCGACAGGGTCGGCTCGATCCGCTGCGCGATCATGCGGGTGACCGGCAGGTTGGTGAAGATCGACAGTCCCAGGTCACCCTGCATGATGCGCCAGGCCCATTCGGTGAAGCGCACCAGGAAGGGCCGGTCCAGCCCAAGGCTGGCACGGATGCGTTCCACGTCGGCGGGCGTGGCCTGGTCGCCGGCGATCACGGCGGCCGGGTCGCCCGGCGCGAGGTAGAGCAGGCTGAATACGAAGAGAGCGACGATCGCCATGACGGGGATCGTCGCGAGGATACGTCGGATGATGTAGGCGAACATGATGATCCGATCAGGTTTTGGAAACGCCCCAGAAGAACGGCGCGGGCGCTTTCACGACTCCGGCGATGTTCTTACGCCAAGCCTGGTAGGACAAGAAGAATCCCGTTGGCGCGTAGAGCCCGAAATCGGCCGCGGCGGCGTTCATCTTGCTCACCGCAGCCTGTTCCGCGGGAAGTCCCGAGGCGGCGAACCATTCGTTTCGCGCGTTTTCCACCGCGTCACTTTTTGGCCATCCGAACCAAGCATTGTCGCCGTTGGCACGCAAGCCTGTATAGGACGCGGGACTGACGCAATCGGCACCGGCGTGCCAGGTGTGGAAGATGTGCCAGCCACCCTGGCTCGGCGGTGTCTTCAGCGCGCGGCGGGAGCCGACGGTGCCCCAGTCGGTCGCCACGAAGTCCACGTTCATGCCAAGGCGCTTCAGCAGATCGGCGCTGACATCCCCGAAGGCCTTGGTGATCGGCTGGTCCTGCGCCACCACCAGGGTGATCGGCCTGCCATCATAGCCGGCCTCGGCGAGCAGTTTCCTGGCGCCGTCGATGTCCCGACGGCCCTTGAGGATGCCGCCACCCTCCTCGGTGTAGAGCGGCGTGCGGGGGGTGAAGAAGCCGCCCATCTCCTGCCACAGGGTCTGGTCGTCGCCCATCAGGGCGCGCATGTAGTCTTCCTGGCTGAGCGCCATCAGCACCGCGCGGCGGGCGCGCACGTCGTTGAACGGGGCGTGCAGGTGGTTCATGCGGAACACGCCGACATTGCCGAGCGGATCGGCGATGTCGACGGCGATGTTGCGGTTGCGGCGGAGCACCGGCACGAGGTCGGAGATCGGGTTTTCCCACCAGTCCACCTCGCCGTTCTGCAAGGCGGCCGAGGCTGTGGCGGGGTCCGGCATCACGGCCCATTCCACCCGGTCCACCAGCACCCGCTTGGCGCCGGCCATCCAGCTCGGCTTTTCGTCGCGCGAAACATAGCCGTCGAATTTTGCAAAAACGGCGCGGGCGCCCGGCACCCATTCGTCCCGCACGAAACGGAAGGGGCCGGAGCCGACGTATTCCGTGATCTGCGCGAAGGGATCGGTCCTGGCGATGCGCTCCGGCATCACGAAGGAACATGGCGAGTTGGTTTTGCCCAGCGCCAGCAGCATCTTCGGGTAGGGAGATTTCAGCGACCAGCGGAAGCTGCTGTCATCCAGGGCCACGAGCTCGTTCTGGATGGCCAGGATCATCTGGCCCATCGGGTCGCGCACCGCCCAGCGCTTCAGGCTGGCCACGGCATCCCGCGCCCGCACCGGCTCGCCATCGTGGAAGCGCAGGTTCGGGCGCAGCTTGAAGGTCCAAACCAGGCCGTCAGCCGAAACCTCCTCGGACTCCACCATCTGGCGCTGCGGCACCATGGCCTCGTCCAGGCCATAAAGCATGTCCCACACCAGGAGGGCGGCGTTGCGCACGACGTACTGCGTGCCCCAGATCGGGTCGAAGTTCGCCAGGTTCGCCTGCGGCACAAAGCGCAGGGTGCGTGCCGCGGCTCCCTGCGACAGGGCCGGCGCCGCCACGCCGCCGAGCGCCGTGGCGGCACTTCCGGCCAACGTAGCCTTCAGGAACGACCTTCTTTCCATCGCTGCGTCATCCTCGCTCGGGGCGGCGTCGCGGATCGCGGGCCTGCGGTGCCCAAGCACGAGCCGTGCCAGTCACCGCATCCATCCCCGCGCCACGCGCGCCCCCGGGCGGCTGCCCAAGAAAACAGCAGTTCGGAACGTCAGCCTCGCCGGACGTTCCAGAACAACGGCAGGCCCTTCAGCACGTTGGTCAGGTCGCGCCGGTAGGCGGTGGCCTGGAAGTATTGTCCGACCGGCAGGTAGGGCACGTCGCGGAATGCCTGGAGCTGGATCTCCCGGCCGATCGCCTTCTGCGCGGCGGCGTCGCTCGCCTCGAACCATTCGTTGCGCAGTTCTTCCAGCTTCGGCGCCGTCGGCCAGCCAAACCAGGCGGCCTGGCCGTGGCCGCGCAGGGCCTGCTGCACGCCGGGGTTGAACATGTCGAGCCCGGCCCAGAAGGTGAAGAACATGCTCCACCCGCCCTTCTCCACCGGCTCCTTGCTGGCGCGGCGCTGCACCACGCTGCCCCAGTCGGTGGACACGAACTCGACGTTGACGCCGGACTTCACCAGCATGTCGCGGCCGACCTGCGCCAAGGCGTTCAGGGAGGGGAAGTCCGCCGCTGCCAGCAGGACCACCTTTTCACCCTTGTAGCCGGCGGCGGCGAGGTCACGCTTGACCTTGTCGTAATCACGCGGGCTGGTCAGCACCTCCATGCCGGCATCGCTCGCCAGGGGGGTGCCGGGCGGAAAGATGCCGACGCCGTCCCGCCACAGCGACTTGTCGGTGCCGATCACCGCGGTCATGAAGTCTTCCTGGTTGACCGCGCCGAGCAGGGCCCGGCGGATCGCAGGATTGTCGAAAGGCGGGTTCAGGTGGTTGAACCGGGCCATGCCGCAAAGCCCGGTCGGGTCTTGGTTCTCGATGACGATGTCGCGCGAACGCCGCAGCACCGGCTGCAGATCGCCGGTCGGCTGTTCCCACCAGTCCATCTCACCGCTTTGCAGCGCACCGGCGGCGGTGGCCGCGTCGGGGATGGTGCTCCACTCGACGCGGTCGAAATGCACCACCTTCGGGCCCGCAGTCCAGCTCGGCGTGCCGTCCGGCCGCGGCACGTAGCCGGCGAACTTCTCGTATACCACCTTGCTGCCCGGCACCCGCTCGTCCGCCTTGAAGCGGAACGGGCCAGAGCCGACCACCTCGCGGATCGCCGTGCCGGGGTCGGTGCGTGCCAGGCGTTCCGGCATGATGAAGCAGACGGGCGTGGATGGCTTGGCCAACGCCTCGAACAGCAGCGGAAACGGCTTCTTCAGCCGGAACACGAAGGTCCGGTCATCGGTGGCCGACAGGTCGTCCAGGCTCGCGAACAGCACCTGCCCCAGCGCGTCGCGGGCCGCCCAGCGGCGGATCGACGCCACGGCATCGGCGGCACGCACCGGCTCGCCGTCATGGAAGGTCATGCCGCTGCGCAGCACCATGGTGATGCGCTTGCCGTCATCCTCGACCGTGTGGCCCTGCACCATCTGGGGCTGGGCGCGGAAGTTCTCGTCCATGCCGTACAGCGTGTCCCACACCAGATAGGCGTGGTTGCGGCTGATGTAGGCCGTGGTGATGATCGGGTCGATCACCGCGAGGTCCGACTGGGCGATGAAGCGCAGCGTCCGGGCATTGCCACGCTGCGCGATGGCGAAGCGCGGCAGGGAGGAGGCAACCGCGACGCCGGCGGCGCCGCTGAACAACTGGCGTCTCAACATTCGGTCGGTTTCTCCCGCAGGGACTGGATGGGGTGGCGAGGGAAGCCGAGCCCCGGTGCACGCGCAAGGGGGGAATCGCGGCCCCCGGCTTGGCAGCGCCGCCGGCTGCGCCTATGGGCCGCCCCATGTTGCCGCATCGCCTGCTGTCCCGCCTGCCACCGGCTCACGCCAAGCTGCTGGCGGAACTGCTGCGCTTCGGCGTGGTCGGCACCCTGGGCTTCGTGGTCGACACCGCCACCTTATATCTGGCGCTGGCGCTGGGGGCCGGATTGTACGGCGGCCGGGTGTTGTCCTACCTCGCGGCGGCTTCGGCCAATTGGGTGCTGAACCGCGCCTGGACCTTTCGGAGCGCTGATCGCAGCCGGCCGGGGCGGCAATGGCTGATGTTCCTGGCGGTGAACCTGCTGGGGTTCGTCTGCAATTACGGCACCTACGCCGTGCTCGTCGCAGGCTGGCCGATGGCCGCGGCGCACCCTGTTATCGCGATCGCCGCCGGCTCGATTGCCGGACTGGCTGGGAATTTCCTGCTGAGCAGGCGCTTTGTCTTTAAGACATCACAGTGATGCTTGGCCATGCTGGGTCATATATTAATGATGCTTCACGCAATCCTCTATTATGACCTGTATGGCAGAGCTTCGGCTTGATAACGATATTGATCCGGTGTTTGTGATAATTGCCCTATGAGAACTGCCTCGTTTTGCGCGATACTGTAGCTTCCTTGCACGGGATGAAAATTGTGCCCCTGTATGCCCCTCGCCAGCTGTGCGAAACCCCATGTCATTCCTGAACCGCCAGCCTGGCCCGGAAGTGTCGGCCGATAATCCGCTGAGCCGGGCGATCGGCGCCTGCCGCCGGGAATTCACGGCTGTCGGGCTGTTCAGCGGCGTCGTGAACCTGCTGCAGCTCACCGTCTCCATCTACATGATGCAGGTGTTCGACCGGGTGCTCGCCACCCGCAGCCTCGATACGCTGCTGTTCCTGACGCTGATCGCGCTGGGGGCCATCCTGCTGCTGGCGGTGCTGGAAGCCGTGCGCAGCCAGGTGATGCAGCGCATCGCCAGCTGGGTCGAGGCCCGCGTTGCGCCGGAAGGGTTCGAGCGGGCGCTGGAAGCCCAGCTGCGCGGCCGGCCTTACCGGATGGAGGCCCTGCGGGACTTGGCGGTGTACCGGTCCTGGGTCAGCTCGCCGGGCGCCCTGGCGGTCTACGATGTCCCCTGGGTGCCCATCTACCTGGCCGCCATCTTCCTGCTGCACCCGGTGATGGGCATGATCGCCCTGGCGGGCGCGGTGCTGTTGTTCGGCCTGACGCTGCTGAACGAGTATTCGACCTCCGCCCTGCTGCGGCAGGCCAACACGGCGGCGCAGGCGGCGCAGCGGCGGGCCGATGCCATTGCCCGCAATGCCGAGGTCATCGACAGCATGGGCATGGCCGGGGCGGTGATGCAGCGCTGGCAGACCGGCGTCGACCAGATCGCCGGCCCCCAGCAGAAGGCGGCGAACCGGGCGGCGATCCTGCTGTCCTCCACCAAGTTCTTTCGCCTCGCGGTGCAGCTGGCGGTGCTGGGCGTAGGCGCTTACCTGGTGCTGCAGCAGGAAATCACCTCGGGGGCCTCGATCGCCGGCTCCATCATCATGGGCCGCGCCCTGGCCCCGGTGGAGCAGCTGATCGGCGGCTGGAAGGGCCTGGTGCAAAGCCGCCAGGCGCTGAAGCGGCTGAAGGCATTCCTGTCCATGCCGCGCATCCGCCCGCCCGGGCTGGCGATGCCCGCACCGCTCGGCCACGTCAGCGTCGAGCGCGTCACCTACGGCATTCCCGGCCAGACCACGGCCATCATCAAGGGCGTGACCTTCTCGCTGGAACCGGGCGAGAGCCTCGCCATCATCGGCCCCTCGGCGGCCGGCAAGACCACGCTGATCCGCATGCTGATCGGCACCCTGCCCGCCTCCACCGGCCATGTGCGGCTCGATGGCGCCGACGTCTTCACCTGGAAGCGCGAGGATTTCGGCCGCCACATCGGCTACCTGCCGCAGGACGTGGAGCTGTTCGACGGCACGGTGTTCCAGAACATCGCCCGCATGGCGGAGGCCGAGCCCGACGACGTCTTCGCCGCCGCCATGCTGGCCGGCTGCCACGACATGATCCTGCGCCTGCCGCAGGGCTACGACACCGAGATCGGCGAAGGCGGGCAGCATCTGTCCGGCGGCCAGCGGCAGCTGGTCGGGCTGGCGCGCGCCATGTTCGGCGCCCCCAAGCTGGTCGTGCTGGACGAGCCGAATTCCAACCTCGACGGCGACGCCGAGGCCGCCCTGCAGCGCGCCGTGGACACGCTGAAGAGCCAGGGTGCCACGGTGGTCCTGGTGTCGCACCGCCCGGCGCTGGTGCAGGGCGTCGACAAGGTTCTTCTGTTGCGTGACGGGGCGGCCGAGATGTTCGGGCCGCGGGCCGAGGTGCTGCGCCGGCTGATGCCGCCGCCGCGCCCGGCCTCCGCCACCACGGCGGCCACGGCGCCGTCCACCCAACTCACCCCGGCAGGGCGCCTGGCGCCTGGAGGCGCGGCATGAGCGTAACCACTTCTCCCTCCGGCGCCCTGACGGACCGCCGCAACCTGCCGCCGCTGGTGGCGGCACCGGTGCTGCCGAAGCGGCCCCGCACCTCGGGCCCGATGATGCTGGGGATCGGCTCCATCGTGCTGTTCATGGGTGGCTTCGCCGCCTGGTCCACCCTGGCGCCGCTGGCCGAGGCCGCCATCGCCCCCGGCCAGATCCGCAGCGAAGGCAGCCGCCGCACCATCCAGCATCTCGAAGGCGGCATCGTCCGTGAGATCCTGGCGCGCGATGGCGACCAGGTGAAGGCCGGCCAGGTGCTGATGCGCCTCGACGAGGTGCAGTCCGACAGCAGCCTGGAAACATTGCGTGGCCAGCGCTGGGCTTTGCTGGCGCAGTTCGCCCGCCTGCAGGCGGAGCACGAGGGGGCCGGCGACATCGCCTTTCCGGCGGAGCTGCTGGGCACCACGGACGCCCGTGGCTTGGAAGCGATGACCGGCCAGCGCACTTTGTTCGCGGCCCGGCAGGCCAGCCTGAACAGCCAGATCCAGGTGCTGGAAGCCCGCGCGGCGCAGCAGGAGGCGACCGCCTCCTCCGCGCAGGCGCAGATCGGCAGCCAGCGGCGGCAGCTCGAGCTGATCCGTCGCGAGGAGCAGGACGTCAAGACGCTGGTGGCCCAGGGCCTGGAGCGCATGCCCCGCCTGCTGGGGCTGCAACGGCAGGCCGCCGCCTTTGAAGGCAACCTGCAGGATCTGCTGGGCCAGACCGAGAAGGCCGCCGCCGGCGCGCGGGAAGCGCGCAGCCAGATGATCCAGACCCGCGACCAGCGCCGTGCCGAGATCTCGACTGAGGCACGCGACGTGCGGTCCCGGTTGAACGATGCGGATGAGAAGCTGCGGGCCGCCCAGGATGTCGCCACCCGCCGCGAGATCGTGGCGCCGGAAGACGGCACCGTCATGAACAGCAAGTTCTTCAACCTCGGCGCCGTGGTTCGCGCGGGCGAGCCGGTGATGGAGCTTGTGCCGTCGCATGACCGCCTGGTGGCGGAGGTACAGTTGTCGCCGAGCGACATCGACGTGGTCTACCCCGGGCTGCAGGCCGAGGTGCGGCTGCCGGCCTTCAAGCAGCGGCTGGTGCCGTTCCTGCATGGCCACGTGACCTATGTGGCGAGCGACGTGTCCATGGACGACCGCACGCGCGCCAGCCATTACCGCGTGCAGATCACCGTGGACCAGGACCAGCTGGCCCGGCTGGAAAACGTGGAGCTGCGGGCTGGCATGCCCGTGGAGGCCCAGATCCAGACCGGAAGCCGCAGCTTCCTGCGCTACATGATCCAGCCGGTGCTGGACAGCTTCCACCGCGCCTTCCGCGAACAATAGGACCCGCAACCCGCATGGTCGACCAACCCACTATCTTCGCGGACGGCATCCTGGAAGCGAGCGTCAACTTTGGCGTCGCCCGGATCACCCTGGCGCAGACCCGGGCGGACGGTTCGCCGGTCGCCTGCGGGCAACTGGTGGTGCCGGTGGTCCAGCTTCCCGCGCTGGCCAATGGCATGCTGTCGCTGTTGAAGCAGATCGAGGCCAAGGTGAAGCAGGCGCAGGAACAGCCTGCCCCGGCGGCACCGCCGGGTGACTCGGCGGAGGCGATGCCGGGTGCCTTCCGCTTTTCCGGCGGCTGACCAGAACGCTGTGTTGCCGGCAGGACTCAGCCCTGCCGGAGACGCAGCGCCAGGACAGGATCGTCCGTCGCGACCAGATCCAGCCCGAGTTCCAGCGCCTTGCCGAGGCGAGCAGCGTCATTGGCACCCCAGGCACCGACGGTCAGCCCCGCCCGGCGCAAGTCCTGGCAGAGGGCGGCGTCGATCGCGCCGATCTCGGTTTCAACGGCCCGCACACCGTGCGCGCGTGCGGTCGTGATCACGCCGTCCGCCCCCATGCTGCGGAGCGACGCAGCATCAAACAGCCACACCACCTCACCCAACCCTCCGGCCTGGATTGCGGCCGCCGCGATGGCGACGTCGAAGGCGATGATGGAGGTCTGCGGGCGAATCGCCGCGTCATCGATGACGTCCAGGCTGCGCCGCAGCAGGTCCAGCTGGCCCGCGCCTTTGATCTCCACCTGCAGCATCGCCGTTTCGCCGCGGAGCAGCGCCGCGACGTCCTTCAGGCGTGGGACGGTGGCGTGCTCATGTCCCCGCAATGGGGTTGCAACGAGCGATGCGGCGCTTTGCAGAGCCACCGGACCGGTGGCCAGGGTGGTGCGGTCCAGCGTGCTGTCATGGATCACCACCGGCACGCCGTCCGAAGACAGGTGAACGTCGCATTCCAGCGCATCGACGCCGATCCGCAGGCTGTTGCGAAAGGCCTCGACGCTGTTCTCGGGCCACAGCAGGGCGCCGCCCCGGTGGCTGACGATGCGGGTCCGATGTTGCGAAGCTGGGCCACGGGCGCCAGCCTTGTCAGCGCTCGCGTCAGTGCCGTTGCGCCCGCAGGCAATGGTTGGTTCCGTGCTCAAGATATCGTAATCTCCGGTCGCTAAAACGTTATGCCACTTGTGGCAGAGGGGATGAGGCGATGTTGGCCTGCTGTCTGGCGCCTATGCGTTCCTGGACCAGGTGGCTGCAGGCGTTCATGCTGCTGGCCTGCCTGACGCCCCGTCCCGGACAGGCTGACGAGCCGCTTCGCCTCAAGGTCATCGGCGGCCTGGCCGACGTATCCCAGTTTGTGCGCTACGAGGAACCCTTCTGGCGCCGCCGCCTGTCGGAGCTCACCAATGGCAAGGTGGTGGGCGAGATCGCGGCCTTTGACCGCGCCGGCTTCCGGGCCGAGGAGATGCTGCAGCTCATGCGGCTCGGCGTCGTGCCGTTCGGCACCGCGCTGCTGGCCATCGTGTCGTCCGAGGAGCCGGAATTCAACGCCGTCGACCTCCCTGCCCTCAATCCTGATTTCGCCAGCCTGCGCCAGACGGTGCGCCTGTATCGCCCGCATCTGCGGCGCATTCTGCAGGAACGGTATGGCATCGAGCTGCTGGCCGTCTACACCTACCCCGCCCAGGTCACGTGGTGCAGCCGCCCCTTCACCGGCTTGGCGGATCTCGCCGGCCGGCGGATCCGGACCTCTTCGGTCGGCCAGGTAGAGATGTTCGAGGCCCTGGGCGCGACACCGGTGGTGATCCCTTTTGCAGGCGTCGTCCAGGCTATCAAAAACGGTGTGGTGGAATGCGCGGTCACGGGTGCCCTGTCCGGCAATGCCGTTGGATTGCAGGACGTCACGACGCACATCCACTCCATGGCCCTGACGTGGGGCGTGTCCGTCTTCGGCGCGAACCAGGAGGCCTGGAACGCTTTGCCGCCGGATCTGCGAGACACCATCCAGCGTGGCCTGGTTGAACTGGAAGACAACATCTGGGAAGGCGCCGCGCGCGAAACCGGCGAAGGGATCGATTGCAACACCGGCCGGGCCGGCTGCATCACGGGGCGCAAGGGCAACATGACCTTGGTGCCGGTCACCCCGGCCGACGATGCGCGGCGCCGCAGCCTGCTGACGCAGACGGTGCTGCCACGCTGGGTGGACCGTTGCGGCACGGACTGTGCTGATGCCTGGAACCGTTACCTGGGTCCGGTCTTGGGCATTCCAGCGTATGCGAATTGAAATGGCGCATGCGCGACGGCTGCGCCTGGCTGTTATCATCGGGGTCGTCGCCCTGGTGCTGGCGCAATGGGTCACCGCCGCGCTGCTGGTCGGCAGGGCGCGTGAGGCAGCATTGGCGTCATCGTCCGACACGGTCCAGCGCATCGCCCGGGCGGTCGAAGCATCCCTGAACCGCAACTTCGTTTCAGTGGATGCCATGCTCGCCGGCTTGCCGGCGATCCTCGCACCGCTGGCCGCGAATGGCCCCCCGGATCAAGCGCTGATCAACCGCGTGTTGCGTGAGCTGAACAATCAGAACTTCACCTTTCGCGATGTGCTGCTGGTGCAGGCGGACGGCACGCCGCTGGCCACCGGGCTGGCCGTGTCACGCCGTCGTCCCCTGCCCACCTCGCTGATCTCGACCTTTTTCGAAAGCGGGCCGCGGGCCGGTGCGGTGCTGATCGGCGGGCCGTTCCGCAACCCAGCGACGGGCGAATGGGCCTTGTTCCTGGCGCGCCGGGTGTCGCTGCCGCATGTGGGTCCGCTGATGGCGGTGGCCGAGGTCCCCATTCCCGTCATCAGCACCCTGCTGGCGGTGAGCGGCGAGGGCGCGGGCCTGCGCATCCGGCTGGAGCGTGACGATGGCACGCTCATGGCAAGCCTGCCGCATGATGAAACGCTGATTGGCCACAAGCTCAGCCCCCCCGCCGCCGAACGCCTGCTGCTGCCGGATGCCGGCAGGGTGATCCAGACGACCAGCCGTTTCGACCAATCGGCGGTGTTGTCGGCCGTGCGTCCGACGCTGTATCCCGCACTGACGATCGCGGTGAGCATGCAGCTCGACGTCGCCCTGGCAGGATGGGATCGCGAGCGGACGCGCGCCTATATGATCTCCGCCGGCTTCGCGGTGCTGGTGCTGGTCATCGCCGCAACCTTGATCGTCGCGCTGCGGCAGCGCGAACGGGTGGAAGCGGAGCGCAGCCGCTGGCGTGCCACTCTGGAGAACGCCATCGATTCCATGACGGATGGCTTCGTGATGTGGGACGCCAATGACCGACTGGTGGCCTGCAACAGCCGCTACAAGGACTTCTACCGGGTCAGCGCGTCCTTCATCACCCCCGGCGCACATTTCGACGACATCATGCGGGAAGGCTTCAAGCTCGGGCAGTACCCGCAGGCGGACGCCGACGTGGAAGCCTTTCTGGAAGAGATGCGGCTTTGGCACCGCGGCGAAAACCGCCCCATGGAGCGTTTGCTGCCGGATGGCCGCTGGGTGCTGGTGACCGAGCGGGCAACGCCGGATGGCGGCACCGTCGGCATCCGCACTGACATCACAGAGATCAAGCGTACCATCGACGACCTCGCCGCCGCGCGTGACGCGGCGGCGGCGGCGGGCGAGGCCAAAAGCCAGTTTCTGGCCCGCATGAGCCATGAGCTGCGCACCCCGTTGAACAGCATCCTTGGCTTCGCGCAGGTGCTGCTGAACGACCCGCGCGTCATTGCCGACCAGCGGGAGCAGTTGCAGACGCTGCATGATGCCGCGCGGCACTTGCTCGATCTCGTGAACGGCCTGCTGGATCTTTCCAAGATCGCTGCCGGGCGATTGGAGATGCGATCCGCGCCGACGGAACTGCGCCCGTTGCTGGAGCGCTGCGCAACGCTGATGGGCCCCGAGGTGAAGCGCAAGTCACAGCACTTCGAGATGGACGTCAGCAGCGACACGCCGACGACGGTGATGGTCGATGCCATGCGGCTCCGGCAGCTGTTGCTGAACCTCTTGTCCAACGCGGTGAAATTCACGCCACCTGGCGGGCAGATCTGGCTGCGGGTCAGGCCCCTGGAAGGCCGTGGCGTGCGGCTGGAAGTCCAGGACAGCGGGCCGGGCGTGCCGGCGGAGCAACAGCACCTGCTGTTCCGCGATTTCGTGCAGCTCGCGGCGCCCACGCTCAGCACCAACGAGCCTGGCACCGGTACCGGCCTCGGGCTGGCCATCGCGTCGCAGCTGGCCTCTCTGATGGGGGGCCGCATCGGATGCGACAGCCCGCCGGCCGGCGGTGCGTTGTTCTGGGTGGAATTGCCCCTGCCGGCGGCCGAGCTGCCCTGGCCCCCAGGCCGGCCATCGGCTGCCGAAGCCGGCACCCCCAGCCCAGGTCCGGCCGTGCGCGAGGCGCCGCTGCGCGTGCTGGTGGCCGATGACGTGGCGGCCAACCGGCTCGTCGCCCGTGCCATGCTCACCAGCGCGAATCACCATGTCACGCTGGTGGAAGACGGTGCTGCGGCCCTTGCCGCCGTGCAGGCCGAGACCTTCGATCTGGTGCTGATGGACCTGCAGATGCCGGTGATGGATGGGCTGGAAGCAACACGGCACATCCGCGCCCTGCCGCCCCCGCAGAACCTGCTGCCGATCGTCGCCGTCACCGCGTCCGTTCTGCCGGAGCAGATCGAGGCCTGCCGGCAGGCCGGCATGGATGCGCATCTCTCGAAGCCGATCGATCGTGAAAGCCTGCTGCGGCTGGTCGCCGGCTACCGCCGCAAGGCGGCGGCCATGCACGAAGCCACGGCGGGCCGCCCGCCGTTGCTTGACGTCGCGGTCTTCGAGGCCATGACCAACGACCTGGGCGCCGCCGCCCCCGCCGTGCTGGCCGAGTTCATGGTGGAGCTACGGCGCGGCCTGGAAACGCTCGGGCCTTGCACGGCGCAGACCGATGCCGCCTTTCTTCGCTCCGCCGTACATCGCCTGACAGGCGTTTCACGGACGCTGGGCGGCGCGCGCCTGGTGTGGGCGCTGGAACAACTGGCCCAGCAGATCGGCCAGCCCGAGGTGGAAGACCGGATCGCCGAGGCGCTGGTGGTGCTGGAGGATACCCTTCAGGTGGTGCTGACCCAGCCGCATGCCCCCGCCGTGGCGGAGGTGGCGCCGCAGGATCGCTAGGCCCGCCCCGCCCCCTCAGGGCATCAAAGCCACCCGCTCCGCCAGCAGGGCAAAGAAGCCATCCGCACTGATCGTTTCCAGCAGCGTGGCATTCGCCGGCGCTCCGCTGCGCCCCCAGCGGTCGATATGTGTCCGTCCACGCCCCGGTCCATGGCCGCATTCCACCTGCACCGCGACGGGCCGGGTGGTGAACAGATCGGGGCGGATCATCCAGGCGACCGCGCAGGGGTCGTGCAGCGGATGCCCCCGGTGCTCCATCCGCCGCGACGGCGGAACGGCATGCAGGATTTGCCGGCAGGCATCCCAGCACCTGCCACCGGAAATCCGGTCCATGGCCGCAAGCCGGTCCGGCGTCACCAGGGCCTGGGCCGTCAGGTCCAGGGTGGCCAAGGTGACTGGCCGGCCGGTGGCCATCAGGATCGCCAGGGCCTCCGGGTCCATGGCCGCGTTGAACTCGGCCCCGGGGGTCCAGTTCCCTTCGCCCAGCGCGCCCGTCAT
Source organism: Roseomonas haemaphysalidis (assembly GCF_017355405.1). Taxonomy (NCBI): domain Bacteria; kingdom Pseudomonadati; phylum Pseudomonadota; class Alphaproteobacteria; order Acetobacterales; family Roseomonadaceae; genus Roseomonas; species Roseomonas haemaphysalidis. Next base: position 2,654,021 of record NZ_CP061177.1, read on the forward strand.
CAGCACGATCTCGGCCACCCGGTCAGCCAGCTGCGGCTCGGTGGCAAGTGCCAGGGCCAAGTTGGTGGCGGCGGCAATGCCGAGCAGCGTCACCGATCGCGGCGGGGCCGCACGCAGGCTGGCGCGGATGGCGTCGGCGGCGATGCCGGGCGTGGCGGCCGGGCCCTGCGGCAATGGCACCCCCGCCAGCCCATCCGAACCGTGCACCTTGACCTCGGCCTGGAAGGCACCGAGCAACGGCCGTTCGGCACCGGCAACCACGGGGATGTCGCTTTGGGCGAGGCCCAGGATGGCGCGGGCATTGGCCAGGGTGCGGTCCAGCCCGGCATTGCCGCCGGCGACGGTCACCAGGACGATCTCCAACTCTGGCGACGCCAGCGCCAGCCACAGGGCGACCGCATCATCCGTGCCGGGGTCGCAGTCGACGATGACGCGGCGGGTCATGCCGCGAGCTCCGCTTCGACGATGCTGGCCAGGAAGGCGGCACCCGCCGCCAGCGCCGCGTCGTTGAAATCGAAATGGGGGTTGTGGTGGAACCCTTCCGGGTGCGCCGGCTCGCCGGTGCCGAGCCAGGCATAGGCTCCCGGGCGCGCTTCCAGCATTGCCGAGAAGTCCTCGCCCGCCGTGATGGCCGGAAAATCATCCCGGGCCCCGGCGGCGCCCACGGTCGCGCAAGCGGCCCGGTGCATGATCGCCGCCTGGGCCGCGTGGTTCACCGTGGGCGATAGCCTGCGGGTGTAGCGATAATCCGCGGCGACGGAATGGGTGCTTGCCATCCCGGCGGCGATGCCGCCGATGCGTGCTTCCAGGAGGTCGCGGGTGTCGGCGGTCAACGCACGCGCGGTGCCGCGAAGCAGCACCTCCGCCGGGATGACATTCGGCGCATCGGGGTCGCCGGCCGCGATGTGCCCGACGCTCACCACGCCGACGCCCATCGGGTCCAGCTCCCGGGCCACGATGGCCTGCAACGCGGCAACGAACTGCGCCGCCGCCAGCATCGCGTCGGTGCCGAGATGTGGCTTGGCCCCGTGCGTGCCCCGCCCGCGGAATATGACCTGCCAAGTATCCGAGGACGCCAGCACCGGCCCCTTGGGTACGGCGATGGTGCCAAGTGGCAGACCGGGGAGGTTGTGCAGGGCATAGACGGCATCGGCCGGGAAGCGCTGGAACAAGCCTTCGGCCACCATGCGCTGCCCGCCGCCACGGGATTCCTCGGCGGGCTGGAAAACGAAATGGGCGGTGCCGGAAAAGATACCTCGGCGCGCGGCCAGCCATTTGGCGGCGCCCAGCAGCATGGCGGTATGGCCGTCGTGCCCGCAGGCATGCATGCGGCCCGGGACCGTGCTCGCATAGGGAACTCCGGTCTTCTCCTGCATGGCCAGCGCGTCCATGTCCGCCCGCAGGGCAACGGCGCGGTTGCCGGGTGCGCCGCGCAAGGTGCCCACCACGCCAGTCCCCGCCAGGCCCTCCGCGACCTCGATCCCCGCTTCGCGGAGCTCGGCCGCGACAAGCGCGGCGGTGCGGTTTTCCTCGAAGCCCAGTTCGGGATGGGCATGCAGGTCGCGGCGCCACGCGGTCATTGCGGGAACAAGCGGCTCAAGCGCCTCGGGTGTCGGCATCGGACGTCCTGGACAGGTCTGGCCCGCAGCGTCTTGCGTTGCGGCGGGTCGGTCAGCATGGCAGTTTGCGCGCTCGCGGACCACCCGCCCCCCATCCCGCCCGGAGACTGCCGTTCCGATGTCCCGCCTGCGTCCTGGCCTGTTCGCGGCTGCCCTCGCCGCTTCCCCCCTTCTCGCCACGGCGCCCCAGCCGGCCCAGGCACAGGACCTGCTGCGCATCGGCATGGAGGCGGGCCCGACCAGCCTGGATCCGCACTACGCCAGCATCATCACCAACATCGCCTTCAGCCGGCACGTCTTCCAGCCGCTGATGGAGCAGGATGCGCGGCAGGTGCTGAAGCCGGCCATCGCCACGTCCTGGCGCGCTGTCGACGACCTCACCTGGGAGATCAAGCTGGACCCGGCGGCGCGATTCCACGACGGGGCGCCGGTGACGGCGGAGGACGTGGCCTTCACCCTGAGCCGTGCCGGAGACGTGCCGAACTCCCCCTCGTCCTTCCGCGTCTACACGCGGCCGATCCGGTCGGTGGAGGCGATCGACCCTGGGACGCTGCGCATCCACACCAGCGCCCCCACGCCGCTGCTGCCGAACTACCTGTCCTTGATCATGATCGTGTCGCGCAAGCACGGCGAGAACGCTACGACCAACGACTACAACTCCGGCAAGGCGATGATTGGCACCGGTCCTTACCGGCATGTGTCGTGGCAGCCGGGAAGCCCGGTGGTGATGGAGCGCAATGACAGCTTCCATGGCCCCGCCCCGGTCTATGCACGGGTCGAGTTCCGGCCGCTGGCCAATTCCGGTGCCCGCGTCGCCGCATTGAACGCGGGCGACGTGGACCTGATCGAGATCGTGCCCCCCGACCAGTTCGCCAAGTTCCGCGCCGACCCGCGCTTCACGGTCTCGGAAAGCCCGTCCAACCGCCTGCTGTTCCTGACCCTGGACAGCGACCGGGAATCCACGCCGCATATCCGGGGCCGTGATGGCTCGGCCATCCCCAATCCGTTGCGCGATGCCCGCGTCCGCAAGGCGCTTTCCATGGCGATCAACCGCGAGGCCTTGACCAGCCGCGTGCTGCAGGGCCAGGGCAAGCCTGCCGGCGACCTTGGCCCCGCCGGGTATTTCGGCACGTCGCCGGACCTGACGCCGGAACCGTTCAACCTGGATGGCGCGCGCCGCCTGCTGGCCGAAGCCGGCTACCCGAATGGCTTCTCGGTGCAGGTGAACGGTCCGAACGACCGCTTCGTCAATGACGAGCAGATCGTGCAGGCCATTGCGCAGATGTGGACGCGCGCCGGGCTGCAGACCACGGTGGAAACCCGCCCGCGCGGGGTGTGGCTGTCCGAGGCGGCGCAGCTGAAGTATTCGGTGAACTTCGCCGGCTTCTCCCCTAACCCCGAGGTGCTGGGCATGCTGGAAACGCAAATCCACACCTGGGACACCAAGCTCGGCCTCGGCACCGCCAACCGTGGCCGCTTCAGCAATGCGGAGATCGACGCGATCATCCAGCAGGCACGCCAGACCATGGACAATGGCGAGCGGGAGCGACTGACACAGCAGGCGACGCGCATGGCCTTGCGCGACCAGACGGCGCTCATCCCGCTGTATTTCGCCGTCAACACCTGGGCCATGAAGAAGGGCCTGACCTACGAGGCGCGCACCGACGAGATGACGCTGGCCACCAGCGTGTCCCGCTCGCCCTGACCCTGCCCCGCCGGGCGCACAGGCGCCGGCGGCCCGCCACAGCACAGGCGCGGCAGCGCGACGGAAGGGTGAGCCGATGGTTCGACGCGTGGGGCCGGACATGGTCCAGGGGATCGAGCTGGCACCGCTTTCGCCGCCCAGCAATCTGACGGCCGAGCTGGTGCGCCGACTGGCCGCCGAGATCCGTGCCGGTCGGCTCAGTCCGGGCGACCGGCTGCCCACCGAGCAGGCGCTGATGCGACAGGCCGGGGTTTCCCGTACCGTGGTTCGGGAGGCGGTGTCCGCACTGCGGGCCGAGGGGATGGTCACGACGCGCCAGGGCGTTGGCGCCTTTGTGGCCGACCCCGCCGCCCGGGGGCAGGTGCGGATCGACCCGGGTGAGATGCGGTCTGTGGCCGATGTTGTTCAGGTGATCGAGCTGCGCATCGCGATCGAGAGCGAGGCCGCGGGGCTGGCTGCGGAACGCCGCGACCCGTCAGGCATGGCGGCGATCCAGGCCGCCGCACAAGCTTTCGCGCTGGCGGTGGAAAGTGGCGATGGCGCCGTGCTGCAGGATCTCGCATTCCATCGGGCCATCTTCGCCGCGACGGGCAACGACTTCTTTCCGCGCTTCCTGGAATTCCTGGGGCCTCTGCTGATACCGCGCCAGACCATCGGCCAGCACCTTGAGGAAGGCGCTGCGCGTCTTGCTTATCTGCGCCGGGTCCAGGACGAACATGCGCGCATCACTGCCGCCATAACGGCCGGTCACGCCGCGGCGGCACGCCTTGCGATGCGGCGGCATCTGGCCGCCAGTCGTGACCGCTATGCCAAGCTGGCCCGGCACCTTGCGGCGCGGGACCATCAGTAGGTCGGCAGTTCGCTCACGTCGGAAAGGTAGGCGAGCACGGAGCGGGCCAGGGCCTCGACATCCTCGACCGTGGTGAATTCATCGGCGGCATCGATGTTGCTGCCTTGCCGGCGCAAGCCACCCAGCAGGATTTCCTGCACACCCGCCTGCTGCACGAAACCCATGGGCGACGCCATGGCCCCCGACCAGCACCGGAAGCCTGTCGCGGGAAAGCCGAACCCCCAGCTCAATGACTTCTGCCACCGGCCACCATTCGGCCCCTGATCCGCCCCGGCCACCGGCGGCGACTGAGCGACGATGCGGACGCCGACCCCAATTCCCGGCCAACCGGCAAGGCTTTCCTGCACCGCCTGCCGTAGCTCAGCAACAATCCGTGGCACGTCCTGCACCGAGCGAAAGGCGTGGCAAACCAGGATCTGCTCGCTATCCGCACGTGATCCACCGGCTTCGCCCGCCCGCACCGGCGTGATGCAAAGCTCCTCGGCCGTGCAGTCCCCATCGCAGCATTCGCTGCATACAGGTTCCTGACCGGCGGCCCCAATGGCAGCGCGGAAGTCGGCCAATCGTAGCGTCACCATCCTGGCAGCCTCATCAAGGCGATGGGTCGAGGCGCCTTCGGCGTTCAGGGTGATCGACAAGTGGAGGATGCCGGGGCTCGCCGTCCAGATGCGGGGTGCTGCGGTGCCGTTCAGGTAGATCACATGGTCGCCCATGATCCCTTCGGCGGCCAGATGGCGCAGACCGGCGTGTTCGCCGACGCGCGGCTCAGCACAGAAGACCAGCAATGGGTCGCAGCCAAGGTCGAGGCCCACGGCATCGGCCGCGCACAAGGCCGCCCAGACCGCCGCCATCGCGCCCTTCGCGTCGGTGGTTCCACGCCCGTAAAGGCGGCTGCCATGACGACTCAGCGCGAAGGGCGGTCGTGTCCAACCATCGCCCGGCGGCAGCGTGTCGGTATGGAAATAGATGGTGCAAACGCGCCGGCCCGTGCGTCGCATTGCCGTCATCGCCAGTTGCGGATCACCGTCGGATGGCACGGCCAGTCGTTGGAAGCACAGGCCAAGCGGGGCGAACATGTCGTGCAGAACGTCGGCAAGCTCGTTGCCCGCTCCGCGGCCATCGCCCGTATCAAGGGCAACCAGTTGGGCGAGCTTGTCGATCCATCCCGTCGCGCCCAGCAATGGCGACGCCAGCGACAACCGTTCTAGATTTCCGGACTGCGCAGTCACCGGACCGAAGGCCGCCTGGCCTTCCTGGATCGCCCAAACTGTTTCCCTCGACCACACGGCAATCGGATGTCCTGGTTCGGCACCACCTGGTAGCGGCACCTGTTCCAGCTGTAACAACATCCGACGCCCGGACCGAGTCCAGTGTCAGTCCGAGCACGGGCTTTTGAAGGTCAGCGCCGGGCGCGATGGTCCTGACGCGCATCGGTCTCGCCAGCCGGCACCGGCTCCACGCGAATATGCGGTTCGGTCGGATCGGGACGACGGGCCGCGGCGGCGAAGCGCGTCGCCACATGCGGCGCCACCTCGAAATGGGTTTCCCGGCCGAGAATGCGGATACGCCCGATTTCGCCGCGCGCCACCTTCCCGCGGCGGCACAGGAACGGCAGGATCCACTTCGGATCGGCCTTGCCGTCACGCCCGACATTCATGCGGAACCATGCGCCCTCGCCACCTTCCCGCTCCCGCGGGGCACGGGTGGGGCGGCGGTCGTCCTGCACGGCGGACAGTTCCTCCGGCGCCGGCAGCGGTGCGCGGAGCAGGCGGATCAGCGCGGCAGCCACCGCCTCCGGGCCGGCAGCGGCCAGCAGCGCCTGGCCAGCTTCCAGCTCGTCGGCCGCGGGCTCCTCGGCGGCCAGCGTCTTCGCTTGCTCACCCAGCCGGACCGTATCCCGCTCCCGGATCAGCTCGGCCGAGGGTGCCTCGCCCCAGCTGGCCTGCAGCTTGGCCGCCATCAGCAGCCGCTCGGCGAAACGCCGGCGGCTTGGCGGCACCACCAGCACGCTCACGCCCTTGCGCCCGGCACGGCCCGTGCGGCCGCTGCGATGCAGCAGCGTCTCGGGCTCCTTGGGCAGCTCGGCATGGATCACCAAGCCGAGGTCCGGCAGGTCGATGCCGCGCGCCGCGACATCCGTGGCAACGCAGACCTGCGCCTTGCCATCCCGTAGGCCCTGCAACGCACGGCTGCGCTCGGCCTGGGTCAGCTCACCGGAGATCGACACCGCGGCGAAGCCACGCTCGGCCAGATTGCCATGCAGCCGGGCCACGGCGGCGCGCGTAGAGCAGAACACGATGGCGCGGGGCGAATCCGACGCACGCAGCAGGTTCACCACCGCGCGCTCCACGTCATGCGGGGCGATGATGGCGACGCGGTACTCGATGTCGCCGTGCTGGCCGCCTTCCTTGCCGGCCTCGATGCGCAGGGCATCGCGCTGGTAGCTTTCCGCGAGATGGGCGATGGCCTTGGGCACGGTGGCAGAGAACATCAGGGTCCGCCGCCCTTCCGGCGCGGCGTCCAGGATGGCTTCCAGCTCCTCGCGGAAACCGAGGTCCAGCATCTCGTCCGCCTCGTCCAGCACCACGGCGCGCAGCGCATCCGGCTGCAGGTTGCCGCGGTCCAGGTGGTCGCGCAGGCGGCCCGGGGTCCCCACGACGATGTGCGCGCCCTGCGACAGGGCGCGGCGCTCGGCGATCGGGTCCATGCCGCCCACGCAGCTGACAACGCGGCCACCGGCCGGCGCGTACAACCAGGCCAGCTCGTTCTTCACCTGCAACGCCAGTTCCCGCGTCGGCGCCACTACCAGGGCGAGCGGGTTGCGGGCGGGCGGCAGGTGGTCCTCGCTGCCCATCAGGTCCGGCGCCACGGCGAGGCCGAAGGCAACGGTCTTGCCGGAGCCGGTCTGCGCCGACACCAGCAGGTCACGGCCCCGCGTCCCGTCCTCCAGCACGGCGGCCTGCACGGAGGTCGGCTCGGCATAGCCGCGCTCGTGGAGGGCGCGCAGCAGCACGGGGGGCAAGGAGGCAGGAAAGGGCATAGGTCGGCAAAAATCCGGCGGATGATCGGTGCAGGGACGGCGATGGGCCATGGCAGGCGTGGTGCTGGCTGCACTGCAACGCCCGGCGATGACGCGCCTCATACCCCGCCCCGCCCCGGATTGCATCTTTGGCGTTGGGTTGGGTGGGGAGACATGCGATGCACGCATGGGTTGGCGGTGTTCAAGCCCGCTTGCGGGCGGGCCCACAGAGCGGCATTGTAGATCCTGGAAATGCACGTCATTTCCCGCGGAATTTGACGCATGCAGCTTGCCCCGCGACACCAACCGCTAAAGCGCCAGGACGCCAGCCCGAAATGATGCGACCCTTCTGTCGGAACTAGGCCCCGCCCGGACCTCCGCCTGAACACAGGCCGAGCGCCCCCGCACCGTCCGTTTTCCGCCGAGCCTGCTCGGCCTGCTTCTCCGGAATAGCCATGCCCGCTTCATCGCCCGGGGTGTCCCCCGTGCCGTCGCCCGTCATCCGCCTGCGCGGGCTGACGCGGCATTTCCGCAACCGACAGGGCAGTGTCACCAAGGCGCTGGATGGCGTTTCGCTGGATGTCGCCGCCGGCGAGATCTTCGGCATCGTCGGCCGCTCGGGTGCCGGCAAATCGACCCTGATCCGCTGCGTGAACCTGCTGGAGCGTCCCGCCGAGGGCGAGGTGCTGGTGTTCGGCGAAAACCTGCTGACGCTGGATGACGCGGCGTTGCGCCAGCGCCGGCGTGGCATCGGCATGGTGTTCCAGCACTTCAACCTGCTGTCGTCGCGCACCGTCGCCGGCAACGTGGCGTTTCCGCTGGAAGTCGCGGGCATGCCGAGGGCGGAGCGGGATGCGCGCGTGGCGGAGGTGCTGGCGCTGGTCGGGCTGGCGCAAAAGGCCGAGGCTTATCCGGCGCAGTTGTCCGGCGGCCAGAAGCAGCGCGTCGGCATCGCCCGCGCCCTGGCCCCCCGCCCACGCATCCTGCTGTGCGACGAGGCGACCAGCGCGCTGGACCCGGAAACCACCCATGACATCCTGGGGCTGATCCGCAGCCTGCGGGACAAGCTGGACCTGACGGTGCTGCTGATCACCCACGAGATGGCGGTGGTGAAGGAGATCTGCGACCGCGTCGCCGTCATGGAAGCGGGGCAGGTGCTGGAACAGGGCCGGGTGTTCGATGTCTTCACCCGCCCGGCACACCCGACCACCCGCAGCTTCGTCGCCGGCACCATCGGCCATTCCGTGCCCCCCGGCACCGTGGCGCGCCTGCCGCCGCCGCGCCCCGGCGAGGAACGACGGCTGCTGCAGGTGCTGTTCGCCGGCCCTAACAGCACGCGCGCGGTGATCAGCGAGGCTTCGCGCCGCTTCGGCATCGACCTCGACATCATTTCCGGCCGCATCGACGAAATCGCTGGCGAGCCCTTCGGCCTGATGGCCCTCGCCGCCTATGGCGCGGCGCCACGGCTCGACGAGGCTGTCGCGTGGTTCGAGGAACTCGGCCTAGCCGTGACGCCGCTGGCGGAGGTGCGTTGAGATGATCCCCTGGCTCACCCCTTCCCTGCAGGACTTGTTCCTGGAAGCCGCCTGGGAAACGCTGATCATGGTCGGCGGCGCGGCGCTCATCGCCGTGGTCGTCGGCCTGCCGCTGGCCTTGCTGCTGCATGCCACGGCGCGCGGCGGGCTGGCGCAGAACGGCCTGGTGAACCGGCCGGTCGGGCTGCTGATCAACGCCGTGCGTTCCACCCCGTTCATCATCCTGATGGTCGCCATCGTGCCGTTCACCCGCATGGTGGCGGGCACCTCCATCGGCACCACGGCGGCCATCGTGTCGCTGGCACTGGCGGCCACCGCCTTCACCGCACGCCTGTTCGAAAGCGCCTTCAGCGAAGTGGACCGCGGCGTGGTGGAGGCGGCGCGCGCCATGGGCGCCACCCGGCTGCAGATCCTGTGGAAGGTGCTGGTGCCGGAGGCGCTGCCGGGCCTGATCGCGGCCGTGACCGTCACGCTGGTCAGCTTGGTCGGCTTTTCCGCCATGGCCGGTGCCGTGGGCGGCGGCGGGCTGGGGGATCTCGGCATCCGCTTCGGCTACCAGCGCTTCATGCCGGAAGTCATGGCGAGCGTGGTGCTGGTGCTGATCCTGTTCGTGCAGGGGCTGCAATCCCTGGGCGACTGGCTGGTGCGGCGCGTGCGGCGCCGCTGAACGACGCAAAAACAAAGGAACACGCCGGATGAGCTTCAATCGCCGCGCCCTGCTGGGTGCCAGCCTTGCCCTGCCCTTCGCGCCCCGCGCCTTTGCGCAGGGCGCCGATCCCGGCACCGCCGCCCGCCCGCTGAAGGTTGGCGCGACCGCCGGCCCGCACAGCCAGGTGCTGGAAAAGGTGCAGGAGATCGCTGCCCGTGACGGGCTGGTGATCCGCATCGTGCCCTTCACCGATTACATCACCCCGAACGCCGCGCTGGCGGCGGGCGACCTGGATGCCAACAGCTTCCAGCACCAGCCGTTTCTCGACCAGGCCGTGAAGGACCGCAACCTGCCGCTGGTGGCGGTGGCCAAGACCCTGGTCTTCCCGATGGGCATCTATTCGCGCAAGCACAAGCGCATCGCCGATGTGCCGAACGGCGGCCGCATCGCCATTCCGAACGACCCGACCAATGGCGGCCGCGCCCTGGTGCTGCTGGCTGCCGCCGGCGCCTTCAAGCTGCGCGACGGGGCCGACTTCCGCGCCACGGTGGCGGACGTGACCGAGAACCCCCGCCGCCTGCGCATCGTCGAGCTGGAAGCGGCTCAGATCCCCCGCGCGCTGGACGAGGTGGAGGCCGCGGCCATCAACACCAATTTCGCCATTCCCGCCGGGCTGAACCCGGTGCGCGACGCCATCTCCATTGAAAGCGCCGACAGCCCCTACGCCAACCTTGTGGTGGTGCGGCGCGACAATGCAGACGCGCCGTGGGCCCGCAAGCTGGTGGCGGCTTACCAGAACGACGAGATCAAGACCTTCGTGCGCGACACCTTCCAGGGTTCGGTCGTACCCGCTTTCTGAGGAGCCAGGACCATGTTGACCCGACGTTCCCTTGTTTTCGCCGGCGGCGCGGCCCTGCTGCTGCCCCGGACCCTGCGCGCCCAGGGCGCGACGGACATCGGCACCACCGCGCGCCCGCTGCGCGTCGGCGTCACCGCCGGCGTGCACGGCCAGGTGCTGGAGGTGGTGCGCGACGTGCTGGCACGCGACAACTTCGTGGTCAGGATCACGGAGTTCGCCGATTTCATCCAGCCCAACGTGGCGCTGCAGGCGGGCGAGATCGACGCCAACACCTATCAGCACCAGCCGTTCCTGGACGCGCAGAAGCAGCAGCGCGGCTATGACTTCGTGCCGGTCGGCAAGACGGTGCTGACCGTCATGGGCGTGTTCAGCCGCAAGGTGAAGGCATTGTCGGACCTGCCCGCCGGGGCCCGCGTCGCCATCCCGAACGACCCGACCAACGGTGGCCGTGCCCTGTTGCTGCTGGCCAAGGCCGGCGTGTTCAAGCTGCGCGACGGCGCCGACTTCCGCGCCTCCGTGGCCGACATCACGGAAAACCCGAAGCGCATCCGCATCGTGGAGCTGGAAGCCGCTTCCATCGCCCGCAGCCTGGATGACGTCGATGCCGCCGCCATCACCGGCAACTACGCCGTGCCGGCAGGGCTGAACCCCATCCGGGACGGGCTGGCGGTGGAGGGTGCCGACAGCGTCTACACCGTGCTGGTGGTGACCCGCCGGGGCGACGAGGCGAAGCCCTGGGCCGTGAAGCTGGCCCGCGCCTATGCCGACCCGGCGGTCAAGGACTTCGTGGAGAAGACCTTCGGCGGGTCCGTCATCGTCGGTGCCTGATCAGGCGTAGCGGGACATCGCCAGGTCGGCATGCTCGATGTTGGGCCGCTGGCCGCCGACCAGATCGGCGGCCAGCTTGCCGCTGCCGCAGGACATGGTCCAGCCCAGCGTGCCATGGCCGGTGTTCAGGAACAGGCGGCTGAACTTCGTGGGGCCGATGATCGGCGTGCCGTCGGGGGTCATCGGCCGCAGGCCAGTCCAGAACTTCGCTTCCTCGTAGCGCCCGGCATCGGGGTACAGGTCGCGCACGGAATGCAGCAGGGTCTGCTTGCGTTCCTCGTGCAAGGACAGGTCGTAGCCCGCGATCTCGGCGGTGCCGCCCACGCGAATGCGGTCGCCCAGCCGGGTGATGGCGATCTTGAAGGTCTCGTCCATCACGGTTGACACCGGCGCGGCCATCGGGTCGGCGATTGGTACGGTGATGGAATATCCCTTCACCGGATAGACCGGGATCTTCAAACCGAGCGGAGCCAGCAGCTTCGGCGAATAGCTGCCCAGCGCCAGCAGGTAGCGGTCCGCCGTCAGGGTGCCGGCGCCGGTGACGACGCCGGAAATGTCGCCACCCTCGACCAGGATGCGCTCGATGGCCGTGCCGTAGCGGAACACCACCCCCTTCTCGACGCAAAGGGCCGCCAGGCGTTGCGTGAAGATCTGCGCGTCGCCCGTTTCGTCCTCGGGCAGCCGCAGGCCACCGACGAACTTGTCCCGCACCCGCTCCAGCGCGGGCTCGGCCCCGACGCAGCCGGCGGGGTCCAGCACCTGGAAGGGCACGCCGTATTTCCGCAACACCCGCAGGTCATCGCCGATATGGTCCAGCTGCTGCTGGGTACGGAACAACTGCAAGGTGCCCCGCTCGCGCTGGTCGTATTCGATGCCCGTCTCGTTGCGCAGGTCGGCCAGGGCGTTGCGGCTGTAGTCGGCCACCCGCACCATGCGGGACTTGTTGGTTTGATAGGCGGCCTCGGTGCAGTTGCGCAGCATCTGCAGCAGCCACGACCATTGGCGCGGGTCGAGGCGCGGCCGCACCACCAGCGGGCTGTGCCGCATGGTCATCCACTTCAGCGCCTTCTGCGGGATGCCAGGCCCGGCCCAGGGCGAGGAATAGCCGAACGACACCTGGCCGGCATTGGCGAAGCTGGTTTCCAGCCCCGCCGCCGGCTGGCGGTCCACCACCGTCACCTCATGCCCCGCCCGGGCGAGGTACCAGGCGGAAGTAACGCCGACCACGCCGGCGCCGAGAACGAGAACCTTCATCGCAGCCATGCTCCGCCACGCGCCGAACCTGGGCGCGAAAGCATGAGCGTAGTCGGGAAATCACGGCAGGTGGTTGCGATCAGCGGCAGACCATGCGATTTGCGCCGCTCAACCTCGAATTTTCTGCGGTTATGTCGAAGATTCTTCAACCATCCACCCTCGACCCGACCGACCGCCGCATGCTCCGGTTGTTGCGGGCGGATGGGCGGATCAGCAATGCCGACCTTGCCGCCGCCATCGGGTTGTCGCCCTCGGCCTGCCTCCGGCGGCGCCTGCTGCTGGAGGCGGCGGGGGTCATCCGGGGCTACACCGCCATCATCGAGGAGCAGGCCACCCAGGCCCGCACCGTGGTCATCGTGCAGATCACCCTGGAACGTCAGACGGAAGACGCCTTCAACCGCTTCGAGGCCGCCGTCCGGCAATGCCCGGAAGTCTGCGAATGCTATCTGATGACCGGAGCATCCGACTACCAGTTGCGGGTCGAGGCGCGGGACGCGGCGGATTACGAGCGAATCCACAAGGAGCAATTGTCGCGCATGCCCGGCGTGTCACGCATCCAGTCGGCCTTCGCCATCCGCACCGTGGTGCGCAGCACCCCCGCCCCGGGCACGGAGGACTAGCGGCGCGTCCCGGCTGCCGCCTATCCTGACGACCGCAACCAGGCCAGGATCTGCCGCATGTCGGGCTGGTTCCACGTCTCCGGGCGGATCTCCCGCCGGCAGTTCTGGCAGGAATACGTTTGGCCCCTGGCGGCGCTGTTCATCCTGGGCGCGATGCTGGACGAGATGCTGTTCACCGCCGGCATGGCGATGCCCGACCCGGACGGCGGGCTGGTCACCAGCTTGGCCGCCATCATCGGGGTGATCGGCATGGTCGCCGCCTTCGTCAAGCGGCTGCATGACCTCGGCCTGCCGGGCGGCTGGGTGGTGCTGATCTTCGGCTTGCCGGCCATCGGGCCGTTGTTGGCCCTTCTGCTGCTCGGCGGGCTGCCCGGTGCGCCAGGGAGCAACCGCTTCGGACCACGCCCCCCCGGCTAGACTCCCCGCCAGCCGCCCCACATCACGGCCAGCCGGTCCGCCACCCCGCGCGGCGGGGGCGGTGCCGCCGGGCTCCAGCCCCTGGCCAGCACGCGGCGCAGGTCCCGCTCCGCCAGGCGGCCGGGCAGCACCGCGGCCACGGCTTGGCGCGGCAGGCCGGACAGGTCGCGCCGTGCCTGCCGCAGCCGGGTCAGCGCGTCCTGCGCCAGCACCTGCGCCACTGCCGTGACCCCGGATGCGGAGGGGTCGCGCACCACGTCTTCCGGCGTCAACCCGTGCTGCCCGAGCAGGTCCGCCGGCAGCAGCGTGCGGCCCTGCGCGGCGGCGGGGCCAATGCCTCGCAGCATCCGTGCCATGCCCGAACACGCGCCCACCGCCTGCAGCGCCGGCACTAGGTTCGCCGGCGCGCCCAGCACCTGCCCGGCCGCCACGGCATGCCCGCCGCCGGTGCCGCGCAGAAAGGCCCAGAGCGCATCGGCACTGGGCATTTCCTCCTCCACCTCGGCTTCCCGCGCGTCGATCATCGGAAGCAGCGCATCGGCATTCAGCCGGCCCTCCCGGATGGCGCTGCACAAGGGGGCCGCGACCTCATGCTGGCGGGGCGGCGCGTCGCCGGCGGCTTCCTCCACCACGTCGCGCCACCATTGCAGGCGGATCAGCCCGGTCATGACGGTGCTGGTGACCGCCCTGGCCCAAGCCAGCTCATGGTCGAAGGCTGAAAGCAGAAACAGGGTTTCCCGCTGTGCGGGCGGCGCGAACAGGGCGCAAAGAAAGCGGTCCGGGTCATTGCGCCGCAAGCTGGCGGCGAGTTCGGAAAGCGGCGCGGGATCGGGCATGCGGGCGTTATGAACCGCCCGGGGCCGGAGGCAAACCCGGCCGCTTGCTTGACGTGCCGTGGGGGCACGCCTAGCTGTCACGGCGGTTACGAAACATCAGCCACGGCATCCGCCGCGGCCCGGACCATCGCACGGGAGTATCGCCACATGGCCTTCAGCCTGCCTCCGCTTCCCTATGACGCCTCCGCCCTCGCCGCTTCCGGCATGTGCCAGGAGACGCTGGAACTGCACCATGGCAAGCATCACCAGGCCTATGTCACCGCGCTGAACGGCCTGGTGGAAAGCAAGGGCCTCGCCGGCAAGACGCTGGAGCAGATTGTCGCCGAGGCCGGCAAGGCCGGCGCCGACGGCCTGCCGGTGCTGAACCAGGCCGGTCAGCACTGGAACCACACGCTGTTCTGGCAGGTGATGAAGCCGAATGGCGGCGGCGACAGCCTGCCCGGCAAGATCGGCGCCAAGATCAACGAAGATTTCGGCGGCCTCGCGCAGTTCAAGGAAGCCTTCAAGCAGGCGGGCGTCACTCAGTTCGGCTCCGGCTGGGCCTGGCTGATCATGGACCCGAGCGGCAAGCTGAAGGTCACCAAGACCCCCAACGGCTCCAACCCGATCGCGACCGGCGAGGGCACCCCGCTGCTCGGCGCCGACGTGTGGGAGCACGCCTACTACCTCGACTTCCGCAATGTCCGCCCCGGCTACCTCGACAACTTCCTGGCCAAGCTGGTCAACTGGGAGAAGGTCGAGGAGATCATGAACGCCGGTGGGCTGAAGTCCGGCCAGTCGGCCTGATCGCCTTTCGTCCATGAAAAAGGGCCGGAGGAAATCCTCCGGCCCTTTTTTTGTGTCCGCTGTCCGCCGGGTTCAGCCGGCCTTGGCGTCGTTCGCAGCCGTCGGGCGGATGACGCTGCCGATGGTGTTGCGCACCACGTTCAGCCGCGTGTTCGGCGCCACCTCGATCTCGATCTCCTCGGAGCCTTCCTTCACCTTGGTGACGGTTCCGAGAATGCCGCCGCCGGTGATGATGCGGTCGCCACGCTTCAGCGAGGTCAGCATCACGCGGTGTTCCTTGGCACGCTTCTGCTGCGGGCGGATCAGCAGAAAATAAAACACCACGAAGATCAGGATGAGCGGGGCGAACTGCAGGACCATGGCACTGGCGCCGGCAGCGGCGTCCTGAGCATAGGCGGGAGAGATGAACATCTTGGGGGGCTTCCGTCTTGCCGTGTGACGGGCGCGAACCTAGCCTGCCGGCCTGTCCAGTCAACCATGCCAGCCCAGTCCAAGCCTGGACGCCGGAGCGCAGCGTTTGTCCGAAGCGTCGTCCCACCCCTTGTTGCCCACCCTCGCCCGCATCGCCCAGGCCCTGGAACGGCTGGCCCCGCCGCCGGCTGGCAGGCCCGACCTGACGGTCGCCGACGCCTTCGTGTGGCACCCCGCCTCAGGCCAGGGCGCCCCTGCCCGGCTGCAGCCGGTGCGGCAGGTGGCGGCGGTGGAGATCGGACTGCTGCAGGGCGTGGACCAGCAGAAGCGGCTGTTGACGGAGAACACGGTCCGCTTCGCCCGCGGGCTGCCGGCCAACAACGCCATGCTCTGGGGCGCACGGGGCATGGGCAAGTCCTCGCTGGTCAAGGCGGCGCACGCGGCCGCCAATGCCGGGCTGCGGGGCGGCCTCGTCCTGGTCGAGATCCAGCGCGAGGATATCCGCACCCTGCCCGAGCTGTTGAACCTGCTGCGCGACAGCCCCCGGCGCTTCCTGGTCTTCTGCGACGACCTGTCCTTCGAGCGGGAGGACCAGGACTACAAGGCGTTGAAATCGGTGCTCGATGGCGGCATCGAAGGGCGCCCCGCCAACGTGCTGTTCTACGCCACCAGCAACCGCCGCCACCTGATGGCGCGCGACATGATCGAGAACGAGCGCAGCACCGCCATCAACCCGGGCGAGGCGGTGGAGGAGAAGGTCTCGCTCAGCGATCGCTTCGGGCTGTGGATCGGCTTCCACAACGCCGACCAGTCCACCTTCTTCGCCATGGTCGAGGGTTACGCGGCATCTCTCGGCCTGGATGTCCCGCCGGAGGAACTGCGACGGCAGGCGGTGGAGTGGTCGGTGACGCGTGGCGGACGGTCGGGCCGCGTGGCCTGGCAGTTCATCATGGATCTCGCCGGGCGGCGGGGCGTGGCCCTGCCCGCCCGATGACCGACGCCCCGGTGCCACGCCAGCCGGCCCGCCCGCGGCCCAGGGGGGCGCAGCGGCGCGATGGTCGGTTCCTCAATCCCGATGGCAGCCGCGCCGGGCCGAGCGGCGCGGAACTGCGGCGATTGTTCGCCGAGCGGAACCAGGGCACGCCCTGGCCCAGGCAGGTGCAGGACCCGCCCTTCCCGCCGCCGGCCTTGCCGCCGGAAGGACATGTGGCGATTACCTTTGTCGGCCATGCCACCTTCCTGATCCGGTTCCATGGCGGCCCGACCCTGCTGACCGATCCGATCTGGAGCGATCGGTGCAGCCCCTTCTCCTTTGCCGGCCCGAAGCGGGTCCGGGCACCGGGGCTGGACCTGGACGCGCTGCCGCCGGTCGATGCGATTTTGCTCAGCCACAACCACTATGACCACTGCGACATCCCTACCCTGCGGCGCCTGCAAGCGCGCGGCACGACCCGGATCGTGACCGGACTGGGCAACGCGAAGCTGCTGGCCAAGCACGGGCTGCGGGACGTGCTGGAACTGGACTGGTGGCAGGACGCCGCCCTGCCGGGCGGGGCGGTGGCGACCTTCCTGCCGGCGCGGCACGTCGGCGCCCGCAGCTTGTTCGACCGCGGGCGGACGCTGTGGGGCGGCTTCGCCATCCGGGCCGGCGGCGGGCGGCTGCATTTCACCGGGGATTCGGCCTGGGGCGCGCATTTCGAGGAGATCGGCCACTTCGCCGGTCCGTTCGACGTGTCGTTGATCCCGATCGGCGCCTATGAGCCGCGCTGGTTCATGCAGCAGGTCCACATGAACCCGGAGGAAGCCGTGCGCGCCTTTCAGGCCCTGCGCACCCGGCAGGCCCTGGCCATGCACTTCGGCACCTTCAAGCTGACCCAGGAAGCGATCGATGCCCCCGCGCACGCTCCGGGCGTGGCGCTCGCCGCCGCCGGCATCCCGGCGGAGGACTTCGCCCTGCCGGGCTTCGGCCAGACGTTCGTGGTGCCCCTGACGTTTGGCTAGGGGGCGTTGCCGAAGATGCGCTGCCGCACCTGGTCGCCTGGGTGCAGGCCCAGCCGCTCGGCGGTTCCGGCGGCGAGCTCCAGCGTGGCACGGACAGGGCCGCGGCTTTCCACGGTGGCGAGGCTCAGCGGCACCGTGCGCTCGGCGATGCGGCGGATGCGGCCATCGGCGTTGATGAACACCATGTCCAGCGATGTGATGGTATTGCGCATCCACATGGCGCTGTCGCGCGGCGCGCCCCAGTCGAACAGCATGCCGCCGTCCGGCTTCACCTCCGGGCGGAACATCAGTCCCACCGTTTGCTGGTCGGCGGTCAGGGCCATCTCGACTTCGAAGTCGTGGTGCGTCCCGTCACGGGTGACGATCACCAGCTTCTCGGTCGGCAGGGCCGGCTGTGGCCCCGTCTGGGCCCGGGCAGCGGTGATCATGGGGAGGAGCGCTGGCAGGGCCAGCAGGAGGCGGCGGCGCATGCGCATGCTTATGCCACGGCCCCGCCCGCCACGGGCAGCCCTTCCAGCGTCGCCGCCGCCAGATGGCGGATTTCTAATCGAACTGGTCCCTCGCGCGGGGCATCCCGCAGGGTAGTGAACCAGTGTTCCGGCGGGTTGCGGCCTGCCGCGCGGCCGTACACCAGGCCCCGCAGCACCGACTCCGTCGCGAAGGGCAGCCGCACCGGTGGCTCCCGCCCGTTCAGCACCCCCCAAATGCCGGCCCAGCACCGCCCCACGGACCAGGGATTGTAACCACCGCCCCCCAGCACCAACAGCCGCGGTGCCAAAGGCATCACCGCCCGCACCACGGCCCAATAAGCGTTGTTGGAGAGCGACAGCTTGGCGAGCGGGTCTTCTTCCAGCGAATCCGCACCGCATTGCAGCATGATCGCCTGGGGCCGCAGATGCTGGGCCACCGGTAGTATGGCGTGACGGAGCAGCCAGTCCATCTCGCTGTCGTTGAGCCCCTGCGGCACCGGGATGTTGCGGGCATGGCCGCCGGCGCGGTCCGCCAAAGCGCCCGTGAAGGGCCAGCGCCCGGCCTCGTGCACCGACAGCGTGAAGACGCGCGGGTCATCGGCGAAGGCATCCTGCACCCCGTCGCCGTGATGCGCGTCGATGTCGATGTAGAGGATGTTCGTTAGCCCCTGGTCCAACCAGGCCAAAAGTCCCAGCACGGCGTCGTTCAGATAGCAGAACCCGCTGGCCCGGTCCGCCCGCCCGTGGTGGGTACCGCCGCCGGGCACATGCACGATGCCTCGCTCCGCGAGCAGCCGCGCCGCCAGGATCACGCCGCCGCAGCCCGTGGCGGGTCGGCGGAACACTTCGCGGAACACCGGGTTGCCATGCGCCCCGATGTGGTGCCGCTCCCGGACCTCGGGCGGCACGGCCTGCGCCGCCTCGGCCGCCTGCAACGCCGCCACGTAGTCCGGCGTGTGGAAGCGCCGCAACTGCGCCGGCGTCGCCATGGGGCTGTCGATAAAGCGGGCCGGGTCCAGCCAGCCGAGCGTGCGGATCAGGTCCACCGCCGTGGATACACGCGGGATCGCCAGCGGGTGCTTCGGTCCATAGGAGGAGCCGCGATAGATCTCGGACGCGATCAGCAGCGGACCGGCATCGGTGGTCGACAGGTGGTCCACGGGGCGGTCGTCCTTGCTGCTGGGGGCCAAGCCGTTGGGAACTTGCATCCAACGCGCGGCCGTGCCTAGAAGCCGGCATCCGGGGGGAGCCTTTGTTGAGGCTGAGAGGCAGGGATAGGCCCTGCGACCCCTTGAACCTGATCCGGGTCATGCCGGCGAAGGGATCGGAGGTTTCGCATGGCGGCCATTGTCGCGCCCGGCCTGGGCGTGTCCCTTCCCGTGATCCGCCTTGGCGGCCGCGCCATCCTGGATGCCTGCGAGCTGCATTTCGCCGCTGGCCAGGTCACGGCGCTGCTCGGCGCATCCGGCGTCGGCAAGTCCACCTTGCTGCGGCTGCTGGCCGGCCTGATCCCCTTGCCGCCCGAAGCGCGCCTGCTGCCGGATGACGGCCGCCCCCTTGCCGGCCGCATCGCCTGGATGGGGCAACAGGACCTCCTGATGCCGTGGCTGGACCTGCGCGCCAACGTCATGCTCGGCGCCCGGCTGCGGGGCGAGCGCCCGGACCGCGCCCGCGCCGACCGGCTGATCGCGGCGGTGGGGCTGGCGGGGCGGGACACCGCCCGCCCGGCGGAACTTTCCGGCGGCATGCGCCAGCGCGCCGCCCTGGCCCGCACGCTGATGGACGACCGCCCCTTCGTGCTGATGGACGAGCCGTTCAGCGCCGTGGACGCCCCCACCCGGCACCGGCTGCAGGGATTGGCGGCCGAACTGCTGGCCGGCCGCACCGTGCTGCTGGTGACGCATGACCCGCTGGAAGCGCTGCGCATGGCCCACCGCATCCTGGTCCTGCGCCCGGGGCCAGGGGGCGCCGTGGCGGAGGAGCTGCCCCTGCCCCCCACGCCGCCGTTGCGCGCCGCGGCCGACCCCGCCGTGCTGGCCGCCCAGGCCAAGCTGCTGGAACGCCTGTCGGAGGCGGCATGAGGGCCATCATCGCTGCCATCGGCCTGCTGCTGGCGTGGGAAGGCTTCGTGCGCTGGACGGCGGTGCCGCCTTTCCTGTTGCCCTCCCCGCTGCGGGTCTGGAACGTGTTGTGGACGCGGTGGGACCTGCTGGTCGGCCATGCCGGCACCACGGCCACCGAGATCCTGCTGGGCCTTTTGTTCGGCAGCCTGCTGGGCATGGCCACCGCACTGCTGCTGACCGCCTGGCGCGAGGGGCGGCGCTGGCTGCTGCCGCTGCTGATCGCCAGCCAGGCCATCCCGGTCTTCGCCATCGCGCCGTTGCTGACCCTGTGGCTGGGCTTCGGCATGGCCAGCAAGATCGCCATGGCCACCATCATCATCTTCTTTCCCGTGGCCACCGCCTTCTACGACGGGCTACGGCGGACGGAGCCGGGGTGGCTGGATCTCGCCGCCACCATGGGCGCCAGCCGCGCCGCTGTGCTGTGGCGGGTGCGGGTGCCGGCGGCACTGCCGGGCCTCGCGTCCGGCCTGCGGGTGGCCGCCGCCGTGGCGCCGATCGGCGCGGTGGTGGGGGAATGGGTCGGGGCCTCCTCGGGCCTCGGCTACGCGATGCTGCAGGCCAACGGCCGCAGCCAGACTGACGTGATGTTCGCCGCCCTCGCCATTCTGGCCACCATGGCCATGGCGCTGTGGTTCGTGACCGACCTCCTGCTGCGCAGGGCCCTGCCCTGGCAGCCTGATGCCCTTCTCGATGGAGCAGACCGATGAGCCTGATCACCCGCCGGGCGCTGCCCGGGCTGGCCGCCCTCGCCCTGCCGGCCTCCGCCGCCATGGCGCAGACCACCCCGGCGGCGCCCTCGCCCGCCAAGCTGACGCTGATGTTGGACTGGTTCGTCAACCCGGACCACGCGCCCATCGTGGTGGCGCAGGAGGGCGGCCACTTCGCCCGGGCCGGGCTGGAGGTGCGCATCATCGCCCCCGCCGACCCCAACGACCCGCCCCGGCTGGTGGCCGCCAAGCAGGCGGATCTCGGCGTCTACTACCAGAAGAGCCTGCACCTGGCGGTGGACCAGGGCCTGCCGCTGGCCCGTGTCGGCACCCTGGTCGCCACGCCGCTGTCCACGCTGACGGTGTTGCGGGACGGCGCCGTGAAAACGCTGGCAGACCTGAAGGGCAGGAAGATCGGCTTCAGCACCGCGGGGTTCGAGGAGGTGGCGATCGACACCATTCTCGGCACCGTCGGGCTGTCG
The DNA here is from genome assembly GCF_017355405.1 of Roseomonas haemaphysalidis. NCBI lineage: Bacteria > Pseudomonadati > Pseudomonadota > Alphaproteobacteria > Acetobacterales > Roseomonadaceae > Roseomonas > Roseomonas haemaphysalidis. Next base: position 2,675,192 of record NZ_CP061177.1, read on the forward strand.
TCGAAGGACGTGACGCTGGTGAACGTCAACTTCGGCCTGTCATCCGCCCTCATGTCCGGGCAGGTGGATGCCATCCTGGGCGGCTTCCGCAATTTCGAGCTGCACCAGCTCGACATCGAGGGCCGCCCCGGCCGCGCCTTCTACCCCGAGCAGCACGGCATGCCGATCTATGACGAGCTGATCTACGTGGCGCACAAGGACCGCGTGCGCGACCCCGTGCTCCGCCGCTTCATGGACGCCCTGGAAAGCGCCACCACCTTTCTGCTCAACAACCGCGAGGAAAGCTGGAAAATGTTCATCTCCGGCCCGCGCCGCGAGCTGGACAACGAGCTGAACCGCCGTGCCTTCGCGGATACGGCGGATCGCTTCTCGCTCAGCCCGGCGGCGCTGGACCGCAACCGGTATGAGCGATTCGCGAAGTTCCTGCAGGGCCGCAAGATGATCGGCAGCGTGCCACCGGTGGAAAGCTATGCGGTGGAGCTGCCGCCGGCCTGAGGTGTCAGCCGCGCTGCGGCATCGCCTCTGGCACCACCGTCGCCACCAGCGTGGCGTCCAGCGACTCGTAGGCGTGGTAGTCGATGGTCTGGTACAGCTCGGCCCGCGTCTGCATGCGGTCCACCATGTTGTGCGTGCCGCCGTCCTGACGGATGGCGGCATACAGCTGCTCCATCGACTTCGCCGCGACGCGCAGGTGGCTGACCGGCCAGATCACCATGGAATACCCCATCGCCTCGAATTCCTCGGCGGTGAAGAAAGGCGTGCGGCCGAACTCAGTCATGTTGGCCAGCAGCTTCACGCCCGGCATGCGCCGGGCGAATTCCTGGAACATCTCGCGCGTGGTCAGCGCCTCGGGGAAGATCGCGTCGGCGCCGGCCTCCAGGTACAGCTTGGCGCGGGCCACGGCGCCATCCATGCCTTCGCTGGCAGCGGCATCCGTGCGCGCGATGAGATACAGGTGGCGGCGGGCCTTGCGAGCCGCCGCCACCTTGGCCGCCATGTCCCGTGCATCGGCCAGCTTCTTGTCGTTCAGGTGGCCGCACTTCTTGGGCAGCAGCTGATCTTCCAGGTGTACCGCGCCGGCGCCGGCCTCCTCAAAGGCGCGGACCATGTGCATGACGTTGAGCGCCTCGCCATAGCCGGTGTCGCCATCCACCAGCACCGGCAAGCCGGCGGCGCGGGACACCTGGCGGATGTGCCAGGCGACGTCATCCACCGTGATCATGCCGAGGTCGGGGATGCCCATGGTCGCTGTCATGGCGGCGCCGGACATGTAGAGCGCCTCGAACCCCGCCTTCTTCGCCAGGAGCGCGGCGATGCCGAGATGCGCCCCTGGCATGCGCAGGATCTGCGGGCGCTCCAGCAGCGTGCGGAACCGCTGGCCGGCGGGGGCGTCGGGCAGGTCATCGGCGATGAGGTAGGGCATCGTTTTTCCTTGAGGGACGTTTCGCCCACACCTAACACCCGGCCCGGCCCTCGGCCATGGCCGCGGGGGCGGGCTTTGCGGGCGGGCCATCCGGCCTTAGCTTGATCCTGACCGACACGACGCGAACCGCCGCAGGCGGACCGAACCTCTGGGAGTAGCTGCCATGGAAATGTCCGGCGAACGGCGCATCGAGGCGCCCCGCGCAACCGTATGGCAGGGCCTGAACGACCCCGAGGTGCTGCGCGCTTCGATCCCGGGGTGCGAGACGGTGGAACGGACGGGCGACGATTCCTTTCAGGCCCGCGTAGCCGTGAAGCTGGGCCCGATGGCCGCCAAGTTCGCGGGCAAGATGCAGCTCACCAACATCAACCCGCCCGAGTCCTACACCATCGGCGGCGAAGGCAACGGCGGTGCCATGGGCTTCGCGAAGGGGGGCGCCGACGTGGCGCTACGCGAGCTCGGCCCCACGACGACGCTGCTGACCTACAACGTCAAGGCGCAGGTGGGTGGCAAGATGGCGCAGCTGGGTGCGCGGCTGATCGACAGCACCGCCAAGCAGATGGCCGACCAATTCTTCGACCGCTTCGCCGCCTATGTCTCCACCCCGGCCGAGCCGGCGGCGGCACCGGCTTCCCAGGACGCCCCCGCCACGCCCCGCCCGTCGCACGAGGCTGTGCTGCCCGAGGGCACGGTGCCGACCCCTGCCCCCGGCACGGAGATCGGTGACTCGTCGCCGCTGGAGCGCCTGGGCTCGGCGACCATCATCGGCGCCGGCCTGTCCGAGCATGCGGGCGACAAGCCGCCCGGCATGGAAGGCGGCCAGCAGCCCGTGTCGCCGCGCGGCTACGCCCCGCCCCGCCCGGCGAGCCAGCCCGCCGCGCTGTCGGTCCTGTCGCTGGTGCCCACCGAGATCTTCGGCCTGCCTTTGACCTTCTGGGGCGGCACGCTGATCTGGCTGGTGCTGCTGGTCGTGCTGTTCCTGCGCGGGTGATGCGGATGACCCCGCCCGCCTCGGTGGAAGCCACGGAGCAGTTGCTCGCGGCCGGCGGCTACGTCGCCGACCGGGCGTTGGCGACGACAGTGCACCTCGCCTTGGCGATGGGGCGCCCGCTTTTTCTGGAAGGCGAACCGGGCACCGGCAAGACGGAGATCGCCAAGGTCCTGGCCGCGGGCCTCGGCCGGCGCCTGGTACGGCTGCAATGCTATGACGGCATGGACCTGTCGGCCGCAGCCTATGAATGGAACCATGCCCGGCAGCTGATGGCCATCCGGCTGGCGGAGGCGAGCGGGGAAGCCGATCGGGCCAGTCTGGAGGCCGGCATCTACGACCGGCGCTTTCTGCAGGAACGGCCGCTGCTGTCGGCGCTGACCGGCACCCCGGCGGTGCTGCTGATCGACGAACTGGACCGGGCGGACGAACCGTTCGAGGCATTTCTGCTGGAGATCCTGGCCGACTTCCAGCTCTCCATCCCGGAAATCGGCACCATCCGGGCGGAAACGCCCCCCATCGTCGTGCTGACCAGCAACCGAACGCGCGAGGTGCACGATGCGATCCGCCGCCGTTGTTTGTACCATTGGGTCGACTACCCCGACGCTGCCCGGGAACGCGCGATCCTGGACCGCCGGGCCCCCGGCCTGCCGGCCAAGCTGTCGGCACAGGTCGTGGACTTCGTGCAGCGCGTGCGGGACGGCGATTTTTTCAAGTACCCCGGGGTGGCGGAGACCATCGACTGGGCCACGGCGCTGGGGGCCCTCGATGCCACCGAACTGGAGCCTCTCCTGGTCGACGATACCCTGGGGGCGTTGCTGAAGTACCAGGACGACATCGCCAAGCTGCGCGGCGCCGAGGCCGCCAGGCTGCTGGAAGCCGTCAAGGCCCCGCCGGCCGTGACCGTTCCGTTCTGATTATGCCCGGCGGCGGCGCCCTCGCCGGCAACCTGCTTGGCTTCGGCCGGATGCTCCGCCGGGCCGGCCTGCCGCTGGGGCCGGCCGAGCTGCTGGCGGGTGGCGAGGCGCTGACCCGGGTGGACATCGGCGACCACCGCCAAGCCAAGGCAGCCCTGCGCGCGACACTGGTGCATCGGCGCGAGCACTTCGAGATCTTCGATCAGGCTTTCGACCTGTTCTGGCGGGCACCCGACCCGTCAGCACGCGGCGCCACGGAAGCTGGCGAACAGCTCGACCGTGCACCCGCCGCCGCCCGCCGCGTATCGGAAGCGCTGGGCAGCAGCGCCACGGCCGCACCGCCGCCACCCGGCGAAGCCAGGCTTGACGCCGTCCTGACCGTCAGCGGCGGCGAACAACTGCGGCGAATGGACTTCGACGCGATGACGGCCGCCGAGATCGATGCCGCGAAGCAGGAGATCCGCCGCCTGGTGCTGCCGTTGGACGCGCGCCCGACCCGCCGCTTCCGACCCGATGCCAACGGCCGCCGCGCCGACCTGCGCGCTACGCTGCGTGCCAGCCTCCGCCAGGGTGGAGAAGTGCTGGATATCCGCCACAGCAAGCGGGTGACGCGTCCGCCACCCCTGGTGGTGATCTGCGACGTGTCGGGAAGCATGTCGCGTTACGCGCAGATTCTACTGCATTTTGTTCATGCGGTGACCAATGACCGGGACCGTGTGGCGAGCTTCCTGTTTGGCACGCGGCTCACCAACATCACCCGGCAGCTGCATCACCGCGACGCGGAAGTGGCCTTCGAGATGGTGGGCCAGGTGGTACCCGACTGGTCCGGCGGCACCCGCATCGGCGAGGCGCTGGACCGCTTTAATCATGACTGGTCGCGCCGCGTGCTCGGCCAGGGCGCCGTCGTGCTGCTGATCACCGATGGGTTGGAGCGTGGCGGGGCCGAGGAACTGGCCCGCCTGGCAGCCGCCACGGACCGGCTGCGGCAATCCTGCCGGCGGCTGATCTGGCTCAACCCGCTCTTGCGCTACGCCGGCTTCCAACCGAAATCCCAGGGCGTGCGGACGATGCTTCCCTTGGTTCATGAGCATCGCCCCGTCCACAACATCGATAGCCTGCGGTCGCTGGTGGAAACGCTGTCGGCGCCGCATGCCCGCGGGAGAATGCCATGAGCGCCCATGCCGCGACCAACCAGGAGGATATCCTGGCAACCGCCGCCGACTGGCTGGCGGAGGGTGAGACGGTGGCCATCGCCACGGTTGTCGAGACCTGGGGCAGCTCACCTCGCCCGGCCGGCTCGCAGCTGGCGGTGACGGCGTCCGGTCGCATGGCCGGCAGCGTGTCGGGGGGCTGCATCGAGGGGGCGGTGGCCGATGTCGCGCGCCAGACGATGGACAGCGGTGCCCCCCAGCTCCTGGACTTCGGCATCAGCGACGAGCGCGCCTGGGAAGTTGGGCTGGCCTGCGGCGGCAAGCTCAAGGTGTTCGTGGAGAAGCTGGCGTGAAAGCGGCTTTTCTGGCGCGGCTGCGCGAAGCCCGTCTGGCCGCGCGGCCGGTGGCCGTCCTGACCGAGCTCAGCACGGGTCATCAGTTCCTATATCCGGATGACAATGCGCCGGAACCTCTTGTTCATGCAGCAAAGTCGGCGCTGGATTTGGACAAGGCAAGCAGCCTGACCGTCGCAGGGGCGGATTGGTTTGTTCACCCTTACAATCCGCCGCTGCGGCTAATCGTGGTGGGCGCCGTGCACGTGGCGCAGGCGCTGGTGCCGATGGCGGCTGGCTGCGGCTTCGCTGTCACGGTCGTGGACCCGCGCGGGGCTTTTGCCACCACGGAGCGGTTCGGCACCGACGTGGTGTTGCGTGACGAATGGCCCGATGACGCCCTGCAGGCCTTGGCGCCGGATACCCGCACCGCCGTGGTGACGCTGACGCATGACCCCAAGCTGGATGATCCGGCGCTGGAAGTCGCGTTGCGCAGCCCCGCTTTCTATGTCGGTGCCCTGGGCAGCCGGAAGACCCACGCCAAGCGGCTCGACCGTCTGCGCGAGGCCGGGCTTGACGAGGCAGCGCTGGCCCGCATCGCCGCGCCTGTCGGGCTCAATATCGGCGCGGTCACAGCGCCGGAGATCGCGCTGTCCGTGCTGGCGCAGATCGTCGCCCGGCGTCGCGGGGCCGCCCTGGGCGGGCCAACCGCATGATCTTCGGCCCGACCCCCCTGGCGGAAGCCGAGGGCGCCATTCTGGCCCATACCGTCCGCCTGCCGGGACGCGTCATCAAGAAGGGCACGGTGCTGGACGCCGGCGCGGTCGCGGCTCTGCGGGAAAGTGGCCGCCCAGACGTTGTCGCCGCCCGCCTGCAAGATGGCGATGTCACGGAAAACGACGCCGCCCACCGGGTTGGCGAAGCCTTGATGGGCCCGAGCTTGGCCCGCACCCGCGCCGCGACGGGGCGGGTGAACCTGCAATCCACCGTCACCGGCCTGCTGGTTGTCGACGCGGCTCGGGTCCACGCGTTGAACGCGCTGGACGAGAGCCTGACGTTGGCGACCCTGCCGGATTACACGCCGGTTTCCCCCCGTGAAATGCTGGCCACCGTCAAGGTCATTCCCTTTGCCATGGCCGGCAGCGTACTGGCCGAGGCCGAGGCATTGATGCGGCAAGGCCCGATGCTGGCGGTGCATCCCTTCCGCCCCCTGAAGGTCGGCTTGGTGCTGACCGAGCTGCCGGGCCTGAAGGAAAGCATCATGGAAGGCGCCGTGGAGGCGACGGAGGAGCGCGTGGCCGGGTTGACCGGCACGCTGCTGCCGCCGCGCCGCTGCGCCCACGAGGCCGGGGCGATCGCCGATGCCTTGCGGCAACTCCTGTCCGATGGGGCGGAGATGCTGCTTGTCGCCGGGGCATCCGCGGTGGTGGACCGGCGCGATGCCGGACCCGCGGCCATTGTACAGGTCGGCGGAAGGATCGAGCATTTCGGCATGCCGGTGGACCCGGGCAACCTGATCTGCCTGGGGGCGGTGGGCGATGTGCCCGCCATGGTGCTGCCCGGCTGCGCCCGCAGTCCAAAGTTGAACGGTTTCGACTGGGTGCTGCAACGCCTCTTCGCCGGCCTACCCGTGGCCGGCCGCGACGTGATGCGCATGGGCGTCGGCGGCTTGCTGAAGGAAATCGAGTCGCGCCCGCTGCCCCGTGCGCAGGCGGGCCGTGGCGCGGCGCCGATCGCCACGCCGCGCCGGCCCCGGCAGGTTGCGGCGCTGGTGCTGGCGGCGGGCCGGTCCAGCCGCATGGGCGAGGTCAACAAGCTGCTGGTGCAGGACCGTTCCGGGCGGCCGATGGTGTCGCGCGTGGTCGACAACGTTCTGGCTTCCGGCGCCCGCCCGGTGATCGTGGTCACGGGCCATGACGCCGCCGCGGTGCATGCAGCGCTGCAAGGCCGCCCCGTCACCATGGTGCATGCTGAGCATCATGCGGAGGGGCTTGCGGCCTCCCTGCGCTGCGGGCTCGCGGCGTTGCCGGCGGGTGCCGAGGGCGTCGCCGTCTGCCTGGGCGACATGCCTCTGGTCACCGGCGGGGCGATTGATCGGTTGATCGCCGCCTTTGACCCCGAGGAAGGGCGCGCCATCGTCGCCCCCACCTTTGATGGCCAGCCGGGTAACCCGGTGCTGTGGTCCCGCGAATACCTGCCGCAGATGATGGCGTTGACTGGCGATGCCGGCGCGCGCGCGCTGCTGCGCCAGCATGCCGAACGGGTGGCGGAGGTGGAGATGCCGGACGGCGCGGTGCTGCGCGACTTCGACACGCCGGAGGCCCTGGCGGGCGAGCCGGACTACGCGCACCGGGCATGATCCTGATCGCGCTGGGCGCCAATCTGCCAGGCCTGGACGGCAGCGAGCCGCGCGCGACCTGCGAGGCCGCGGCGCAGGCCCTGCGGCGCATCCCCGGACTGATGGTTTCCGCCCTGTCGCGCTGGTGGCTGACCGCGCCGGTGCCGCCCACCCCAGGGGCGCCATGGTACGTCAACGGTGTCGCCCGCTGCGAGGGGGACATGCCGCCCCCGGTACTGCTGTCCGCATTGCAGGCCATCGAGGATGCCGCCGGCCGGGTCCGCGCCTACCCCAATGCCCCGCGGACACTGGACCTCGACATCGTCGCGATGGGCGACACGGTCCGCGCGGGGCCGGACCCCATCCTGCCGCATCCGCGCGCGCATCTGCGGCGATTCGTGTTGCAGCCTTTACAGGAGGTGGCACCGGGCTGGCGGCATCCCTCGCTGGGGCGCAGCGTCGAGGAACTGCTGCGCGGCCTGCCGGAAGAAGCGATGCGGCCGCTCTGAGCTTGTGTTTCGCGGCTCCGATGGCTATCTGCAAGGTTCCGCTAAGATGAATGAGTTGGAGGCCGCACCATGGCCCGCGTAACCGTCGAAGACTGCATCCTGAAGGTTCCGAACCGCTTTGAGCTGGTTTTGCTGGCCGCCCAGCGCGCCCGCAACATCAGCCGCGGCGAGGAACTGACGATCGACCGCGACAACGACAAGAACCCGGTCGTGGCGCTGCGCGAGATCGCCGACGACACCGTGGAACTGCCGGGCCTGGAGCAGGACCTCATCAAGTCCCTGCTGCGCGCCCCGGAGCCGGAGCCGGTGGAGGAAGAGGTGATCGACCTGATCGCCACGGACGAGAACATCTTCGGCGTCATGGACGTGAACGAGGAGCCGCTGCCGGATGCCGGCGCGGACGACCTGTCCGGCGACGACATCGAAGCCGCGATCGCCGCCGAACTCGGCGGCCGCCGCTGACCGGGCGGGGGCGACATTGAAACCGGGCGCCGGGCCGAGTTTTGACCCGGCGCCGCGCGCGCCTGACGGTTTGACCGCGCCTGTCGCCCCCCCCCATGCCGAAACGCCGGGCACCGAACTTGCCCGGCGCGTTGCCGCCTACGACCCCCGCGCCGATGTTGCCCTGCTGGAAGCCGCCTACGACCTGGCAGCCACGGCCCATGCCAGCCAGGCGCGCGAGAACGGCGACCCCTACATCACGCATCCGCTGGCCGTGGCCGGCATCCTGGCCGGCTACCGGCTGGACACGGCGACCATCGCGACCGCGTTGCTGCACGACGTGGTCGAGGATACCGGCGTTTCCCTTGCCGAGATCGAGAAGCGTTTCGGCAGCGACATCGCCAAGCTGGTGGACGGCGTCACCAAGCTGACGCGGCTGGAACTGCAGTCCGAGCGCACCAAGCAGGCCGAGAACTTCCGCAAGCTGGTGCTGGCGATGAGCGAGGACATCCGCGTCCTCTTGGTCAAGCTCGCCGACCGGACGCACAACATGCGGACGCTGCATTTCGTGCCGAAGCCCGAAAAGCGGGCGCGCGTGGCGCGGGAAACCATGGAGATCTACGCGCCGCTCGCTCAGCGCATCGGCATGGATGCGGTGAAGACCGAGCTGCAATCCCTCTCCTTCCGCGAATTGCAGCCGGATGCCTACCAGACCATCACCGCCCGCCTCGCCTTTCTGCGCGGCCAGGGCGCCGACCTGATCGACGACATCGCCGCCGACGTGCGGGCCAAGATGGCCGAGGCCGGCGTACCCCTGCTGGAGGTCAACGGGCGCGAAAAGTCGCCCTATTCCATCTGGCTGAAGATGCATGAGAAGAAGGTGGAATTCGAGCAGCTCTCGGACATCATGGCCTTCCGCATCACGACGACGGACCGCACCAACTGCTATGCGGCGCTGGGCGCCATCCATTCGGCCTACCGCGTCGTTCCGGGGCGGTTCAAGGACTACATCAGCACGCCCAAGCCCAATGGCTACCAGAGCCTGCACACCGGCGTTTCCGTGCCGGAGCGGCGCAACGCCAAGATCGAGGTGCAGATCCGCACGCCGGAAATGCACGAGGTCGCCGAATACGGCGTGGCCGCGCACTGGATGTACAAGCAGGGCCGGGCACCGGACGGCACCACCCCGCCGGCCCAGAAGCGGCGCTATCCTTGGGTCAAGGAACTGCTGGAACTCCTTGAAACGGCGTCCGAGCCGCAGGAGTTCCTGGAACACACCAAGCTGGCCCTGCACCAGGACCAGGTGTTCTGCTTCACGCCCAAGGGGGACCTGATCGCCCTGCCCCGCGGCGCCACGCCGATCGACTTCGCCTACCAGGTGCACAGCCAGGTGGGCGACACCTGCGTTGGCGCCAAGATCAACGGCCGCATTGTCCCGCTCCGCCACCAGCTGGAAAACGGCGACCAGATCGAGATCATCACGGCGCGCGGCGGCACGCCCAACCCGGCCTGGGAACGCTTCGTCGTCACCGGCAAGGCCAAGGCGCGGATCAAACGCTTCGCCCTGGCCCGCCAGCGGTCGGAGTTCCAGGAACAGGGCCGCAGCGCCATCGCCAAGGCCTTCCGCCAGGAAGGTCTGGATTTCAGCGAGAAGATGGTCGAGCCGGCCATCAAGGCGTTCAAGCAGCCGAGCTTCGAGGATCTGTGCGTCGCCGTCGGCAACGGCAACCTGTCGCCGCGCGAGGTGCTGCACGCGGCGGTGCCGGAGCTGAAGGGTCCGCCCCGGCCGCATGAGAACCTTCCCCTTACCCGGGCGCGCGGCAAGCCAGGCTCGACGGTCATGCGCACCGGCAACGAGCGGCGGCGTGACAGCGCTTCCGGCATCGTCGGACTGGTGCCGGGCATGGCAGTGCAGTTCGCCGGTTGCTGCCACCCGGTGCCAGGGGACCGCATCCTGGGGATCGTCACCACCGGCAAGGGCGTGACGATCCATAAGAACGACTGCCACAGCCTTGAATCCTTTGCTTCCACGCCGGAACGCTTCATCGACGTGGATTGGGACTACGAGGTGGGCTCGGGCAACGGCCACCTCGCCCGGCTGCAGGTGGTGACCAGCAACGAGGGCGCGGCCATCGCCGCCATGACGGTGGCCATCGCCAAGCAGCAGGGCAAGCTGCACAACCTGCGCTTCACCCACCGCGCCGCCGATTTCGCGGAGCTCATGGTGGACCTGGAGGTCACGGACCTGCGGCACCTGTCGCAAGTCGTGGCGGCGCTGCGCACCTGCCCCGGCATTGCCCAGGTGGACCGCGCCAAGGGCTGAGGCTATGCCCGGGGCATGATCATCGGCCTCGGCAACGACATCTGCGACATCCGGCGTATCGAGCGCGCCCTTGCCCGCCACGGCGACCGCTTTATCGAGCGCGTGTTCACGCCGCTGGAGCGCCGCAAGGCGGAAAGCCGCACGGAAAAGCTGCGCGCCGGCACCTATGCCAAGCGCTTCGCGGCCAAGGAGGCCGCGGCCAAGGCGCTCGGCACCGGCTTCCGGCAGGGCGTGTTCTGGCGCGACCTGGGCGTGGTGAACCTGTCTTCGGGCCAGCCCTCCCTGCGGCTGACCGGCGGCGCCGCCAAGCGGCTGGATGCCATCACCCCCGTGGGCTTCGGCGCGCAGATCAGCCTGACGATGACGGACGAATACCCTTATGCCCAGGCCATCGTCATCATCGCGGCAGTGAAGCTAGTCGCCTAGGCGGAAGGCATCCGCGATCCGTCGCATGCCGCCCTGCGCGTCGGTCAGCATCACGTCGAAGCGGATGCCATGCTCGCCATGGCCGGGGTGGGAAGCGAGCCAGATCTCGGCGGCCGCCATCAGCCGGTGCCGCTGCCGTGCCCCAAGGGCGTAAGCCGCGTCCACCAGCGTCGCGCGGGCCTTCACCTCGATAAAGGCCAGCACGCCCTGCCGCTCGGCCACCAGGTCGATCTCCCCCGCGGCGGTGCGGGCCCTGTGATCCAGCACCCGCCACCCTTCCTCCACCAGGCGCTCGGCCACGCGCAGTTCGGCGCTGCGGCCGCGGGCCTCCGCCGCGGCGCGCAGCAGGGGATCGGGGGGTGCGGCCATGTTCGCCATGGTCGGTTGCATGGCCGCGCGATGCAAGCATCTGGTCGGCGCCGCCCGGGCATCCTACACGGACGGCATGCAAAGCCGTCCGGGCCGCCTCAGGCGCTTCTTTCTGCGGGGCGTCATCGCCGTCCTGATCCTCGCGCTGCTGACGGTGGTTGCCGTCGGCGGGCTGCTGTGGGGCACGCTGCCGCCGCAATCGGGCCGCTTCGCCCTGGCGGGATTGTCCGTGCCGGTGGACATCGTGCAGGACGAATACGGCATCCCCCGCATCAGTGCCGCCAACGAGCTGGATGCGGCCGAGGCGCTCGGGTGGCTGCATGCCCGGGACCGCATGTTCCAGCTGGAAGCGCTGCGGCGCGGCGCTTCGGGGCGTTTGTCGGAGCTGACCGGCCCGGCCGCGCTGCGGCTGGACCGGTTCAGCCGCACGCTCGGCTTGGCGCAAAGCGCACGGGCGGATTACGGCGCCCTGCCGGCCGATACCCGTGCCATGCTGGATGCCTATGCCCGTGGGGTGAATGGCTGGCTGCAGACGCGCGGCCGGCTGGCGGCACCGGAATTCATCGCCCTCGGCGCCCCGGAACCCTGGGAGCCATGGCAAAGCCTCTTGTGGGCCAAGGTCATGGGCCTTTGGTTGTCCGGCAACTGGCGCCTGGAACTGGAACGTGCCCGGCTGGCTGGCATCCTGACGCCGGAACGGCTCGCGGAACTCTGGCCGGCGGATGAAAGCCCCGGGCGGCCTGACCTAGCCGGGCTGCCGGATGCCGCCCATCTGGCGCGGCTGGCGGCCGCCGTGCCAACATTCCCGGTCGATGCCCCGCTGCCGAGCACGGCATCCAACGCCTGGGCCGTGGCGGCGGAACGCTCCACCACCGGGCAGCCCCTGCTGGCGTCGGACCCCCATCTTGGCTTCCAGGCACCGATCCTGTGGTACCTCGCCCGCATCGAGATCGCGGCGATGCCGGGCCAGCCGGCGCGGATGCTGGCGGGCGCCACCTCGCCTGGCGTCCCCTTCGTGGTGATCGGCCGCAACGACCGGGTAGCCTGGGGCTTCACCACGACCCATTCCGACACCCAGGACGTGTTCATCGAGCGGCTGGCAGGCCCCGACGCGTACCAGACCCCCGATGGTCCCCGTCCCTTCACATCCCGCCAGGAACGCATCGGCATCCGGGGGCAGGACGCTGAAGTGCTGACGGTGCGCGAAACCCGCCACGGGCCGGTCGTGAGCGACCTCGACGCAACGCCCCCGGGCGACACCGTGCTGGCGGTCCAGATGGCCAACCTCGCTCCTGGCGACACGGCCGCGGCGGGCCTGCACGCCCTGAACCGCGCCACCTCGCTGGGCAGCGCGCGCGCCGCTGCGGCGCTGATCACCGCGCCCGCGCAGAACCTGATGGTGGCGGCGCGGGACGGCGGCATCGGCATGTTTCTCACCGGGCGCACCCCGGTGCGCCGTGCCGGCGACGGTACCCTCCCCGCGCCGGGCTGGGACGGCAGCCATGACTGGACCGGCTGGATTCCGTTCGACGCCATGCCGCATGTGGAGAACCCGCCGGGTGGTGTGCTGGCCAATGCCAACAACCGCGTGCAGCGGGCCGGCGCCGAGCCCTATCTGGGCCGTGACTGGTTTGGCGACTGGCGCTTCCGTCGCATTCTCGACCTGCTCGGCCAGCGGCGGCATCACGCGCCGGATGACCTGGCCGCCATGCAGCGCGATACGGTCAGCTTGTTCGCGCGGGACATGCTGCCGGTGCTGCGCGCCATTCCCCGCCCGCCCGGCGCCGCCGGGGCCGCGCGCGACCTGCTGCTGGGCTGGGACGGGGACATGCTTGCCTCCGCCCCGCAGCCGCTGATCTTCAATGCCTGGTGGCGGGTGGCGGCCGACATGGCGCTGGCGATGGGCGGTGTGCCCGAGGGAGCCTGGCGGGCAACGCCGGAATTCCTGCGCTTCGTGCTGGCCCGCGATGGGGCGGGTGCCCACTGGTGCCGCCCTGCCGACGAAGCCGGGCCCGCCCCGCAAGCCTGCGACGCCCTGGTGGCCCGCGCGCTGGAGCAAGCGGTGGCGACCCTGTCCGAGCAGTTCGGACCGGATATCGCGGCATGGCGGTGGGGAACCGCGCATGTGGCGCGCTTCGAGCACCCCCTGCTGCGCCTGATCCCGTTGCTGCGGGACTGGACGCGGATCGGCGGCCCAACCGGCGGTGACGATCAGACGATCAGCCGTGGTGGCATGGGCGGCGGCGATTTCGCGCATGTGCAGGGTGCCGGACTGCGCGCGGTATTCGACCTGGCCACACCGGACGGGGTGGCGGCCATCATCGGCACCGGGCAATCCGGCCATCCACTGTCCACCCACTGGGCCGACCAGAACCCCATCTGGGGTGGCCAGGCCCCGGACGGCGCCTTGCTGCTTCCGCTGGCGCCAGTTCCCGCCCAGAGCGGCGGGCTGCTGCGCCTGGAGCCTGGATAAGCCCGCAAAAGTCCTATCCTGGGCATTGCGCCGGCCCTGCGGTGCGGGGAAAGTGGCGGGGCAACCATGCTCCACCGCACCACGCGCCGTCCGCAGTTCTTCTACACCACCGCGCCGATGCCCTGCCCTTACCTGGCAGGCCGGACGGAACGGAAGATCGTGACCGAGCTGACCGGCGCGGATTCAGAGGTGCTGCATGACCGCCTGTCGCGCGCGGGGTTCCGCCGCAGCCACAACATCGCCTATTCGCCCGTGTGCTCGGGATGCCGGGCCTGCATTCCCATTCGCATCGTCGCGGCCGGCTTCCAGCCGGACCGCACGCAGCGGCGGGTGGAGCGGGCGAATGCCGACCTGACGATGCAGGAAGCCGGCGCCCGAGCGACGGCCGAGCAATTTAACCTGTTCCAGCGCTACCAGCAGGCCCGCCACAACGACGGCGACATGGCGTCGATGGGCTTCTACGACTACCGGGCCATGATCGAGGACACGCCGATCACCACCCATGTGGTGGAGTTCCGCGATGCCGAAGGGCGCCTGGTCGCCGCGTGCCTGACGGACCAGCTGAGCGATGGCCTGTCCGCCGTTTATTCCTTTTACGACCCAGAGCTTGAGCGCCGTTCGCTTGGCACCTTCGCCGTGATCTGGCTGGTGCGGCGCGCCCAGCAGCTGGGCCTGCCTTACGCCTACCTGGGCTACTGGGTGCCGCAAAGCCGCAAGATGGCCTACAAGGCGCGGTTCCAGCCCAGCGAGATCCTGATGGGCGGCCAATGGCGGCCGATGCTGGCGACCGACGCGGGTCAGTCCCTCGAATAAGGCCAGCGGCCGAGCCACAACGTGTCCTCGATGCTATCGGTGCCGGCGGCGAGCATCGCCAGCCGGTCGAAGCCCATGGCGATGCCGGCGGTGGCCGGCATGCCGTGGCGCAGGGCGTCCAGGAAGTCCTCGTCCACCGGCCAGCCCTCGCCATACAGCCGCTCGCGTTCCCGGACATCATGGGCGAAGCGCTCTGCCTGCTCAGCGGCATCGGTCAGTTCGTCGAAGGCATTGGCCAGCTCCAGCCCGGCCACGAACAATTCGAAGCGCAGCGCCACGCGGGGGTCGGCCGGATCACGCCGCGCCAGCGCCGCCTGGGGCGCGGGCCAGTGCGTCAGGAACGTCGGCCGCGCCTGGCCCAGCCGCGGCTCGATCCTTTCAAGCAACAGGCGGAAGAACAGGTCCTCCCAACCTTCCTCGCCCCGCGGCGGAAGGCCCGCCCGCATGGCCGCCTCGCGCAGCGCCGCCGCATCGCCCGCCCCGGCTGCATCGACCGTGGCGAGGATGTCGATGCCGTCGCAGTGACGGGCAAAAGCTTCGGCCACGGTCAGGCGCTCGAACGGTCCCGACAGATCGGTGGCTGTGGCGCCGTGGCGGACCCTGGCGGGCAGCACCGCCTTCAGGAAGGCTTCGGTTTCCCGCATCAGCGAGCACAGATCGGCGCCGGGCCGGTACCATTCCAGCATGGTGAACTCTGGCCCGTGCCGCGACGAGACCTCGCCGTTGCGCCACACCCGGGCAAGTTCAAAGACCGGCCCAGCGCCGCCGGCCAGCAGGCGCTTGATGGCCAGCTCGGGGGAGGTCCGCAGCCACAGCGGCTGGTCAGCCCCGCCCAGCAGTGGCCGGAACGCGGTACGGAAGGCCGCGAGGTGCACTTCCATTCCGGGCGCCGGGACCAGGGCCGGTGTTTCGATCTCCGTGTACCCGCGAAGGTTGAAAAAAGAGCGGGTGGCGGCCAGCAGACGGGCCCTGGCCCGCAATGCCGGGAGGCGGGCGGCAAGGCGGCTTGGGTGCCATTCGGGCAGTGAATCCAGGGCATCGGGCATTGCGGCGTCGGGTCTTCCAGGCGTAAGGCCGCGCGACCATGCCCGACGCCCCACAGCTTTTGAAGCCGCGCACGCTGCGCGACCCCGCCGCCCTGGTCCAGGCCGGACTCGTTTCGCCAGAAGCGCAGGCAGGGTTGGAGAGGGTGGCCGAGCATTACGCCATGGCGATCACTCCCACGGTGCAGGCCCTGATCGACCGGAGCAACCCGCGCGACCCTATTGCCCTGCAGTATGTGCCAAACGCGGCAGAGCTGGTCACCTTGCCGAGCGAGCGCAGTGACCCGACCAGCGATGCACCCTTCACGCCGGTCAAAGGCGTCGTGCACCGATACCCGGACCGTGCTCTGCTCAAGCCGCTGCTCGCCTGCCCCGTATATTGCCGCTTCTGCTTCCGCCGGGAGGTGGTGGGACCGGATGGCGGGCTGCTGACGGAAGCGGAACTGGATGCAGCGTTGGACTGGTTCGCCGCGACGCCGACGGTTCGCGAAGCCATCCTCACCGGTGGCGATCCGTTGATGCTCTCGTCCCGTCGTTTGCGGCACATGATCGAACGCCTGTCTGCGGTGCCGCACCTCGATATCATCCGCCTGCATTCGCGCGTTCCAGTCGCCGCACCCGAACGCATCAATGACGATATTATAGCTGCATTATCAACGCATAAAGCAGTTTTCCTCTGCGTCCACGCCAACCATGGGCGGGAGTTCACGGCCGAGGCGGCTCAGGCATTGCGACGGCTGCGGTTGGGCGGAGTGACCTTGCTGGGCCAAAGCGTGCTGCTGCGTGGCGTGAACGATACCGCTGAAGCCCTTGAAAACCTGTTTCGCACGATGCTCACACATCAGGTGAAGCCGTATTATCTGCACCAGCTCGACCGCGCGCCCGGCACGGCCCGGTTCGAGGTGCCCATTGCGGAAGGGCGCCGGCTGCTCCGGCAGTTGCGCGGGCGGCTGACCGGGCTCGCATGGCCGACCTATGTGCTGGATCTCCCGGACGGATCGGGCAAGGCGCCGCTGGGACCCGACTTCGCCCGGCAACAGGATGATGCCTGGCTGGTCGAGGGACCTCTGGACGGGACGACGCATCGCCACGGCGATTGAAGTCCGAAACCAAGGCGGCCTTCCCGCAGGCCACGCATCGGCTAACCTGGGGTCATGGCACTTTCCTTGTCGATCCTGGATCAATCCACCGTCGTGTCCGGGCGAGACCCGGCCGACGCCATCCGGGAAACGCTGGAGCTGGCACGGCTGGCGGACCAGCTGGGCTACGCGCGTTACTGGCTTGCCGAGCACCACAGCAGCGCCAGCCACGCGGGCACGGCCCCCGAAGTGTTGATGGCCGCCATCGCGGCGACCACGCGGCGCATCCGCCTTGGCTCGGCTGGGGTGATGCTGCCGCATTACGCGGCGCTCAAGGTCGCGGAGCAGTTCCGTGTGCTGGAAGCCATCGCGCCGGGCCGCATCGACCTTGGCGTCGGTCGCGCGCCCGGCAGCGACGGGCGGACTGCCTTTGCGTTGAACCCGGCGGCCTATCAGCAGACGGGCGACGAGTTCCCCCGGCAGGTGCAGGATCTGATCGGCTGGCTCGGCGAAGGGCTGCCCGTGGACCACCCGTTCCGGAGCGTCGAGGCACAGCCGGCGGGCCCGACGGCGCCGCAGGTCTGGATGCTGGGCAGTTCCGACTACGGCGCGCGGCTCGCCGCCATCCTGGGGCTGCCATACTGCTTCGCGGCCTTTATCACCGATGGGCGTGGCACCGCCGGGGCGCTGGCCCTGTACCGCCAGCACTTCCGCGTGCTGCCGGGCCGCCTGGCGGCGCCGCAGGCAGCGATCGCAGTCTTCGCCCTGTGCGCCGACACGGAAGCGGAAGCCCACCGGCTGTACCGCTCCCGCGAGGTCTGGAAGCTGTCCCGCGACCGCGGGATTTATGCACCGCTGCCCAGCGTGGCCGAGGCGGAAGCCTATCCGCTGTCGGATGCCGAGCGGACCCGGCTGGACCAGGCCCGGCCCCGCGCCATGGTGGGCACGCCGGAGCAGCTCCGCGACAGGCTGCTGGCCTTGGCCGGCGAGGTCGGCGCCCAGGAAATCGCGCTGCTGTGCCCGATGCACGATGCCGCCGCGCGCCGTCGCTCGATCACCCTCCTGGCGGAGGCCTTCGGCTTGGCCCATGCGCCGGTTTCTTGACATTTCGCTCCGCAGCGCGCTCTACCCCGCACATCGTGGTCGCAGCGGCTGTCGCGGCAGACCGAAGCGGGGCCTGGCGCTATCCCTGACATGACGACGAAAAAGAAAGCCGGCGGCTGGGGCGAAAGCCTGAAGACCGTCATCTATGCCGGGCTGATCGCCATCGGTATCCGCACGGTGGCGTTCGAACCGTTCAACATCCCCTCCGGCAGCATGATCCCGACCTTGCTGGTGGGTGACTACCTGTTCGTGTCGAAATACGCCTACGGCTATTCCAAGCACTCGATGCCCTTCAGCCCGGACCTGTTCCAGGGGCGCATCTTCGGCTCGCTGCCGGCGCGCGGCGATGTCGCGGTGTTCAAGTACCCGCGCGACAACAGCACGGACTACATCAAGCGCATCATCGGCCTGCCGGGCGACCGCATCCAGGTGCGCGCCGGCCGGCTGTACGTGAACCAGCAGGAAGTGCCGCGGGAATCGCTCGGCCTCTACACGGTCGAGGGCGACGGCCCGCGCATCACGGTGCGACGCTACCGCGAGGCCCTGCCCGCCTCGCCCGGCGCCGCGCCGCGGCAGCACGAGATCCTGGAAGCGACCGACGACGGCCCCTACGACAACACCACCGAGTTCCTGGTGCCCGCGAACCACGTCTTCGCCATGGGCGACAATCGGGACAACAGCCTGGACAGCCGCGCCATGAACGCGGTGGGCTTCGTGCCCGTCGAAAACCTGGTCGGCCGCGCGGAGATGATCTTCTTTTCCGTCGATGGTTCCTCCGCCTGGTGGGAAGTCTGGTCCTGGCCCTTCGCCATCCGGTGGAACCGCCTGTTCTCGGCGGTCCGGTGAAGCCGGGGTTTGAACTCCGGCTGGGCTACACGTTCCGCGACCCGGCCCTGTTGTCCCAGGCGCTGACCCACCGATCGGCCGCCGATCCGCGCCGGGACATGCTGGATTCCAATGAGCGGTTGGAATTTCTTGGCGACCGCGTGCTGGCCCTGGCCATGGCGGAATGGCTGTCCGAGCGCTTTCCCAACGAGCGCGAAGGCGCGCTCGGCAAGCGGCTGTCCGTGCTGGTGGCGGCGGAAACCCTGGCCAAGGTCGGGGACGCCATCGGGCTGCCGGCCGTGCTCCGCATTCCTCCGGCCGAGGGCCGCACCGGCCTGCGCGGCCGCGCGACCGTGATCGCGGATGCGACCGAGGCGCTGATCGGCGCGATGTACCTGGATGGCGGGCTTGCACCGGCCCAGGCCTTCGTGCGCCGCGAATGGGTGGCGCATATCGCCGCCGACCCCACCCCGCCGATGTCGGCCAAGAGCCGGCTTCAGGAATACACCCTGGGCCGGGCCGAGGGGTTGCCGGAATACCGCCTGGTCTCGACCACGGGGCCGTCCCATATGCCGGTTTTCGTGGTATCGGTGCTGGCCGCCGGCCGCGCCGCGGAAGGCCATGGCGACTCCAAGCGCGCGGCGGAACAGGCCGCGGCGGAAGCTTGGCTGGCAGCATTGTGAATTGAGGCTATGACCGACACCCCCGAGGCCTCCCCCCCGTCGCCCACCGAGGCCCCCCGGACCCGCTGCGGCATCATCGCCGTGGTCGGCGCGCCGAACGCCGGCAAGTCGACGCTGGTCAACCGGCTGACCGGCAGCAAGGTCTCCATTGTTTCGCCTAAGCCGCAGACCACGCGGTTCCGCATCCGCGCCGTGGTGATGCACAACGAGGCGCAGTTGGTGCTGGCCGACACGCCGGGCATCTTTTCGCCCCGCCGCCGGCTGGATCGCGCCATGGTCGCCGCGGCCTGGGAAAGCACCCAGGATGCCGACCTGGCCTTGCTGGTCGTCGATGCCCGTGCCGGGCTGACGGAAGCGCTGCAGTCCATCCTGTCTGTCCTGAAGCGCTCGCGCGCCCCGGTCTGGCTGGTGCTCAACAAGACCGACCTGATCGACACCAAGCGGCTGCTGCCGCTGACCGCCGCGCTGAACGAGCAGATCCAGTTCGCGGAAACCATGATGGTCAGCGCGGAAACCGGCGACGGCCTGCAGCGCATGTTGGACATGATGGCGGCCCATGTTCCCTTCGGGCCCTACCTGTTCCCCGAGGACGACCTGTCCGACTTGCCGGACCGCATGCTGGCGGCGGAGATCGTGCGCGAGCAGATCCTGCGCCAAACGCATGAGGAGGTGCCGCACCACGCCACGGTGGAAACCGAGCAGTGGGAAGAACGGCGCGATGGCTCCGTGCGCATCGACTGCACCATCTACGTGGGCCGCGCATCCCAGAAGGCGATCCTGATCGGTGATGGCGGCAGCAAGGTGAAGGACATCGGCCGGCGCGCCCGGGCGGAGTTGGAAACGCTGCTGGACCGCCGCGTGCACTTGTTCCTCAACGTCAAGGAACGGCAGGGCTGGGACGAGGAGCGTGCCCGCATCCGCGCCATCGGCCTGGAAGACATCGGCTGACGCCAGGCCGATGGAGTGGGACGCCCCCGCCATCGTGCTGGAGGCCCGGCCCTACGGCGAAGGCGGCGCCATCATCTCGGTATTGACCGAGGAGCACGGGCGCTTCGCCGGACTTGCGAAAGGTGGTTCGTCCCGCGCCCAGGCGGGGCTGTGGCAGCCGGGCAATCTAGTGGAAGTGCACTGGGTGGGCCGGCTGGCCGAACAACTGGGGCACCTCACCGGCGAGATGGTGCACCCGACCGCCGCGCTGGCGATGGACGACCCGCTGGGCCTCGCCCTGCTGAATTCCGCCTGCGCTCTCGCCGCCGACACCCTGCCCGAGCGTGAACCCCATCCGCGCGTCTTCGCGGCGCTGTTGCCGCTGCTGGCCCATCTGCACACGGGCGGCATCGGCCTGGTGGATGAATACGTGCGGTGGGAGATGACCCTGTTGGAGGCACTGGGCTATGGGCTGGATTTGTCCCGGTGCGCCGCCACGGGCTCGACAGAGGCGCTGAACTGGGTGTCGCCCAGGACGGGACGCGCGGTGAGCGACCCCGCCGCGGCGCCCTTCGCCGGGCGCCTGCTGCCCCTGCCCGCCTTCCTGCACGGCGCCCAGGCCGAGCGCGATCCGGAGGCTTGGCTGCAGGGATTGCGACTGACCGGTCACTTCCTGGCGCGCGATGCCTTCGGGGCGCGGAACCGCCCGGTGCCGCCGGCGCGGGAACGGCTGGAACATCGGGTCGCGGATCTGCTGTCGTGACAGATCCTGTGCTTCCGGACGTCTTGCCTGCAGGGCTGCGGCTGGTGTTCTGCGGCAGCGCGCCGGGGGCGGTTTCGGCTGCTCGCGGCGCCTACTACGCCCATCCCGGCAACCGCTTCTGGCCCATCCTGGCCGAAGCCGGCTTCACGCCATCTCGCTGGACACCCCGGGATTTCCCACGCCTGCCAATACTCGGGATCGGGCTGACGGATTTGGCGAAGCATGCGTCGGGCAATGATGCTGACCTGCCCGTCGACGCCTATGACGTCCCCGGCCTGTGCCAGCGCATCCGGGCCGCAGCGCCAGTCATGCTGGCCTTCACCGCCAAGGCGCCGGCCTCGGCTGTCCTGGGGCGCAAGACCGCAGCCATTGGCTACGGCCGGGTGGAGGGGCCACCGGATATGCCACCCATCTGGGTCCTCCCCTCCACTTCCGGTTCCGGTGTCCGGCACTGGGACCCACGCCCCTGGCTCGCGCTGGGTGCGTGGTTCCGCAGTGGGGGGCCTGCTTAGTCGCGCAGGTCGGCCGGCACCTTGCCGCCGTTCTCGGCCAGCTTCTTCATCACCTGCTTGTGCAGCCAGATGTTCATGCTGGCGGAATCATTGGTATCGCCGGTGTAGTGCAGCTCCTGCGCCAGCTCCTTGCGGGCCTGCAGGCTGCTGTCCAGGTCCAGCAGCTTCATCAGGTCGACGATGGACTGCTTCCAGTTCAGGGACTGGCCGTTCTTGGATGCCATTTCGGTCAGCACGGCGTCGACGTCCACCGTCGGCTGGGCGCCGCCCATCGTTGTCGCCGCGGTGGGGTTCTCGCCGGTCGGCACCGAGGGGGTAGCGCCGGACGGCACGCCAGGGGTGGCGGGCGCGGGCGCCGCGGTCGTGTCGGTCGAGGCCGGGGCGGCGGTGTCCTGCGCCGCCGCGGGCTTCTGACCGAAGATCTTGGACATGATGGAGCCGAAAATGCTCATGGCGATGGTCCTTCTGCTGCCGACGTCAAAAGCCGGTCGCCTTGGGAACGCCTTGTAACGCCATCCGGCTGCATGGCCGCTTCATGTTTACGTTTCGTTCTTGTCCTCTGGCCTTCGACGCCCCGATGCGCTAGCCCCCGTTGCAGCACGACCACCACCATGCCCGACTGGCCAGGGAGCCCACCATGCCCGACGACCTGACGTTGCTGCCGCAGGACGGCGAGCTGCCCACCAACTTCTCGGCGGCGTTGTCCGAGCGGTATCTGGCCTATGCGATGTCCACCATCACGGCGCGCTCGCTGCCGGATGTGCGGGACGGGCTGAAGCCGGTGCACCGCCGCTTGCTCTGGGCCATGCACCAGCTGCGGCTGGACCCGTCAGGCGGCTTCAAGAAATGCGCCCGCATCGTCGGCGACGTGATGGGTAAGTACCATCCGCACGGAGATGCCTCGATCTACGAGGCCATGGTGCGGCTCGCCCAGGAATTCGCCGCCCGCTACACGCTGGTGGAAGGCCAGGGCAACTTCGGCAACATCGACGGCGATAACGCGGCCGCCATGCGCTACACCGAGGCCCGGCTGACCGCCGTGGCCCAGGCGCTGCTGGAAGGCATCGAGGACAACGCGGTCGATTTCCGCGCCACCTACGATGGCGAGGAGCAGGAGCCGATCGTCCTGCCGGCGGCCTTCCCCAACCTGCTGGCCAACGGTGCCAACGGCATCGCGGTGGGCATGGCCACCAGCATCCCGCCGCACAATGCGGGCGAGCTCTGCGCCGCCGCGCTGGAGCTGATCCGCAACCCGGCCGCCGATATCGACGCCCTGCTTCGCCACGTCCCCGGCCCCGACTTCCCCACCGGCGGCATCCTGATCGAGCCGCCGGAAGCGGTACGGGAGGCTTATGCCACCGGCCGCGGCGGCTTCCGCCTGCGGGCGCGGTGGGAGCGGGAAGCGCTGAAGAACGGCACCTGGCAGGTGGTGGTCACGGAAATCCCGTACCAGGTACAGAAGTCCCGGCTGATCGAGCAGATCGCGCAGCTGCTGGAAGAAAAGAAGCTCCCCCTGCTAGCCGACGTGCGGGACGAAAGCACGGACGTGGTGCGCATCGTGCTGGAGCCGAAGACCCGCACGATTGAGCCCGCCATGCTGATGGAAACGCTGTTCCGCGCCACCCAGCTCGAGAACCGCATTTCGCTGAACATGAATGTGCTGGATGCCGAGCGCACGCCGCGCGTCATGGGCCTTGGCCCCGTGCTGCGGGCCTGGCTCGACCACCGGCACGTGGTGCTGGTGCGCCGCAGCCAGCACCGCCTGGACGCCATCGCGCGCCGGCTGGAGATCCTGGACGGCTACCTGATCGTCTACCTCAACCTCGACGAGGTGATCCGCATCGTGCGGGAGGAGGATCATCCGAAGCCGGCGCTGATCGCCGCCTTCGAGCTGACCGACACCCAGGCAGAAGCCATCCTCAACATGCGGCTGCGGGCGCTCCGCAAGCTGGAGGAGATGGAGATCCGCCGCGAGCACAAGAAGCTTTCCACAGAGCAGAAGGCGCTGCAGGGCCTGCTGGGCAGCGAAACCAAGCGCTGGAACCGCATCGCCGAGGAGATCGAGGCGACCCGCGCGAAGTTCGGCGAGGACACCGAGGTCGGCCGCCGCCGCACGACGCTGGACGCCGCCCCCGCTGCCGTGGTGATCGACGAGCGCGCCTTTGTGGAGCGCGAGCCCATCACCGTGATCCTGTCCGAGAAGGGCTGGATCCGCGCGCTGAAGGGCCACGTGCCACCGGAAAACGAGCAGAAGTTCAAGGAAGGCGACCGGCTGCGCTTCATGCTGCACGCCCAGACCACCGACCGCCTGTGCCTGTTCGCCACCAATGGCAAGTGCTTCACCATCAAGGCCGACACCCTGCCGCGCGGCCGTGGCGACGGCCAGCCGGTGCGGCTGATGGTGGATCTGACCAACGAGGATGATGTCGTCACGCTGTTTGTCTGGAAGGACGGCGTGAAGCACCTCCTGGCCTCCACCGACGGACGCGGCTTCATCATCAAGAGCGAGGACCTGGTGGCCGAGAAGCGCACCGGCAAGCAGGTGCTGGTGATCGAGCCGGGTGGCGAGGCGGCCTGCTGTATTCCTGCGGCGGGCGACAGCGTCGCGGTGATCGGCGAGAACCGCAAGCTGCTGGTCTTCCCGCTGGAGCAGTTGCCGGAAATGACGCGCGGCCGCGGCGTCGCCCTGCAGGGCTACAAGGACGGCGGTCTGGCCGACGTCAAGGTCTTCACCGCCAGCGCCGGCCTGACCTGGAAAATCGGCGAGCGGGTGCGGCTGGAAACTGATCTGACCACCTGGCGCGGCAACCGGGCCGGTGCCGGCCGCCAGCCGCCCAACGGCTTCCCGAAAAGCAACCGCTTCGGGGACTGACGGCTCAGGCCACGTCCTCGTCCAGCCGCTGCAGGTGGCGCAGCGGTGGGAACAGGCGCATCCACAGCCCGGCCACCAGGATGGTGCCGACGCCGCCCAGAACCACCGCGGCGACCGGCCCCATCACTGCGGCGAGCGAGCCGCTGCGGAACTCGCCAAGCTGGTTGGAGGTGCCGATGAACAGCAGGTTCACCGCCGCCACCCGGCCCCGCATGTTGTCCGGCGTGCGCAGCTGCACCAGGGTGGAGCGCACCACGACGCTGACCACGTCCGCCGCCCCCAGCACCACCAGCGCGCCAGCCGACAGCGGCAGCCAGGTGGACAGCCCGAAGACGATGGTAGCCGCGCCGAACACCGCGACGGCGGCGAACATCAGAAGCCCGGCATGCCGCTTGATCGGCCGGCGGGCCAGCCAGGCGGATACCGTCAGGGCGCCCACCGCCGGGGCACCGCGCAGGATGCCCAGCCCCCAGGGCCCGGCGTGCAGGATGTCGTGGGCGTAGAGCGGCAGCATCGCCGTGGCGCCGCCCAGCAGCACGGCGAACAGGTCCAGTGAGATGGCGCCCATGATCTCCGGCCGCGACCGGATGAACACCAGCCCGCCGAACACCGTGGCCAGAGATACCTTTTCCCGGGGCCGGGCCGGCTGACGCTGCCGGACCAGCAGCAGCGACACGGCCGCGCCAGCGAAGATCGCCGCCACCACCGTGTACACGAAGCCGGCTCCCACGCCGTACAGCAGGCCGCCCACGGAAGGTCCGATGATGGTGACCGTCTGGAAGAGCGAGGAGGACAAGGCCGCGGCGCGGGAAAACAGCGCGGGGGGCACCAGCCCGGGCAGCAGCGCTTGCAGGCTTGGCCCCTCGAAAGCCCGCACGGCACCCAGGAAGGCGACCAACGCGTAGATCAGGCCCGGTGTCACCACGTGGCGAAACGAAGCGAAGGCGAAGACCAAGGCGCCCAGGCCGGCCAGAATCTGACAGATGGCGGCGATGCGCCGCCGGTCGAAGCGGTCCACCACATGGCCGGATAGGAAGGCCAGCACCACCATCGGCAGGAACTGCGCCAGACCGACAAGGCCAAGTGCCAGGGGGCTGCGCGTCAGCTCGTAGATCTGCCAGCCAACGGCCACGGTCTGCATCTGGTAGGCCAGCCCGGACAGGCTGCGGCTGCCGATAAAGGACGCCACGCCGGGGTGGCGGATCAGGGATGCCTCCGGAGTTGCGGAGGCATCGGAAGGCTGCGGCATCGTGGAAGGTTTCCGGAAGCGTCCGGAAAGCTATGGCACCGGCGCCGGAACCCTGCGCGTTACGAAACGGTCACCTCAGGCCAGCGCGGCCTCGATGGCGCGCACCAGCGCCGCCGACTGGGGCTCCACGCCACTAGGGTAGGTCTGGCGCAGGCCGCCATCCCGGCCAACGAGATATTTGAAGAAGTTCCAGCTCGGCGCCCCGGCCCAGGCGAAGAACGGGTGCGCCTGCGGACCCTTCACATGGCTGATGGCGGCCATCGGGAAGTCGACGCCGAATTCGGCATCGCAAAAGGCTTTGACGGCCTCATTGTCCGCCGCTTCCTGGTTGAAGTCGTTGGACGGGACGCCGACCAGCAGCAGGCCGCGCGCGGCATAGGTTTCGTGCAGCTTCTGCAAGGCCGCGAACTGCGGCGCGAAGCCGCAGAAGCTGGCGGTATTGACCACCAGCAGCGGCTTGCCACGATGCGCGGACAGATCGATCTCCCCGCCTTCGATCGCCGGAAAGCGAAAGTCGAAGCCGCGAGCCGCCGGGGCGGCGGCGGCCAGCAACGGCAGTCCGGCCAGCAGCCGCCGGCGGGTGGGTTCAGCCATAGCGTTCCTCCATCCAGGGGTCGCCCCGGTCGTGGTAGCCGCGGACTTCCCAGAAGCCCGGCTGATTATGGTTCAGGAAGGTGATGCGGCGCACCCACTTCGTGCTTTTCCAGAGATACAGGTGCGGCACCACCACGCGCAGCGGCCCGCCATGCTGCCGGCTCAGCGGCTCGCCTTCCCAGGAATGCGCCAACAGGTTTTCCGGCCGGGCGAAATCTTCCAGCGTCAGGTTGGTGGTGTAGCCGTCATGGGCCTCGAAACTCACGAACTTCGCTCCTGGCTTCAGGCGGACCAGATCCAGCAGCGCGCCGACCGGCACGCCACTCCAGCGGTTGTCGTAGCGCGACCATTGGGTGACGCAATGAATGTCGTTGACGCGTTGTTCCTGCGGCATTTCCTGGAGCCAGGCCCAGTCCATGGTCACCGGGTTCTCGACCAGCCCGTCCACCACCAGGCGGAAGGTGCCCGTGCTGACGTCCGGCTGGATGCCGAGGTCGAGCACCGGGAAATCCCGCACCAGCCGCTGGCCGGGGGGCAGGCGCTGGTCGTGCCCAGCGGTTTCGCCGGTCAGCAGGCGCCCGTCCCGCGCCCAGGCCTGCTTGGTATCCACCAGCTTGCGCTTCACGCCTTCGGGAAGGTCGTCGGCCATCGCAATGCTCCTGTTTCGACGGCATAGGTGACACGCGGCGGCACCGATGCAAGCCCGCCCGCCTTGGACCCAGAGGAACCCATCCATGCGTCATAGCATCCTGGCCCTGGCGCTGCTGTGCGGCGCTGTCCCCGCCCTCGCCCAGCCGGCCCCCGCGCAACCCCGGGCACCGGTCCAGGCCGCGCGGCAGATGGTGGCGGCGGCGCACCCGCTGGCGGCGGAGGCCGGACTGGCGATGCTGCGCGAGGGCGGCACCGCGGTGGATGCGGCCATCGCCGTCCAGGCGGTGTTGACCCTGGTGGAGCCGCAATCGTCGGGCATTGGTGGCGGTGCGCTACTGATGCACTGGAACGCGAGCCGCCGCAGGGTTTCCGCCTGGGACGGGCGGGAAACCGCGCCGGCGGCGGCGACCCCTGCCCTGTTCCTGAAGCCGGACGGCACGCCGCTCGGCTTCTACGAGGCCGTGCTGTCCGGTCGCAGCGTCGGCGTGCCGGGCGTGATGCCGATGCTGGCGGCGGCCCATGCCGTCGAGGGCCGGCTCGCCTGGGCCACGCTCTTCGCGCCGGCGATCCGCTTGGCCGAGCAGGGCTTTCCGGTTTCTCCCCGGCTGGCCGCGCAGATCGCGGCGGAGGCCGACCGCTTGAAGCGCAACCCGGCGGCGGCGGCCTATTTCTTTGCGCCCGACGGCACGCCGTGGCCAGCCGGCCATCTTCTGAAGAACCCGGCCCTGGCGGCGACCTTCCGGGCTTTGGCGGAGCGCGGCGCGGCCGCGTTGCAGGCCGGCCCGATCGCGGCGGACATCGTGTCCGGCGTCGCGGGGCATGGCGGCCAGGGCAACGGCATGACGGCGGCGGACCTCGCCGCCTATGCCCCCAAGCAGCGGGAAGCGCTGTGCGGCCCCTACCGCACCTTCATCATCTGCGGCTTTCCGCCGCCCAGCTCGGGTGGCGTGGCCGTGGCGCAGATCCTGGGCCTGC
Organism: Roseomonas haemaphysalidis; assembly: GCF_017355405.1. Classification (NCBI taxonomy): domain Bacteria; kingdom Pseudomonadati; phylum Pseudomonadota; class Alphaproteobacteria; order Acetobacterales; family Roseomonadaceae; genus Roseomonas; species Roseomonas haemaphysalidis. The sequence continues at coordinate 2,702,972 of NZ_CP061177.1, forward strand.
TGGAGCATTTCCCCTTGTCGCGGCTCGACCCCCGCGGGGTGGACGCGGCCCAGCTGGTCGCGGAAGCCAGCCGCCTCGCCTTCGCGGACCGGGCGATGTTCCTGGCGGACAGTGACTTCATCCCCGTTCCCGTGTCGGGCCTGCTGGACCAGACCTATCTGACCGGCCGGGCGCAACTGGTGGACCCCGACCGCGCGATCGCCACGCCGCGCGCCGGCAACCCCAACTGGCGCGAAACCGCCATGGCGCCGCAACCGGCGCAGCCGGAATACGGCACCAGCCACCTGTCGATCATCGACGCCGCCGGCAACGCGGTCTCGATGACCACCACGGTGGAAGACGCCTTCGGCGCGCGGCTGATGGTGGGTGGCTTCTTTTTGAACAACGAGCTGACCGACTTCTCCTTCCGCCCGGAGGTGGGTGGGCGCCCGGTGGCCAACCGGGTGCAGGGCGGCAAGCGGCCGCGTTCCTCCATGGCGCCGACACTGGTGTTCCAGCGGGACGGCACGCTGTTCGCGGCCGTCGGCTCGCCGGGCGGGGCACGCATCATCGGCTACGTCGCGCGCGCGCTGACAGGGCTGCTGGACTGGCGGCTGGACCCGCAGGCCGCCGTATCGCTGCCGCATGTCGGCACCGTGGGCAACGCGGTGGAGCTGGAAGCCGGCACCCCGATGGCAGCCCTGGCACCCGCACTGCAGGAACGGAGCCAGATCACGGATGCGCGCGAGATGAACTCCGGCCTGCAGGCCATCATCGTCACGCCTGGCGGGCTGCTCGGCGGCGCCGACCCGCGGCGGGAAGGCGTGGCGGTCGGCGACTGACCGCCACGCTGGGCCTCAGGCCTTGGTCGCCTGCGCCCGCAGCTGCGCGATGGTGGCGCGGTTGGTCACCTGCTCGGGGTTCATCCGCACCTCGATCACGGCCGGCTTGCCGCTGGCCACGGCGCGCTGGAACGCCGGCACCAGCTCGCCGTCCCGCTGCACCAGCTCGCCATGGCCGCCGAAGCTTTCGATGAACTTGCTGAAGTCAGGGTTGGTGAGCTTTGTGCCGGATACGCGGCCGGGGTAGGCGCGCTCCTGATACATGCGGATGGTGCCGTACATGCCGTTGTTGAACACCATCACCACCGGGGCGACGCCAGCCTGAAATGCGGTGGCGATCTCCTGCCCCGTCATCAGAAAGCCGCCGTCGCCAACCAGAGCGATGCAGCAGCGGTCGGGAAAGGTGATCTTGGCGCCGATGGCGGAAGGCACCGCGTAGCCCATGGCGCCGTTGGTCGGGCCCAGAAACTCCTGCCGCTCCGCCACGTGCAGAAAGCGGTTGGGCCAGGTCGCGAAGTTGCCGGCATCGCAGGTGAAGATCGTGTCGTCAGGCAGCACCTTCTCCAGAGCCTGCAGCTCGCGCGCCAGATTCAGCGGCCCCTCGTAGTCCGGCGCCTCGGCCTGCTTCAGGCGCGCGGCGTGCAGGTCCTGGGTCCAGACGGCCCAGCGGGCGGGCGCCTGGGGGGCCGGCAGCGCCTCCAGCGCCTCGGCAAAGGCATTCATCTCGGCGGTGATGCCGAGCGCGGGCCGGTACACGCGGCCGATTTCCGCCTGGTCCGGATAGACATGCACGATGGGCGTGGCGCCCGCCATGTCGAACAGCGTGTAGCCCTGGCTCACCGGCTCGCCGATGCGGGTGCCCAGGGCCAGGATCAGGTCTGCCTGTTTGGCCCGCGCCACCAGCCCGGCATCGGCGCCGACCCCAAGGTCGCCGGCGTAATTCGGCAGGCGGCAGTCGAACAGGCTTTGCCGGCGAAAGGCCACGGCCACCGGCAGGTTCCGCGCCACGCAGAACCGCTGCACCCGCCGGCGCGTTTGCTCGGACCAGCGAGAGCCGCCGAGCACCACGAGCGGCCGCTCCGCATGGTCCAGCATGTCCAGCATCTGCTGCATGGCGGCCGGCGAAGGATGGGCGGCCATGATGTTGGCGGGGCCGATGTCAGGTACCGCCACGCGCCGCTTCTGCATTTCCTCGCTGATCGCCACCACCACCGGCCCCGGGCGGCCGCTGGTGGCCACGTCAAAGGCATGGGCCATCAGTTCGGGGATGCGGGCGGCGTCGTCGATCTGCGTCACCCACTTGGCGACGGAGCCGAACATGCGGCGGTAGTCGACTTCCTGGAAGCTTTCCCGGTCCGTTTCCTCGAACGGGATCTGCCCGACGATCAGCACCAGCGGCGTGCTGTCCTGCATGGCGATGTGCACGCCGATGGCGGCATGGCAGGCGCCCGGGCCGCGCGTCACCAGTGCCACGCCGGGGCGCCCGGTCAGCTTGCCATGGGCCTCGGCCATGTTCACGGCGCCGGCCTCGAAGCGGCAGGTCACCAGCTCGATGCGGTCGCTGTTGACGTAAAGGCCGTCCAGGACATCCAGATAGGATTCGCCCGGCACGCAGAAGGCATGGGTGACGCCCTGCGCCACCAGCGCATCCGCCAGGATCTGGCCGCCCGTCCGCTCTTTCAACTGGCTGCCCGCTTTCATGCCGTCCATGCGATGTTTCCTTGTCCCAGGGCGGGGAAGCTATCGCAGCCCCGTGCGGCAGGCCACCCCGGCCTTCCCCCGTGCCGGGGGCTGTGGCAACAGCGGCGGAGCCAGACAGGAGACGCGGCGATGCGGGCGATATTCGTGATGGTGAAGTGCGAGATGGGACAGGCCTACCGCGTGGCGCGGGAAATGGCCGATGGCATCGAGGAACTGTCCGAGATGCATTCCGTGTCCGGGCAATACGACCTGCTGGGCAAGTTCTACCTTGCCGCGGACCAGGACATCGGCCTGTTCGTGGTGGAAAAGGTCCAGACGGTGCCGGGGGTCAAGGACACCTATACCATCCAGACCTTCAACGCCTTTTCTGCCGGCCAAGGTTAAGGCGCCGCAATCGGCCGAACCAGCCGCGAAGATGCCTTGTTTGCGTCTAACCGTTGCCTTGCCGGATTGTCATGTTCCTCCCATCAGGAGGAACAGCCGTCATGTTCAACCGCCGCCTCTTTCCCGCCCTCGCCGTCGCCGGCAGCCTGTTGGTCGCCGGTTGCCAGAACCCCGACGGATCGACGGACTGGGGCAGCAGCCTTGCGCTCGGTGCCGGCGCCGGCCTCGCCACGGCCCTGCTGGTGGGCGCCGCCAGCGACAACGGCCCGCGTTACCACCGCGGCCCGCCACGCGGATACTATGACAACGGCTACCGCGGTGGCCGGGGCTACGGCGGCGGCTACGGTTATGGCCGCCGGGGCGGCTGGTAGCGCCTAGGACGGCGAGGCCATGGTCTGCTGGGCATCGTGCAGCCGGCGGTAGGTGCCGCCGGCGGCGACCAAATCCTGGTGCCGCCCCTGCTCCGCGATGCCGGTGGTATCCACCACGACGATGCGGTCGGCGTCCCGGATGGTCGCCAGGCGGTGGGCGATGATCAGCGTGGTGCGGCCGACCGAGAGTTCCGCCAGCGACTGCTGGATCGCCCGCTCGGTTTCCGTGTCCAGGGCACTGGTGGCCTCGTCCAGGATCAGGATCGGGGGATTCTTCAGGAAGATGCGCGCGATGGCGAGCCGCTGCTTCTGCCCCCCCGACAGCTTCACCCCCCGCTCGCCCACCAACGTGTCCAGCCCCGCCGGCAGGCCGGCGATCACCGTGTCCAGCTTGGCGCGCCGGGCCGCTTCCCGGATCTCCGCCTCGCTGGCGCCGAGCCGCCCGTAGGCGATGTTGTCCCGCAGCGACCCCGCGAATAGGAACACATCCTGCTGCACGATGCCGATCTGCCCCCGCAGGGAAGCGAGCGTCATCGCGCGGATATCGGTGCCATCGATGGTGATGCGCCCCGCTTCCACCTCGTAGAAGCGTGGCAGCAGAGAGCAGATGGTGGTCTTGCCGGCCCCGGACGGACCCACGAAGGCCACCGTTTCCCCGGCCCCGATAACCAGGGAAACGTCCCGCAGCACCGGCTGGCCCGGACCGTAGCCGAAGCTCACATGCTCGAAGCGGATGTCGCCCCGCAACCCCTGCACCTCCACGGCGCCGGGCGCATCGGCGATATCGGGCTCCGTGTCCAGCAACTCGGTATAGCGGCGGAAACCGGCGATGCCCTTGGGGTAGGTTTCCAGCACGGCGCTGATCTTCTCGACCGGGCGAAAAAACACACCGACCAGCAAAAGAAAGCCCACGAAGCCCCCGGCCGAAAGCTGGTCCTGCAGCACGAAGTAGCTGCCGGCGATCATGACGATCATCTGCGTCAGCCGCATGCCCAGGTAGCTGATGGAATTGCTGGCGGCCATGATCCGGTAGGCATCCAGCTTGGTGGCGCGGTAGCGGGCGTTGTCCTCGGCGAACAGGCGGCGTTCGTGGTCCTCGTTGGCGAAGGCCTGGACCACCCGCATGCCGCCCACGTTCTCCTCGATCCGGACGTTGAAGGCACCGACGCGGCCATAGATGGCCTGCCAGGTTGCCGTCATGCGGCTGCCGTAGTGGGTGGACAGCCAGGCCGTGGCCGGCACGATCGCCGCCGTCATCAGCGCCAGTGGCGGATGCACCGCGAACATCAGCGCAAAGGCGCCGACAAAGGTCATGACCGCGATGAACAGGTCCTCCGGGCCGTGGTGGGCCACCTCTCCCACCTCCTCCAGATCCTTGGTCACGCGGGCGACGAGGTGGCCGGTCTTCTGGTTGTCGTAGAACCTGAACGACAGCTTCTGCAGGTGGTCGAACGCCTTGCGGCGCATTTCCGTCTCGATGTTGATGCCCAGCGCGTGGCCCCAATAGGTCACCACCGTCATCAGCCCGGTGTTCAGCAGATAGATCAGCAGCAAGCTAGCGGAGGCCAGCAGGATCAGGCTCCAGTCCTGGCCCGGTAGCAGGTAATCGATGAACCCGCGCACGGCCAGCGGAAAGCCCAGCTCCAGCAGGCCGGACAGCACGGCGCAGCCGAAGTCGAGCAGGAACAGTCCCCGGTGCGGCCGGTAATAGGCGAGGAAGCGCTTGAGCATGGGCGCTGATTACGCCCGATCGAGGCCGACGGGAACCATCCGTCGCCACCCCCCGCCCTTGCCGCGCCCGGCCCCGGATGCGATGGTCCGCGCCAACCAACCACCGGCCCCGAGATGCCGGCGGGGTTGCGCGTTTATGTCCAAACGAGGATCAGCATGGCCAAGATCAAGGTAAAGACCCCCGTCGTCGAGCTCGACGGCGATGAGATGACCCGCATCATCTGGGGGTTCATCAAGGACAAGCTGATCGTCCCCTACCTCGACGTCGACCTGAAGTACTACGACCTCGGCGTCGAGTACCGTGACCAGACCGACGACCAGGTGACGGTGGATGCCGCCAACGCCATCAAGCAGTACGGCGTGGGCGTGAAGTGCGCGACCATCACCCCCGACGAGGCGCGGGTGAAGGAGTTCGGCCTGAAGAAGATGTGGCGCTCGCCCAACGGGACGATCCGCAACATCCTGGACGGCACCATTTTCCGCGAGCCGATCATCTGCCAGAACGTGCCCCGCCTGGTGCCGCACTGGTCCAAGCCCATCGTCGTCGGCCGCCACGCCTATGGCGACATCTACCGCGCGGTCGAGATGAAGGTGCCCGGCCCCGGCACGGTGAAGATGACCTACGTGGCCGAGAACGGTGAGACGCAGGAAATCGGCGAGTTCGACTTCAAGGGCCCGGGCGCTGCCATGATGCAGCACAACCTGAACAAGTCGATCGAGGGCTTTGCCCGCGCCTCCTTCAACTATGGCCTGGCGCGCAACTACTCGGTGTACTTCAGCCACAAGAACACGATCCTGAAGGCCTATGACGGCAACTTCAAGGACATCTTCCGCACCATCTTCGACGCCGAGTTCAAGGCGGAGTTCGACAAGCGCGGCCTCACCTACGAGGACCGGCTGATCGACGACATGGTGGCCTCCGCGCTGAAGTGGGAAGGCGGCTACATCTGGGCCTGCAAGAACTACGATGGCGACGTGCAGTCCGACATCGTGGCGCAGGGCTTCGGTTCGCTCGGCCTGATGACCTCCGTGCTGCTGTCCCCGGACGGCAACACCGTGGAGTCCGAGGCCGCGCACGGCACGGTGACGCGCCACTATCGCGAGCACCAGAAGGGCCGCGAAACCTCCACCAACCCGATCGCCTCGATCTTCGCCTGGACCCGGGGCCTGGCTTATCGCGGCAAGTTCGACGGCACGCAGGACGTGGTGGACTTCGCCAACGCGCTGGAGCAGGTCTGCGTCGAGACGGTGGAAAGCGGCCACATGACCAAGGATCTGGCCGTGCTGATCGGCAAGGACCAGCCCTGGCTGAACACCCAGAACTTCCTGGCCAAGCTGGACGAGAACCTGAAGAAGAAGATGGGCTGAACCGTCCGGCTCCGGCGGTCTGACACGGGCGGGGTGCTTCGGCACCCCGCCTTTTTCGTGCCCGGGCGGTGGCGTGCATGCGCTTGCATGTGCCCGGCGCGCTGCTACGCTTCCTGCAACAAACAGCCGTGCCGCGCAGGCAACGGCCAAGGGAAGAAGGAAGCCTCCGGGATGCTGTCCACCCGCCGCTGCATGATGCTGGCCGCGCTCGGCCTGCCAGCCCTGGCGCGCCGCGCCTCGGCCCAGGCCTGGCCGACCCGCACCGTCCACGTCACTGTCCCATACTCACCCGGCGGCGGTACCGACGTCTTTGCCCGGTTGCTGGGCGAAGGGCTGCGGACCACGGTGGGCCAGAACCTGGTGATCGAGAACCGCGTGGGCGGCAACGGCGTCATCGGCTCCCAGCAGATCTCGCGGGCGGAGCCGGACGGCTATGCGCTGGCGGTGGTGACCAACACGCACACCATGAACAAATACGCCATGCAGTCCGTGCCGTTCGACGGCATCGCCGATTTCACGCCGATCAGCCTTCTGTCCTCGTTTCCCATGGTGATCGCCGCATCGGCCAACGCGCCGTTCAAGGACGTGCGGGAGTTGATCGCCTACGCCAAGGCCAACCCGGGCAAAGTCAGCTTCGGCAGTTCCGAGGCCTCAACTTCCTACGGAGGCAACGAGTTCGCGCGCCTGGCCGGTGTCACCTTCGAGGAGATCGCCTACCGGGGCGGCGCACCGTTGATGAACGACATCGTCGCCGGCAACCTGCCGCTGGGCTGGACCAGCATCCTGTCCGCCAGCTCCTACCTGAAAAACGACCGCGTGCGCATCCTGGCGGTCACCTCCGCCGAGCGCTCCGCCCTGGCACCGGCGATCCCTACGGTGCCGGAAGCGGGGCTCGCCGGATACCAGTATGCCGGCTGGTACGGCATGCTCGGGCCCGCCGGCATGAAGCCGGAGGTGGCAGAGATGATCCATGCCGCGAACCTGAAGGCCATCACGGTGCCCCAGGTGCGGTCGCGTTTCATCGACCTCGGCGCGGACCTGCAGATGCTCGGGCCGCGGGACTTCCACGGCTACCTGCAGCAGGAGGATCGCCGCTGGGCGGATGCCGCTAAGGCCGGGTTGATCAAGCCGCTGCAGTAGCCGCTGCCGCCGCGGCATGGCGCATGCTAGGCAGCGGCGATGGACCTGCCGCTGACGACCCTGGATTACCTCGCCCTCGCCGTGTTCGTGCTGTGCTGGGCCGGGTACGCCATGGTGGTGGACCGCGTGCCGGGCATTCGTGCCCGCAGCGTCATCACCGCCATGGACCAGCACCGGCGCCGCTGGATGCGCATGGTGCTGGTCCGCGAAAACCGCATCGCCGACATCAGCGTCATCGGCAATCTGATGACGAGCACCAGCTTCCTGGCCAACACAAGCATCTTCATCCTGGGCGGCCTGGTGGCCCTGCTGGGGGCGCCCGACATCGGCCGTCGGGTGTTCGGCGCCGTACCCTTCGCCGATGTGCCTGAAGGGGCGGCCGCGTGGGAGATCAGGCTGTTCCTGCTGATCTTCATCTTTGTCCGGGCCTTTTTCGAGCTGACCTGGGCGCTGCGGCAGTTCAACTATTGCAGCATCTGCATTGGCGGGCTGGGCCGTGGCACCGAGTGGACGCCGCAGGCCGATGTGGCAGCCGAGGTCGCCAACCGGGGGGCACGGCATTTCAACACCGGGCTGCGGGCCTATTACTTCGGACTGGCGGCCCTGGCGTGGATCGTCCATCCGGTGGCGCTGATGCTGGCCAGCCTGCTTGTGCTGTCCGAGCTGCACCGGCGCGAATTCCGGTCCGTCGTGCGCGATGCGCTGCTCATCCGGCCGCCTGCGGATTGCCCCTGAACACGGCAAGGGCAGCATCTGCCCACGGAGGCAGCAGACCGCATCTGGCAGGGTGATTTCGCTGTTCCCGCACTGCTTGACCATCCCCTCCCCGCCCCGTCCTCTTGCGCGGAAACGGAGGCCTCAAGCCATGCAACGTCGTCACCTGATGCTCGCCGCCGGCGCGGCGCTGTCCCTTCCCGCCATCCGCCCCGCGGCGGCGCAGGCGGCACCGGTCCGGTTCGCCCTGGACTGGGCCCTGCAGGGCAACCACGCCATGTGGGTGCTGGCGGACGACAAGGGCATCTTCCGGGACAACGGCCTTTCGGTGAAGATCGATCGGGGCTTCGGCTCGGGCGACACGGCGGTCAAGGTGGCGGCCGGTGCCTACGACCTCGGCTTCACCGACATCAGCACCGCCGTGAAGTTGAATGCCGAGAACCCGGACAAGCGGCTGGTTTCCATCTATCAGGTGTTCGACCGCACGGCGGCGGCGCTGATCACGCTGAAGGGCCGTGGCATCGCCGGGCCACGGGACGTGGCCGGCAGGAAGCTGGGCTCGCCCGAGGGCGAAGGCAGCCGGATGATGTTTCCCGCCTTCGCCAAGGCCGCCGGAATCGACGCCGCCAAGGTGAACTGGACCAGCATGGCGGCCAACCTGCGCGACACCATGCTCGCGCAGGGCCAGGTGGACGCGGTGACCGGCTTCCTGTTCACCACCTACTTCAACCTCGTCGGCATCGGCATCCCCGAGGACAACATCCTGGCCTGGCCCTATGCGGAGAACGGGCTGGACCTCTATGGCTCGGCCGTCGTGGCGCGTGCCGACTGGCTGGAAAAGAACCCGCAGGTCGCCGCGGCCTTTGTGAAATCCTCGATCCTCGGCCTGCGGGCGCTGCTGGCCGACATCCCCGGTGGCATGGCGGCGATCCAGAAGCGCGAGGCGCTGTTCGACACGGCGCTGGAAGCCCGCCGCTTCGCCATGACGCGCGACCGGTCGATCCTGACACCCAATGTCCGGCAGCACGGCATCGGCTACCTCGACATGGCGCGGGCCGAAACCCTGATCCGGGTCAATGCAGAGGCCTATCGGGTCGCCAACCCACCGAGCGCCGCGAGCATGTTTACCGACAAATTCCTGCCGCCCGCGTCTGAGCGGCAGGTCTGACAGCCAGGGCTTCCGCAACCAAGCCGGCCACCGGGGCGTCACCTTCCAGGACCAGGAGGCGCCCATGACGCGGATCATCATTACCCTTGCGGCTGCTTTGCTGGCCGGCGCGGCGCAGGCCGCGCCGGTGCGGGAAGCGGCCACCGGCCTGATTGTCGATCCGCCCGCTGGCTATGCCGTGCAGGCACAGGCGCCCGACCAGCAGCATGCCGCGCGATTGTCGGTCAAGCGACCGACCGACACGGATGGCGGCTGCCAGATCGGCTTTTCAGCCACGGCCGCGAATGCCCGCTTCACCCAGCCGCAGATCAACGCAATCACCGGCGGCAGCGCGTGGCAGGATGCCGCCAAGGCGGCCCTTGCCCCCGTCTACGACATCACCGAAACCCGCGTCGTGGATTTCGGCAACACGCGCGGCCTGGAATTGCAGGCCGATTTCAAGCAGCGCCGCGAGCTACCACCGCGCGCGCAGCAGGTCCGTTCCTACTTCGCCATCATGGAAACGCCGCGCGGCCGGACCACCGTGGTGTGCGTGGCTGACCGTTCGGACTTCACTGCTCGGTTGTCTGACTTCACCGCCATCGCCCACGGCACCACGCCACCCTGAGCCAGGCAACCGAACGGCAGCTTCGCTTTCATGGGGCGTTCGGGTCGCCAGGCGCCGTTTCCCAACCCAACCCGACCAGCGCCGCGATGCGCCGCCCCGCGGCATCGGGGCGGCACACGATGGCCCCCTGCTCCTCCATGTACGACAAGAGCCGCCGGGCCCGTCCGACGGAGCGTGTGCCATAGGCCTGGGCGATCACCGCGTCCGACGGGCAAGGTGCCCGCTCCAACGCCGTGCGGGCGAGTAGCAGGAACACGCCCTGCACATCCTCCGGCAAGGTGGCGGCCCGCTCCTCCACCTTCGCCCACTCGTCGCTTTCCGCCGCGGCGGCACTGATGCCGGCGCGGGCCACCGCCAGCAGCCGGCGGAAGGCCGGGATCTCGGGAGGCTTGCCCGGCACGGCATGGATGCGCAGCCGGACCAGGAAGTCCTGGTACAGCACGGAGACGCTGCGGAAGGCCGCCTCCGGTTCCGCCAGGATCTGGCGCAAGATGCCATCCAGCTGTGCCTTGCGGGCGATGACATCTTCCGGGCTGGGTGGCGCCTCGGCACGCGGGGGTGCCGCGGCAGGGCGGGCCTGGGCCAGCTGCGCCAGGATATCCGGCGGCGGGGCGGCGGGGCGCCTTGGCGGCGGGCGCACCGGGTCCGGCTGCGCGGCCGCGCTCATCACCAATTCCCGCGCATCCTCGGGCGCCGTCTGCGGCAGCGGGATCAGCGAGGGATTGGTGCCGCGCGATTCGGTTTCCACCACGCCGATGCGGATCGGCAGCGGGCGGCGTGACAATGCGGGGCCGAGCGCCACGAAGCTGCCGCGCGGCAGGTCACGGAACATCTCTGCCTGCCGCCGCTCCATGCCCAAGAGGTCGGCGGCCCGCGCCATGTCGATATCCAGGAAGGTGCGGCCCATCAGGAAGTTGGAGGCCTCGGCGGCGACGTTCTTGGCCAGCTTGGCCAGCCGCTGCGTCGCGATGATGCCCGCCAGGCCGCGCTTGCGCCCGCGCGACATCAGGTTCGCCATGGCCCCCAGCGAGGCCCGCCGCGCCTCGTCCGATACCTCGCCGGCGGCGGCGGGCGCGAAGAGCTGCGCCTCGTCCACCACCACCAGCATGGGCGCCCAGTGATCCCGGTCGGCATCGAACAATCCGCCTAGAAATGCTGCGGCGTGGCGCATCTGCCCGTCGGCATCCAGCCCTTCCAGGTTCAGCACCACGGACACCCGGTGGGTCCGCACGCGATCGGCGGCGCGTTGCAGCGCTGCCTCGCTATGCTCGGCCGCGTCGATCACCAGGTGGCCGAAGCGGTCCGCCAGGGTCACGAAGTCCCCTTCCGGATCGATCACCGCCTGCTGCACCCAGGGCGCGGACTGCTCCAGCAGCCGGCGTAGTAGATGCGACTTGCCGGAACCGGAATTGCCCTGCACCAGCAGGCGGGTGGCCAGCAGTTCCTCCAGGTCGAGGCTGGCCGGCTGCCCGGTGGTGGTGGTGCCCATCTCGATGCCGACTGTCATCCCGCTCTCCGCTGCGAGGCAGGGGTATAGACCCGCCCCGCCGGGCTTGCCATTCGCGCCAGGGGTCTGGACGATGGCCGGATGAACCGAATGATGATCACCGGCGTGCGGGTCCTGACACCCGACGCGACCGAAGCCCCCTTCGCCTCCCTGCTGGTGGAGGACGGGCGCATCGCAGCCGTGCTGCCGCCCGATGCCGCCATCGCGGATGCCGCCCTCCATGATGCGAGCGGCCGCCTGGTCATTCCGGGGCTGGTCAACGCGCATACGCATGGCCACGGCGGCCTGGCCAAGGGGTCGGGCGACAAGTGGGACCTGGCGCTGTTGCTGGCCCACGCACCCTGGGTCAGCGGCGGCCGTGGGCTGGACGACAAGCGCCTGTCCACCACGCTGGCGGCGGTCGAGATGCTGAAGAAGGGCTGCACCGCGGCCTTCGACCTCGCGGCGGAATTTCCCGCCCCCACGCCCGATGGTCTGGACGCCATGGCGGAAGCTTACGGCGCCGTCGGCCTGCGTGCCGTGCTGGCCCCCATGGTCGGCGACCGGACCTTCTTCCAGGCCACGCCAGGGCTGCTGGACGCATTGCCGGACCAGCACCGCGAGCGCGCCGGCGGCCTGCGCATGCCGCCGGCGGAAGACATCCTCCAGGCCATAGGGTCCGCGGCCCGAAACTGGCGCCATGGCGCCGCCGGCGTGCAGCTGGGTGTCGCCCCCACCATCCCGCTGCACTGCTCAGATGCCTTCATGCAGGGCTGCCAGCGGCTAGCTGAGGAATTCGGCCTGCGCATGCAGACCCACGTCTCCGAGGCCCGCTACCAGGCAGCGGGGGGCGAGGTGCAGTACGGGTCCACCCTGCTGGCCCAGATGGACCGGCTGGGACTGGTGACCGAGCGCTTCAGCGTGGCGCACGGCGTGTGGCTGACGCCGGAGGATCTGGCGCTGATGGCGCAGCGTGGCGCAGGGCTGGCGCACAACCCGGGTGCGAACATGCGCCTGGCATCCGGCATCGCACCCGCCCGGGCGGCCATCGCGGCCGGCGTCACGGTCGGCATCGGCACAGACGGCTCCTCGTCGTCCGACAACCAGAACATGTTTGAATCGATGCGCCTCGCCGCCTTCGCGTCGCGGCTGTGGGAAGGTGCGGAGGAAGCTGACTGGCTCGGCACCGCCGAGACGGTCCGACTGGCCACGGCAGGTTCGGCGGCTCTGCTCGGCCTTGATGCCGGCAGCATCGCGCCCGGCAAGCTGGCGGACCTCGTGTTTCTGGACCTCGACCACGTGAACTGGCTGCCGCTGAACAACGCCGCCAACCAGTTGGTCTGGACCGAGGACGGCAGCGCCGTGCGCGATGTCATGATCGGTGGCGACTGGAAGCTGCGGGACGGCAAGGTGTTGGGCGTGGACGAAGCCAAGCTGGCCCGGGATGCCCGCGCCGCCGGGACCAGGCTGGCGGAAGCCAATGCCGCGACGCGCGAATGGTGCGAGGCCGTCGCCCCCTTCGTCGCCTGCCACTGCCGCGCTCTGGCCGGCCGCTTCACCCGCGTGCAGCGGTTGCTGCGCGCCGACTGAGCAGCACGCAACGCGAAACGGCGCCGGCGGTCATCCCGCCGGCGCCGTTCCCTGGGCGGCCCCGCCAGGGCGGGGCCACCGTCACGCCCTTAGGCGCTCTTCTTGGTGATCTCTTCGGCGACGTTGCGCGGCACCGGGTCGTAGTGGTGGAAGGACATCGAGAAGGACGCACGGCCCTTGGTCATGCCACGCAGGTTGGAGATGTAGCCGAACATCTCCTTCAGCGGCACGTGGGCGCGCACGATGACCGAGGTGCCGGCCATGTCCTGCGACTGGATCACACCGCGGCGACGGTTGAGATCGCCCACCACGTCACCGACGTGGTCCTGCGGCGTGGTCACTTCCACGTCCATGATCGGCTCCAGGATCACCGGGCCGGCCTTCTTCATGCCTTCGCGGAAGCAGGCCTTGCCGGCGATCTCGAACGCCAGGGCGCTGGAGTCGACGTCATGGTACTTGCCGTCCACCAGGGAGAACTTGAAGTCCACCGTGGGGAAGCCGGCCAGCACGCCCGTCTCGGCCTGCACCTTGATGCCCTTGTCGACGGCCGGGATGTATTCCTTCGGCACCGAGCCACCGACGACGGCGTTGACGAACTCGATGCCCTCGTTCCGCTCCTTGGGCTCGAACATGATCTTCACCTCGGCGTACTGGCCCGAGCCACCCGACTGCTTCTTGTGGGTGTAGGTCTCGGTGTGCGCCTTGGTGATCGTCTCGCGGTAGGCCACCTGCGGCGCGCCGATGTTGGCGTCCACGCCGTACTCGCGGCGCAGGCGGTCGACGATGATCTCGAGGTGCAGCTCGCCCATGCCGGACAGGATGGTCTGGCCGGTTTCCTGGTCGGTGCGCAGGCGCAGCGAGGGGTCCTCGCCGGCCAGCTTCTGCAGGCCGAGCGTCATCTTCTCGACGCCGTCCTTGGTCTTCGGCTCGACCGAGATGTCGATGACCGGCACCGGGAAGGCCATGCGCTCCAGCACCACCGGGTCGGCGGCGTCGGCCAGGGTGTCACCCGTGCCGGTGTCCTTCATGCCCACGATGGCGACGATGTCGCCGGCGTAGATTTCCTTCACTTCCTCACGCTTGTCGGCGTGCATCTGGAACATGCGGCCGATGCGCTCCTTGTGACCCTTCGTGGTGTTCATGAAGGTGTCGCCCGAGCGGATGATGCCGGCATAGACGCGGACGAAGGTCAGGTTGCCGTACTTGTCGTTGATGATCTTGAAGGCCAGCGCGGCGAAGGGCGCGTCCTCGCGGGCGGGGATGATGCGGGCGGGGTTCGCCGGATCTTCCTCGACACCCTCTTCCAGGGCGACCTTGATGCCCGGGACGTCGGTCGGCGCCGGCAGGTAGTCGATCACGCCGTCCAGCAGCGGCTGCACGCCCTTGTTCTTGAAGGCCGAGCCGCAGAACACGGGGCGGAAGGTGCCGTCGATCGTGCCGCGCTTGATGCAGCGCTTCAGCGTCTCGACCGAGACGTCACCCTTCTCGAAGTATTCCTCCATCGCCTCGTTGTCCACCGACACGGCGGTGTCCAGCAGGGTCTGGCGGTACTCGGCCGCCTTCTCCTTCAGGTCGTCGGGGATCTCTTCCTCGTGGTACTTCGCGCCCAGCTCGTCGCCCTGCCAGATCAGCGCCTTCATCTCGACCAGGTCGACGACGCCCTTCAGGGTGTCCTCGATGCCGATCGGCAGCTGCAGCGCCACCCAGTTGATGCCCAGCTTCTCGGTCAGCGTGTCCGCGGCGCGGTAGAAGTCGGCGCCCGTGCGGTCCAGCTTGTTGATGAAGATGATGCGGGGAACGTTGTAGCGGTCGGCCAGGCGCCAGTTGGTTTCGGACTGCGGCTGCACGCCGGCCACGCCCTCGATGATGAACACGGCGCCGTCGAGCACGCGCAGCGAGCGGTTCACCTCGATGTTGAAGTCGATGTGGCCCGGGGTGTCGATGACGTTGATCCGGTGGTCCTTCCACTCGGCCGTCACGGCGGCGGAGGTGATCGTGATGCCACGCTCACGCTCCTGCTCCATGTAGTCCGTCGTGGTGTTGCCCTCGTGGACCTCACCGATCTTGTGGGACTTGCCGGTGTAGTAAAGGATCCGCTCGGTGGTCGTGGTCTTGCCGGCGTCGATGTGCGCGGTGATGCCGATATTGCGGATGCGGTCGAGGGGGGTGCGCGCCACGGGGGGCCTCCATACGCGTCGCGGCGCCAGCCGCGCTTGAATCATGATTTGGGCGGGCGGCGGATCGTCTTTCCGCCGGCCTGCCCCGAGCTTCGCTAGCCTGGTCGCCGCGACCGGAGCATCCGACCGCCCTGGGGCGGGGATACGGGCCAGGCTTGAACGTTGCCTGACGCCGCCGATGCCGGAACAATCGCCGCGGCCCGTTGGCTCCGGAAACCCGTGAAGCGAGTCCGCCGCAAGCCGGCCGTTGCGGGCGGCAGATGCACCGGATTGCCTTTCAATGCAAGCAATAACCCAGCGCGGACCCCGCTTGCAGGGCAGCCGGACCGTGCATGGACGCAAGGTTGCGGTTTCTTTCCACCCGCTGGCCGCCGCTATGGCGCATACTCGGCGGATGGACCAGCGCAGCCTGATCGCCGCCATCCGCTTCGGCCTGGGCCCCCGGCCGGACCAGCCCCTGCCGGGCGACGTCCCCGCCTGGCTGAAGGCGCAGATCCGCTCCCCGGAAACCGACCTCGCCCTGCCGGAGGGCTGGGAGCGCCCGCCCACGGTGGCCGACGGGCTCGACCTCCGGCGGCAGGACGAGCTGGCCCCGGTGGAGGCGGGCAAACCATCCCGGCAAGTGGTGCTGAACGGCGCCGAGGCGCAGGCCCTGATCCGCAATGCCGTCACGACCCAGACCCCCTTCCGGGAGCGGCTGGTGTTGTTTTGGGCCAACCACCTGACGGTCAGCACGCGCGAGGGTGCCGTGCGGGCTTTGGTCGGCGACTTCGTCCGCAGCGCGATCCGCCCGCATGTGGGCGGACGGTTCGAGGACATGCTGGTTGGCTCGACCCATCATCCCGCGATGCTGTTCTACCTCAACCAGAACGCCTCGGTCGGGCCCGGCAGCCGGATCGGCCTTCGGCAAGGGCGGGGCCTGAACGAGAATCTCGCGCGCGAGGTGATGGAGCTGCATTCGCTTTCGCCCGCCGCCGGCTACAGCCAGGAGGACGTGACCGAATTCGCCCGCCTGCTGACCGGATTGACGGTGGAGCGGCTTCGCGAGCCACTGGGCAGCCGGTTCCAGCCCGACGCGCACGAACCGGGCCCCAGGACCATCCTGGGCCAGCGGTTCGAGGAAGGCCCCGGGCAGGTGGACACGGCCCTCCGGTGGCTGGCCAACCACGAGGCGACGCACCGGCACCTGGCCGTGAAGCTGGCCCGGCATTTCGTGGCGGACGATCCAGGCCCTGGCACCGTCGAATATCTGTTCGGCGTCCTGCGGGATACGCGCGGCGACCTCGGTGCCGTGGCGGAAGCCCTGGTGGATCTGCCGGAAGCCTGGCAGGCGCCGCTGAGCAAGCTGCGCAGCCCACAGGATTTCATGATCGCCAGCTATCGGCTGCTGAACGGCGGCGCGGATGCCGCGCAGGTGGTGGCGGGCGGGATGCGGAGCCTCGGCCAGGATATCTGGTCGGCCCCCGCCCCCATCGGCTGGCCCGACACGGCGGAAGGGTGGGTCAGCGCCGAAGGCATGATCCAGCGCATGGAAGTCGCCTACAATGTCGCTGGCCGGCACAGTCGGCTGGACCCCAACGACCTGCTGGACGCCGCCCTGGGCCCGCTGGCCCGTCATGAAACGGTGCAGGCGGTGCGTCGTGCCGGTTCCACCCGGGACGGCCTGACCCTGCTGCTTGCCAGCCCGGAGTTCCAACGCCGATGAACGCCAACACGCACCTGCCCCGGATCGGCCGCCGGGGCCTGTTGCTGGGCCTGTCCGCCGTCGCCTTCGCGGGGCAGGCCCGGCTGGCCGTGGCCGCCGGCACCATGGCCACGCCGCGGCCCGACGCCCGGCTGGTGGTCGTGCTGCTGCGCGGCGCCATGGATGGGCTGGCGGTGGTGCAGCCCTACGGTGACCCGGATTTCCGCGCGCTCCGCGGGCCTTTGGCCCTGCCCGATCCCGGGCAGGAAGGCGGCCTGTTGGACCTGGGTGGGTTCTTTGGCCTGCATCCGGCGCTCAGCCGGCTGCACGGCCTGTTCCGTAGCGATCAGGCTTTGATGCTGCAGGCCGTGGCGGGTCCCTATCGGAGCCGCAGCCACTTCGATGCCCAGGACATGCTGGAAAGCGGTGCCGAATTCAGGCTCAGCTCCGGCTGGTTGAACCGGGCGCTGCAGGCCATGCCAGCCCGTCCGGACAATGGCGCCGCACGCCTCGGGCTGGCGGTGGGGCTGGACATGCCCTTGCTGCTGCGGGGGCAGGCGCCTGTCGGCATGTATGCGGCGCCACGGGGCGCCCGTCCCGATCCCGACCTCTACGCCCGCTTCCATGACCTGACCCATGACGACCCGCTGATCGGCCCCGCCGTGCAGGAAGGACTACGGGCGCGTGGCTTCGCCTCGGACCGGCTGGACGATGGCATGCGCAAGGCGGGCGGCGGGTTTCCCGCCCTGTGCGGCATTGCCGGCAAGCTGCTGGCGGACCCTGATGGCCCCAGGGTGGCCGCGCTGGATATCGGCGGCTGGGACACCCACCAGGCGCAGGCCGGCCGGCTGGCCGTGCCGCTGCAGCGGCTGGACGAAGGCCTGGGCGCATTGAAGGCGCAGCTGGGAACGGCCTGGGATCAGACGGCCGTGCTGATCGTCACGGAGTTCGGCCGCACTGTCCGGATCAACGGCAGCATGGGCACCGATCACGGGACCGGCGGCGCCGCCTTTCTGGTTGGCGGCGCGGTGGCCGGGGGCAAGGTGATGACCGACTGGCCCGGCCTCGGCACCGGCAAGCTGTTCGAGAACCGGGACCTGCAGCCGACGGCGGACCTGCGCGAGGTCGCCAAGGGAGTGCTGCGGGACCACCTGGGCCTGCCCCCGCATGCCCTGGAAGCGGCCTTCCCAGGCAGCCTGGGCGTGCCGCCCCGAGGCGGGCTGCTAACGGCCTGAACGGACGCCAGGCTAGTCGTCGCGGTGCACACGCTCCATGCGTTCGTGGCGTTCCTGCGCTTCGATCGACATGGTCGCGATGGGGCGGGCTTCCAGGCGGCGCAGGCCGATCGGCTCGCCCGATTCCTCGCAAAAGCCGTAGCTGCCGTTGGCGATCCGCTCCAGGGCCTGGTCGATCTTGGAGATCAGCTTGCGCGCACGGTCGCGGGTGCGAAGCTCCAGCGCCCGGTCGGTCTCGACGCTGGCACGGTCGGTCAGGTCTGCTTCGGCAATGCCACCCTTGCTCAGGCTGGCCAGCGTATCCCCCGCTTCCCGCAGCAGGTCCTGCCGCCAGCGCAGCAGCTTCTGGCGGAAATACGCCTGCTGCAGGGGGTTCATGAACTCCTCGGTTTCCGAGGGCCGGTAGTCAGGCGGCAACGTGATCAGCATCGAACTTGATCCCCAGACCATGGGAAGAGCCGCCTGGTCGGCGAGCCCCATCCATGGGCGGGCGGAACATAACGTCGGGTCGTGGGCAACGCAAACGGGAGTTATTCCGTAATCACGGCGTCTTCGGACCAGTAAAAACCGCCGGTGCGCAATGTGATTGCAAACTGGTTACCAGAACAGCATGACCGGGGTGGATCGGCGGTCAAAAGCGCGCCAGCGCCGCACCCCAGGTGAGGCCGCCGCCGATGGCTTCCATCAGCACCAGCTCGCCAGGCTGGATGCGGCCGTCGCGCGTCGCCTCCGCCAAAGCCAGGGGGATGGAAGCGGCCGAGGTGTTGGCGTGACGATCCACCGTCATGACCACCCGCTCCGCCGGCAGGTTCAGCTTGCGGCCCATGGCGTCGATGATGCGGCGGTTGGCCTGGTGCGGCACCAGCCACGACACTTCCGACTTGTCCAATCCGTTGGCCGCCAACGCCTCATCCACCACGGCGGCGAGCTTGGTCACCGCATGACGGAACACCTCGCGCCCCGTCATCCGCACAACCTGGGCGGCCGGATCGACGCTGAGCAGGTCACCCTGGGTGCCATCGGCATGCAAATGGCAGGACAGGATGCCCCGGCCCTCGGATGCCGGCACGGCGCGCAGCACCACCGCCCCCGCGCCGTCGCCGAACAGCACGCAGGTGCCGCGGTCGGTCCAGTCCAGGATGCGGGTGAAGACCTCGGCCCCGATGACCAGGGCACAGCGCGCCTGCCCCGTGCGGATCATCGCATCGGCGACGGACAAAGCGTAGACGAAGCCGGTGCAGGCGGCGGAGATGTCAAAGGCGAAGCCGCGGGTCACCCCAAGCTTGGCCTGCACCCGCGCGGCCGTGGACGGAAAGGCCGAATCCGGCGTGGCCGTCGCGACGATGATCGCATCGATTTCGGCGGCATCCACGCCGGCGCGGGTCAGGGCCTCGCGGGCCGCCTCGGCCCCCAGGTCGCTCGCCAGCTGGTTTGGCGCGGCGATATGCCGGTGGCGGATGCCCGTGCGCTCGACGATCCACTCGTCCGAAGTGTCGAGATTGAAGCGGGCCGCCAGGGCCGCGTTGTCCAGCCGCTCTTCCGGCAGGTAGCCGCCGGTGCCGATGATGGCCGCGCGAAGGTCCGGTCCGGAGGGAGGCATCGATCAGTGTCCGTGCTACAGCATCAGCGGGGGAACGTCCGGGCGACGTCCCGGGGTCACTCTGCGGTCAGGCTGGCCGCGTCGCGCTTGCGGGACGGCATGGCGGCCAGCCCTTCCCGGATGCGGTCATTGACCCGATGGGTCACCATGTCCATGGCGACATCCATGGCATGCGCGAAGCCCAGGGCGTCCGTGCCGCCATGGCTCTTCACCACCAGCCCGTTCAGGCCGATCAGCACCGCACCGTTGTAGCGCCGCGGGTCCATCCATTCGCGCAGCCGGTCCAGCGCGGGCTTGGCCAGCAGGTATCCCAGCTTGGCCGCCAGGGAGGAAGTGAAGACCTGCTTCAACAGGCCGCCCACCAGCTTCAAGGCGCCCTCACCCGTCTTCAACGCGACATTGCCGGTGAAGCCGTCCGTCACGACAACATCCACGGTGCCGGAGGTGATGTCGTGGCCCTCGATGAAGCCATGGAAGTTGGCAGCCAGAGGCGAGGTACGCAGCATGTCGGCCGCGAGGCGGACCCGCTCGTCGCCCTTCAGCTCCTCGCTGCCCACGTTCATCAGGCCGATGGTGGGGTTGGGCAGGCCCAGCACGGCGCGGGCGAAGGCATCGCCCATCACCGCGAACTCGACGAGGTTGCGGGCGTCGCAAACGATATTGGCGCCAAGATCCAGCAGCACGACGTCGCCACGCGCCGAAGGGCCGACAGCCGCCAGGGCGGGCCGGTCAATCTCGGGCAGGGTCTTCACCACGATCTTGCCGAGTGCCATCAGGGCACCCGTGTTGCCGGCCGACACCACGCCGGCTGCCTCGCCGGCCGCCACGGCATCGATGGCCACGCGCATGGAGGACGTCCGCATCCGCAGCGCGGCGGTCGGCTTCATGTCGCCGGACACGACATCCGGCGCATGGCGGATGGTGCAGGCCTTGCTGGCGCGCTTGTGCTTGGCCAGCAACGGCGCGAGCCGGGCTTCGTCGCCCACCAGCAGGAACCGCGCCTCAGGATGCCGCTCGGCAGCCAGCTCCATTCCGTCGAGGACGGATTCAGGAGCATGATCCCCGCCCATGGCATCGATCGCCAGGTGGAAGGAACCGGCAGCGGGCCTCGTGACCTCGCTCCCAGGCTTCGCAGCCCGGGAGTTCTCGGTTTGGGACAAGGGAAAAGGTTCCGCTACCGGGTCCGGGCGATCAGACGCGGACCGCGGCCTTCAGGGCCTTGCCGGCCGGCACGACTTCACGGCCGTCATAGTGACCGCAGGACGCGCAGATGTGGTGCGGCCGCTTCAGCTCGCCGCAGTTCGGGCACTCATGGTGTGCCTGGGCAGACAGGGCCTGATGGCTCTGGCGCATGCCACGGCGGGACGGCGAGACTTTTCTCTTGGGAACGGCCATGGCGTGGGGCCTCTCTCTCTGGTCGTGCTGTAGTCGTCAGCGGTCAATAAGGAAGGCGGCGCATTACCACCGCCCCCCCGGAGGTGCAAGCATTGCTGCGGGATTCGCCCTAATCCAGCCGGACGGCGTAACGGTATCGCTCCGTATCGATCAGCGAGATGCGGTGTTCCACCACGCGCCTTGCGATATCGAAGGCAACCCGCTGGACCATCAGCAGCGGCTTGCCGGGTGGCAGGCCCAGCACTTGCGACTCCTCCGGCCCGGCTGCCTGGGCCGACAGATCTTCTTCCGCGTGCTCGATGGTCACGCCATGCGCGCGCTGCAGATGCACGTAGAGTTCGGTGGACAATTCGCCCTGCGGCAGGTGGAAGCCCGGCAGGCGCTCCGCCACCAGGGTGCAGCGCTCGAAGATGCTGGCCACGCCATCCACCGTCCGCAACCGCCGCAGCCGGTAGATTGGCGTCCCTTCCGGCAGCTTCAGCCCGGCGGCCTCGGCCGCATCCGCCTCGCCCGGCGTGCAGGACAGCACCACGATGCGGGACACCACGGCCGTGCCGTCCAGGTCTCGCAGCCGAAAAAAATGGAAGCGCGCGGTGTCGCCGGTATGGCGCAGCACCGTGGTCCCCCGCCCCTGCCGGCGCTCGATCAGGTTGCGCCGCTCCAGTTCCGTCAGCGCCTTGCGCACCGTACCCTGCGAAACGCCAAGCTCCGCCGCCAGGTCGGGTTCGGACGGGATGGAATGGCCGGGCGGCCAGGCGCCGCTGGCGATCCGGTCGATCAACACGGTTTCGACCTGCTGATAAAGCGGACGGGCATCGAGCCGCGCGGATGCGGTGGGACTGATCATGGTCATCCAGATTGGCAGGCTTCCGACGGACATGCGCGATTCGCAGCGGTCGGACAGTGTTTTCCCCATCCCCGGAGGCCAATCAAGTGCGGTGGGAATTAGACTTGTGTCTTATACAAGACCTCGTTATAGAGCGGGCTCTCGGGACTGCTCCGCAAGCCGAGTTTGGGGAGGAAGATCCCGAAACGGGACACGTGTCGACGGCGCCGGGCTCCATAGCCCAGGCGCCGTCCGCGTTTCAGGGCCCCGGAGGTCGGCGACGGGGCAAATTAATGCCCGTCCCCGACAGTCTTCAGGCTGCCTGCGACTTCAGCCTGCTGGCAAAGCTCTTGCGGAACTTCGCCACCTTGGGCGCGACCACCGCGCGGCAGTAGCCGGACCACGGGTTGCGGGTGAAATAGTCCTGGTGCTCAGGCTCGGCATCCCAGAACCGGCCCGCCGGCTCCACCGTTGTCACGATCGGGCCCGACCAGAGCTGCGCCGCGTTCAACTCGGCGATCACCGCCCGCGCGGTTTCCGCCTGCCGGTCATCCAGCGTCAGAATGGTGCTGCGGTACTGCGGGCCGACATCGGCGCCCTGGCGGTCCTTGGTGGTCGGATCATGCAACGTGAAGAAGATCTTCAGCACATCGGCATAGCTCAGGGTTGCCGGATCGAAGACCACCTTGACCACCTCGGCATGCCCGGTCTGCTTGCCACAGACCTGTTCATAGGTGGGGTGATCGACATGGCCGCCGGCATAGCCGGACACCACCTCCGTTACGCCTTGCAGGTCGCGGAACGCCGCATCGATGCACCAGAAGCAGCCGCCACCCAGAATGGCGGTCTCGGAACGGGGCGTATCGGACATCAGGACCCTCTCCTTCGGTCGTGGTTCATGCTTGCAGAGAAGATGGTGTCACTGTCCCCGGCCTGCATCCCCCCCTTGCCCGGCCGCCACGGCGGCGGCACCGTGACAGGCATGAACGTCGTTTCCCCCGCGGCCGCCGCCGGTTTCGAACCTGCTGCCCTGGCCGATGCAGTGGCCTTTGCCCAGGCCCATGACTCTCCCTTTCCGCGTGACATCCGGGCCCATCTGGATGCCGGATACTTCGAGGCACCACCGGACAACGCGGTGCTCGGCACCGTGGTGCCGCGTGGTGCTCCGAACGGCCTGCTGATGCGCGGCGGCGGCCTTGCCGTCCGCTGGGGCGACACGCGGCAGGCGGACATGACCTTCAGCGTCGCCAAGAGCTATCTGGCCCTGCTGGCCGGGATCGCGCTCGGAGACGGGCTGATCGCCGACCTCGACGACACAGTATCCAGCAGCGTCGACGACCCAGCCTTCGCCGGGCCGCGCAACGGCGCCATCACCTGGACCATGCTGCTGAACCAGACCAGCGAATGGGAAGGCACGCTGTTCGGCAAGGCCGACCGTATCGACCGGGGGCGCGACCTGCAGCGCGAGGGCAAGGGCCAGAAGGGCATCGACCGCCCGCTTCAGGCACCCGGCAGCTATTGGGAATACAACGACGTCCGCGTCAACGCGCTGGCCCTGGCCCTCCTGCACCGTTTCCGCCGCCCGCTGCCGGAGGTCTTCGCGGAGCGCCTGATGCGGCCGATGGGCGCCAGCGTCGACTGGCGGTGGGAAGGCTATTCGACCAGTTTCGTTGAGATCGACGGGCAGCGCATGCCGTCCGTGTCCGGCGGCGGCCACTGGGGTGGCGGCGTGGTGACGCATGCCGAGGACCAGGCGCTGATCGGCCAGTTGATGCTCCAGGACGGTCTGTGGGACGGAAAGCGCCTGCTGCCCGCCGGCTGGGTCCGGCGTTGCACCACGCCCTCCGCCCTGCATGGCGACTACGGCCTGTTGTGGTGGCTGAACGCGGGCGGCCGGTATCCCGGCGCCAGCCGCGAAAGCTATTTTGCCCAGGGCGCCGGCGGCAACGTCATCTGGATCGATCCGGCGCATGACGTGGTGGGGGTGTTCCGGTGGCTGGACCCCGCCGCCCTGCCGGAAGCGCTCGCCCGCTTCACCGCCGCCCTCCGCTGACACTGCCTGCCTGGATCAATCCGATGACCGAAGCCGAACTTCACGCCGCCACCCTCAGCATCGACACGCATGTGGACATTCCCTGGCCCGAGCCGCCGGACCCCCGCACCATGACCCGCCGCTGCGTGGACTACCCGAAGATGGAGGCCGGCGGCCTGAATGCCGTGGTGTTCGCCGCCTACCTCCCCCAGGGGCCCTTGACGCCCGAAGCCCACGCCGCGGCCGCCACCCGGGCGGAAGCCATGCTTCGCTCGATCCGCGACACCGCGGCAGGCCCCGGCCGGCGCATCGCCAGCCGGGCGGACGAGGTGGAAGCCGCCTTCCAGGCCGGCGAGACGGCCGTGTTGCTGGCTGTGGAAAACGGCTACGGCCTGGGCGACAGCATCGAGGCGCTGACCCTGTGGCGGGAGCTTGGAATCTGCTACCTGACCCTCACGCACAACGGCCACAACCTGCTGTCGGACTCCGCCATCGCGCTGCCAGCGCTGGGCGATGCGCCGTCCCGGCATGGCGGCCTGTCCGCGTTGGGCCGGGCGGCGGTGGCGCGGATGAATGACCTGGGCATCCTGGTCGACGTGTCGCACGTGGCCAAGACCGGCATGATGCAGGCGGTCGCCCTGTCCCGCACCCCGGTGGTGGCCACGCATACCTGTTGCCGCGCCCTGCGCGACCACCCCCGCAACCTCGACGACGAGCAACTGGATGCCTTGAAGGCATCGGGCGGCCTGGCGCAGATCACCGCCGTGCCGGCCTTTCTGCGCAATGCGGATGGCGACGGGCGGTATCGCGCCAGCGTGACGGATATCGTGGACCACGTGGACTACGCGGTGCGGCGGATCGGCCTGGACCATGTGGGCCTGTCGTCCGACTTCGATGGCGGGGGCGGCGTGGACGGCTGGCGCAACGCGGCCGAAACCGGCAACCTGACGGCCGAGCTGGCGCGTCGCGGCTACGATGCCTCGCAGATCGGCCAGTTGTGGTCCGGCAACTTCCTGCGCCTCATGCGACAGGCCGAGGCGGCGGCGGCCGCCTAATCCGCCAGACGCCGCATCGCAGCGGCGAATTGCCGGGCGATGGCCGACCGCGCGACGTGCCGGCCATCGCGCACCACCTCCCGGCCGCCGACCACGACGCGGCGGACCGGGTTGCCCTGCCCGCTGAACACCCAGGCGTCCAGCAGCGTGTCCCCGGCCAGGCCGGTCAGGGCCGGATGCCCGTCATCGAGTTCCACCAGGTCGCAGCGACAACCGGGCGCGATGGCGCCGATGCGCCGCCCGCTGACCTGCGCGCCGCCCGACAGCGCCGCATCCAGCAGGTTGCGGCCAGGGTGAGGCCGGTTGCCGTCGGTCACCACCGACCGCGTGTGCCGGGCCAGCCTTTGGCTGGTTTCCAGCTGCCGCATCTCGTCGCGCGGCGAGGTTCCGACATGGCTGTCGGTGCCAAAGCCGAAACGGCCGCCGGCCTTCGCCCAGGCCGGGTAGTTGAAGATGCCGTCGCCGAGTGATGCCTCCGTGCTTGGGCACAGGCCGGCCACGCTGCCGGTGCGGGCCAGCGCAGCGGCCTCCGCGTCGGTCATGTGGGTGGCATGGATCAAGCACCAGCGGGCATCCAGCGGCATGTTGTCCAGCAGCCATTGCACCGGGCGCGCACCGGTCGTGGCCTCGCATTCCGCCACCTCCCGCGGCTGCTCCGCGGCATGGATATGGATCGGACCGTCGAAGCGCGAAACCTCGGCGAGCATGCCGGGTGTCACCGCGCGCAGCGAATGCGGCGCCAGCCCGAGGCCGAAGGCCGGGTCGCCGGCCATCGCGCCGCGCACATCCTCGACGATGCGCCAGAAGCCATCGAGGTCATTGAGAAAGCGCTTCTGGCCCGGCGAAGGGTCTTTTCCGAAGATACCGCCGTGCCGGTACAGGCTGGGCAACATGGTGAGGCCAATGCCGGCCTGCCGCGCCGCTTCCAGGTGACGCAGCGCCATCTCGGCCGGCGCGTCATAGGGCGTGCCGTCCGGCTGATGGTGCAGGTAGTGGAATTCGGCGACGCTGGTGAAGCCCCATTCCAGGCATTCCACGTAAAGCTGCGCGGCAACAGCCTGCGCGTCCTCCGGCGTCAGCTTTCGCACGAAGCGGTACATGGTCTGGCGCCATGTCCAGAAGGAGTCCTCGCCACCTTCGGCATCCCGTGCCTCGGACGGCGAGCGCCGTTCACCGAGCCCGGCCATGGCACGCTGGAATGCGTGGGAATGCAGGTTCGGCACGCCGGGAATCACCACACCGCTCAGTCGCTCGGCGCCGTCCGGGTTCTGGCCCGGCACGGCGGACAGGATCATGCCCGAGGGATCGCACGCGATGGCGACATCGGCGGCCCAGCCCCCCGGCAACAGGGCGGAAGCGGCGTGGTATCGCGGCATGGAATCGCT
The DNA here is from genome assembly GCF_017355405.1 of Roseomonas haemaphysalidis. Lineage (NCBI taxonomy): Bacteria > Pseudomonadati > Pseudomonadota > Alphaproteobacteria > Acetobacterales > Roseomonadaceae > Roseomonas > Roseomonas haemaphysalidis. The sequence continues at coordinate 2,729,442 of NZ_CP061177.1, forward strand.
CTCCCCGGCGTAGCACTGGCATCATTTCAGGTTGACTGAGGTTGTCAATACAACCAGCATGGAGGGCATGTCGCTGCTGACCGACCCGACCGCGCCGCGCTACCAGCAGATCAAGGACTTCATCCTTGAACGCATGCGCAGCGGCGAATGGTCGGCCGAGCACCGTGTTCCTTCGGAAAACGAGCTGGTGAAGCTGACCGGCCATTCCCGCGTCACCGTCGGCCGCGCCCTGCGCGAGCTGGCGGATGCGGGGCTGTTGAAGCGGGTGCAGGGCGTCGGCACGTTCGTGGCCGGCGGCCCGCCGCAATCGGCGCTGCTGGAACTGCGCGATATCGCGGAGGACATCGCCGGGCGCGGCCATGTGCATACCGCCATTGTACAGGCCCTGGATTCCAGGACGGCGGACGAGGCCCTGGCGCTCGCCTTTGGCGTCGCCCCGGGCAGCCTGCTGTTCCACAGCCGCTTGGTGCATTGCGAGGATGGCGTGCCCGTGCAGCTGGAAGACCGCCTGGTGAACCCGCTGATCGCCCCCGCCTACCTGCGGCAGGATTTCCGCCGCACCACGCCCTATGCCCACCTGATGGCCGCCGCGCCGGCCGAACGGGTGGAGCATGTGGTGGAAGCGACCCGCGCCGACGCGGCCACCGCCGCCGCGCTGGACATCGACCCCACCGAGCCTTGCCTGCTGATCCACCGCCGGACCTGGTCGCGGCGCATGGTGGCCACGCGGGCCTGGCTGTTCCATCCCGGCAGCCGCTTTCGCCTCGGCGGCGCCTTCTGAAAGAGCCATGAGCATGCAGGATCGTTTCCGCAACGCCCCGGCCATCCGCGCCCCGCGTGGCAACAGCCTTTCCGCCCGCCAATGGACCACCGAGGCGGCGATGCGGATGCTGATGAACAACCTGGACGACGAGGTCGCCGAAAGCCCGGGCGAGCTGGTCGTTTATGGCGGCATCGGCCGCGCCGCGCGCGACTGGGACAGCTACGAGCGCATCATCGGCACCCTCAAGCGGCTGAGCGACACGCAGACGCTGCTGGTGCAGTCCGGCAAGCCGGTCGGCGTCTTCGAAACACATGGCGATGCGCCGCGCGTTTTGATCGCCAATTCCAACCTCGTGCCGCATTGGGCGACGTGGGAGCACTTCAACGCGCTCGATCGCGCCGGGCTGATGATGTACGGCCAGATGACCGCAGGGTCCTGGATCTACATCGGCACGCAGGGCATCGTGCAAGGCACGTTCGAGACCTTCGCCGAGGCCGGCCGCCAGCATTTCGGCGGAGACCTGTCGGGGCGCTGGATCCTGACGGCCGGGCTCGGCGGCATGGGCGGCGCGCAGCCGCTGGCCGGGGTCTTCGCCGGCGCCTGCGTGCTGGCCGTGGAATGTCAGCCCAGCCGCATCGAGAAGCGTCTGGAAACCGGCTACGTGGACCAGAAGGCGGACACGCTGGACGAGGCGCTGAGCATCATCCGCCGTGCCTGCGACGAAAAGCGCGCGGTCAGCGTCGCGCTGCTGGGCAACGCGGCGGAGGTCTTCCCCGAGCTGGTCCGGCGCGGCATCAAGCCCGACATCGTCACCGATCAAACCAGCGCGCACGATCCGTCCAACGGCTATCTTCCCGCCGGCTGGACGCTGGCCGAGTGGCAGGCCAAGCGGGAAGCGGACCCGGCCGGCGTCGCCTCCGCCGCCAAGCGCAGCATGGTCGCGCACGTGCAGGCCATGCTGGACTTCAAGGACATGGGCAGCGCCGTGCTCGACTACGGCAACAACATCCGCCAGATGGCCAAGGATGAAGGCCTGGCCAAAGCCTTCGACTTTCCCGGCTTCGTGCCGGCCTACATCCGCCCGCTGTTCTGCCGCGGCGTCGGGCCGTTCCGCTGGGTCGCGTTGTCCGGCGACCCGGAGGACATCCGCAAGACCGACGCCAAGGTCAAGGAACTGATCCCCGACGACACGCATCTCCACCGCTGGCTGGACATGGCGGACGCCCGCATTAAGTTCCAGGGACTGCCGGCGCGCATCTGCTGGGTGGGCCTGGGGCAGCGGCACCGCCTCGGCCTCGCGTTCAACGAGATGGTGGCGAAGGGCGAATTGTCCGCGCCGGTCGTGATCGGGCGGGACCACCTGGATTCCGGTTCCGTCGCCTCGCCGAACCGGGAAACCGAGGCGATGCGCGACGGGTCGGATGCGGTTTCGGACTGGCCGCTGCTGAACGCGCTGCTCAACACCGCCTCCGGTGCCACCTGGGTGTCGCTGCACCATGGCGGCGGTGTCGGCATGGGCTACTCGCAGCACGCCGGCATGGTGATCGTCGCCGATGGCACGGAGGATGCGGCACGGCGGCTGCGGCGGGTGCTGTGGAACGACCCGGCGACCGGCGTGATGCGCCACGCCGACGCAGGCTACGACATCGCCATCGACTGTGCCCGCGAACAGGGGCTGGACCTGCCGATGATCGGAGGTGGCCGGTGATCGTTTCCCCCGGCCACGCCACGCTGGACCAGCTGCGCGCCATCATGGACGGCGCGCCCCTGCAACTGCTGGACGGCTGGCGGGAGCCCGTGGCGGCCTCGGTTTCCGAACTGTCGGCGCGCATCCAGGGCGGCGAGGCGCTGTACGGCGTCAATACCGGCTTCGGCAAGCTGGCCAGCCAGCGGATCGGGACGGCCGATCTCGCCCGGCTGCAGTTCAACCTGTTGCGCAGCCACGCGGCCGGCATCGGGCCGCTGATGCCCGGCCCCGCCGTGCGGCTGATCCTGGCGCTCAAGGCGCTGTCCCTCGCACGCGGCGCCTCCGCCGTGCGGCCGGAGGTGATCGAGGCGCTTTTGGCGCTGCTCAATGCCGGTGCCCTGCCCGCGGTGCCCAGCAAGGGCTCCGTCGGTGCATCGGGCGACCTGGCACCGTTGGCGCACCTATCCCTGGTCCTGATCGGCGAGGGCGAGGCCATGCTTGGCGACCGTCTCGTGCCCGGGGCGGAAGCGATGCGCTGTGCCGGGCTGTCGCCCCTCGCCCTCGGGCCGAAGGAAGGCTTGGCGCTGTTGAACGGCACGCAGGTCTCCACCGCCCTGGCGCTGGTCGGGTTGTTCAAGGCACGCGGGCTCGCCGACACCGCTTTGGTGGCCGGCGCCATGAGCGTGGACGCGGCCCGCGGTTCCGACACGCCCTTCGACCCCCGCATCCACGCGCTGCGGGGGCAGCCGGGGCAGATCCGTGCCGCCGCCGCGTTGCGCGCCCTGCTGGCCGGCAGTCCCATCCGTGACAGCCACCGCACCGGCGATACGCGGGTGCAGGACCCTTATTGCCTGCGGTGCCAGCCGCAGGTGATGGGCGCCTGCGTGGACCAGCTGGACCATGCCGCCGCCGTGTTGCAGCGGGAAGCCAATGCGGTGACGGACAACCCCCTGGTCACCGCCGAGGGCGAGGTGCTGTCCGGCGGCAACTTCCATGCCGAGCCGGTGGCCTTCGCGGCCGACAACATCGCCCTCGCCATTGCCGAGATCGGCGCCCTGTCGGAACGCCGCATCGCGCTGCTGACGGACCCGGTGCTGTCCGGCCTGCCGGCTTTTCTGGTGCGCGAGGGCGGGCTTAACTCCGGCTTCATGATCGCCCAGGTCACGGCCGCGGCGCTCGCCAGCGAGAACAAGTCCCTGGCCCATCCCCGCAGCGTCGACAGCATGCCCACCAGCGCCAACCAGGAGGATCACGTCAGCATGGCCACTGGCGCCGCGCTGCGGCTGGGGGAGATGGCCGACAACACCGCCGGCATCCTGGCGGTGGAGCTGCTGGCGGCGGCGCAGGGCATCGGCTTTCACCGCCCCCTCACCTCCTCCACCCCGGTGGAGGCGGCGGTCGCGCTGGTGCGCGCCCACGCCGCCCCCTGGGACGAAGACCGGCACATGGCGCCCGACATCGCCGCGGTGAAGGCAGCCGTCGAGCGGGGCGCCTTCGGGCTGCCGCAGGAGGGTGCCGATGTTTGACCGGGTGTGGACCCACGCCAACCTGGCCACCATGGACGGCCCGGCCGAAGCGCCGCTGGGGGTGATCGAGGACGGCGCCATCGCCGCCCGGGACGGGCGCATTGCCTGGGTCGGCCGGCGGGCGGAGCTACCGGCCCCTGCGGCGGAGGTGGTCGACTGCGAGGGCGGCTGGCTGCTGCCGGGCCTGATCGATTGCCACACCCACCTGGTGTTCAGCGGCAACCGGGCGGCAGAGTTCGAGCAGCGGCTGGCCGGCGCCACCTACGAGCAGATCGCCCGCGCGGGCGGCGGCATCTTTTCCACCGTGCGCGCCACGCGCGACGCCGGCGAGGAGGCGCTGTTCGCCGCCGCCCGCCCCCGGCTGCAGGGCCTGATGGCGGAAGGCGTCACCACCGTGGAAATCAAGTCCGGCTACGGGCTGACGCTGGACAGCGAGCTAGCCATGCTGCGCGTTGCCCGCCGCCTGGGGGACGCGCTGCCGGTCGAGGTGGTGACCACCCTGCTCGCGGCGCATGCGGTGCCGCCGGACTTCCCCGGCGGGGCGGACGGCTTCGCCCGCCATGTGGCGGAGGACATCATTCCGGCCGCCGCCGGGCTGGCCGACGCGGTGGATGCCTTTTGCGAAAGCATCGCCTTCTCGCCAAACCAGACCGCCCTGGTGTTCGAGGCGGCGCGCAGGGCGGGGCTGCCGGTGAAGCTGCACGCCGACCAGTTGTCGGACCTCGGCGGCGCGGCCCTGGCGGCCCGGTTCGGCGCGCTGTCCGCCGACCACCTGGAGCATGCCTCCCCGGCCGGACTGCGGGCGATGGCCGAAGCCGGCAGCGTCGCGGTGCTGCTGCCCGGCGCCACCTTCATGCTGCGGGAAACCCGGCATCCCGACATCGCGGCGATGCGCGCCGCCGGACTGCGCATGGCCGTATCCACCGACCTAAACCCCGGCTCCTCGCCGGCGCGGTCGCTGCTGTTGATGCTGAACATGGCCTGCACCCTGTTCCGCCTGACGGTGCCGGAGGCCCTGCTGGGCGTCACGCGCCACGCGGTGGCGGCCCTGGGGCTGAGCGACCGCGGTGTTCTGCGCCCCGGGCTGCGCTGCGACCTGGCGGGGTTCCGCGTCGGCCGGCCGGCGGAGCTTTGCTACTGGCTGGGCGGCAATCCCTGCTTTCTCCGCGTGGTGGCGGGCGTTCCAAGTTAGTCTTGAACACGTCGCCCGAGCTCGTTTGTGGACGAATGAAAATGGTCCGCCGCGACTTGGAATCGCACTACGAACGCAATCAAGTATCTTATATAAGACTTACTTTCAGTGCGGCAGAAACCGGTTAATCTCTGTATTGCACCGCAGCATCAATAACTTAGGCACGGGCTGCCGCTTGCAGTTCCGTGTTCCGGCACGTATCTGCCTGCTTGCGGCGCCGCCAATCTCGCGTGGCCCCGGCAAGCAGGAGCAGCCGAATGGTTCAGGGCGCCGAAGCGGCCAACACCAAGCCTCAGGGTCAGGCCGAGGCGCCACCATCATCCGGACGCAACGACGGCATGACCCAGGAGCAGTTGCTCCAGGCTTACGAGGACATGCTGCTGATCCGCCGCTTCGAGGAAAAGGCGGGCCAGCTCTACGGCATGGGCCTGATCGGCGGGTTTTGCCACCTCTACATCGGCCAGGAAGCCGTGGTGGTGGGCATGCAGATGTGCCTGAAGCCGGGTGACCAGGTGATCACCTCCTACCGGGACCACGGCCACATGCTGGCCACCGGCATGGAATCGCGCGGCGTGATGGCCGAGCTGACCGGGCGTAGCGGTGGCTACTCCAAGGGCAAGGGCGGCTCCATGCACATGTTCTCCCGCGAGAAGGGCTTCTACGGCGGGCATGGCATCGTGGGCGCGCAGGTTTCCATCGGTGCCGGCCTGGCCTTCGCCAACATGTATCGCGACGACGGCAGCGTGTGCCTGACCTATTACGGCGACGGCGCCGCCAACCAGGGGCAGGTGTTCGAAAGCTACAACCTCGCCGCTCTGATGAAGCTGCCGGTGGTCTTCATCATCGAGAACAACAAGTACGGCATGGGCACCAGCGCCGAGCGCGCCTCGGCCTCCAAGAACCGGTCGCAGGACGGTGCGCCCTGGGGCATCCCGGGCGAGCAGGTGGACGGCATGGACGTGCAGGCCGTGAAGGCCGCGGGCGAACGGGCGGTGGCGCACTGCCGCGAGGGCAACGGGCCCTACATCCTTGAGATGAAGACCTATCGCTACCGCGGCCACTCCATGTCCGACCCGGCCAAGTACCGCACGCGCGAGGAAGTGCAGCAGATGCGCGAGCAGCACGACCCGATCGAGACCATCCGCAAGATCCTGCTGGAGAACGGCACGGAGGAGTCGAAGATCAAGACGGTGGACGACGGCATCAAGACCGTGGTCGCCGACGCCGCCGAGTTCGCGCAGACCTCGCCGGAGCCGGACGAGAAAGAGCTCTGGACCGATATCCTGGTGGAGGCCCGCTGAGATGGGTGCGACGATTCTGATGCCGGCCCTGTCCCCCACCATGACCGAGGGGAAGCTGTCGCGCTGGCTCAAGAAGGAAGGCGACGCCGTCGCCGCCGGTGACGTGATCGCCGAGATCGAGACCGACAAGGCGACCATGGAAGTGGAAGCCGTGGACGAGGGCCAGATCACCAAGATCCTGGTGCCCGAGGGCACAGAGAACGTGGCGGTGAATTCCGCCATCGCGGAGCTGGACGGCGGCGACGGCAAGGCCGCCGGCGGCCCGCAGCAGCCCGTGTCCAACGCCACCCAGGCGGGCGGCGAAACCGCCGAGGTCGCCAAGCAGGCCGAGGACAACGGCGCCGTCGCCGCGCGTGGCGCCGCCAAGGGCGAAGGCTCGGCCGCCGAAGCCAAGCCGCCGGCGCAGGAGCCGGAAAAGGACTGGGGTCCGACCAAGAGCATCACGGTGCGCGAGGCGCTGCGCGATGCCATGGCCGCCGAGATGCGCGCCGACGACAAGGTGTTCCTGCTGGGCGAGGAAGTCGCGCAGTACCAGGGCGCCTACAAGGTGTCGCAGGGCCTGCTGGACGAGTTCGGCCCGAAGCGCGTGGTGGACACCCCCATCACCGAGCACGGCTTCACCGGCATGGCGGTGGGCGCGGCGATGTCGGGCCTGCGCCCGATCGTCGAGTTCATGACCTTCAACTTCTCCATGCAGGCCATCGACCACATCATCAACAGCGCCGCCAAGACGCTGTACATGTCCGGTGGCCAGCTCGGCTGCCCCATCGTGTTCCGCGGCCCGAACGGCGCCGCCGCCCGCGTGGCCGCGCAGCACAGCCAGTGCTACGCCTCTTGGTACGCCCACGTGCCTGGCTTGCGGGTGCTGGCGCCGTGGTCGGCCGCCGACGCCAAGGGCCTGTTGCGCGCCGCGATCCGTGATCCGAACCCGGTGGTGTTCTTGGAAAACGAGATCCTCTACGGCCAGAGCTTCGAGTGCCCGACGGACGAGGACTTCATCCTGCCGATCGGCAAGGCGAAGATCGAGCGCCAGGGCAAGGACGTCACCATCGTCGCCTTCTCCATCGAGGTTGGGCTGGCGCTGAAGGCGGCCGAGAAGCTGGCCGAGGAAGGCATCGACGCCGAGGTCATCAACCTCCGCTCCATCCGCCCGCTGGACACCGAGACCATCGTCAACTCGGTCAAGAAGACCAACCGCCTGGTGACGGTCGAGGAAGGCTGGGCCTTCTCCGGCATCGGTGCCGAGGTGGCGATGCAGGTGATCGAGCACGCCTTCGACTACCTGGACGCGCCCCCGGCCCGCGTGGCCGGCCTGGACGTGCCGATGCCCTATGCGGCCAATCTGGAGAAGCTGGCGCTGCCGACGGTGGAGCACGTGATCTCCGCCGCCAAAAGCGTGACCTACAAGAAGTAAGAGGAAGCGGGACGATGGCCACCAACATCCTGATGCCCGCCCTTTCCCCGACGATGACGGAGGGGACCCTGGCGCGCTGGCTGAAGAACGAGGGCGACGCGGTCAAGGCCGGCGACGTGATCGCCGAGATCGAGACCGACAAAGCGACCATGGAGGTCGAGGCCGTGGATGAGGGCATCCTCGGCAAGATCCTGGTGCAGGGCGGCACGGAAGGCGTGGCGGTGAACGCGCCGATCGCCGTGCTGGTCGAGGACGGCGAGGCCGTGCCATCCGGCGAGGCGCCCAAGGCGGCACCGAAGCCGGAAGCCGCCGCGGCCGAGGCGCCGAAGGCTGCCCCGCCCGCGGCCTCCAAGCCAGCGGGCGATGCGCCCAAAGGCGACCGCGTCTTCGCCTCGCCCCTGGCGCGCCGCATCGCGCAGCAGGCGGGCATCGACCTGTCCGGCATCACCGGCTCAGGGCCCAACGGCCGCATCGTGAAGGCGGATGTCGAGGGTGCCTCGGCCGCGCCGAAGTCCGCGCCCAAGCAGGATTCCGCACCGGCCGCGCAGCCGCAGGCCGCCGCGCCGGCACCCGCGCCCAAGGCCCCCGCCCCCGCCATCACGGCGCCGCACACCGCCGTACCGAACAGCAGCATGCGCAAGGTGATCGCGCGCCGGCTGAGCGAAAGCAAAGCCACCGTCCCGCATTTCTACGTGACGATGGACATCCAGATCGATGCGCTGCTGAAGCTGCGCGCCGACCTGAACGCGCGTGCACCCAAGGAAGGCCCCGGCGCCTTCAAGCTTTCCGTCAACGACCTGGTCATCAAGGCGGTGGCGCGGGTGCTGCGGCAGTTCCCGAGCGTCAACGCTTCTTGGACCGATGACGCGATCCTTCAGTACCACGACGTCGACATCTCGGTGGCCGTGTCCATTCCCGACGGTCTGATTACGCCGATCATTCGGAAGGCCGACCAGAAGGGCCTTGCTGCGATCAGCGCCGAGATGAAGGACCTCGCGTCCCGCGCCAAGTCGGGCAAGCTGAAGCCTGAGGAGTTCCAGGGTGGCGGCTTCAGCATCTCCAACATGGGGATGTTCGGGGTGAAGGACTTCTCGGCCATCATCAACCCGCCGCAGGGCGGCATCCTGGCGGTGTCCGCCGGCGAGCAGCGCCCGGTGGTCAAGGATGGCGCGCTGGCCATCGCGACCGTCATGACCTGCACGCTCTCGGTTGACCACCGGGTGATCGACGGCGCGCTGGCCGCCGAGTTCATCGCCGCCTTCAAGAAGGTGGTCGAGGACCCGCTGAGCCTGATGCTGTGAGCGACCGCCCCGGCTTCTTTCTGCGTGACGCCCGGCCGCGCGATGCCGAGACGGTGCACCGGCTCGTCGTCGCATTGGCCGAGTACGAGAAGCTGGGGCATGAGGTGAAGGCCAGCGCGCAGGACTTCTACGGCGCACTGGCCGCCAAGCGGGTGCGCGGGCTCGTGGCCGAGGTGGACGGCGAGCCCGTCGGCTTATGCCTGTGGTACGAGACCTTCAGCACCTTCACCGGCCGGGCGGGCGTCTGGATCGAGGACGTGTTCGTCGAGCCGGCGCACCGCCGCCTCGGCATCGGCCGCGCCTTCTTCCAGGAAGTCGCGAAGCGTGCGGTAGCCGGGGGGCATGCCCGCGTGGAGTGGAGCGTGCTGGACTGGAATGCCCCCGCCCTTGCCTTCTACCGGGGCATCGGCGCGGTGGGGCAGGACGAATGGACCGATCAACGCCTGTCCGGCGAGGCGCTGCTCGCGCTGGCCGCCGAAGGCTGACGAGGACAAGAACGACATGGCCGAGCAGTTCGACCTGGTGGTGGTGGGTGGTGGCCCGGGCGGCTATGTGGCCGCCATCCGCGCTTCGCAGCTGAAGATGAAGGTGGCGCTGGTGGAGCGCGAGCACCTGGGCGGCATCTGCCTCAACTGGGGCTGCATCCCCACCAAGGCATTGCTGCGGGCCAGCGAGATCAACCACCTGCTGCACAGCCTGGACCAATACGGCTTCGCGGTCGACAACATCCGCTATGACTTCGCCAAGGTGGTGAAGCGCTCGCGCCAGGTGGCCGGGCAGCTGTCCTCCGGCGTCAAGGGCCTGTTGAAGAAGAACAAGGTCACGGTGTTCGACGGCCATGGCAAGCTGGCCGGCGCAGGCAAGCTTTCGGTCGCGAAGGACGGCAAGCCGGTGGCCGAGATCGAGGCCAAGCACATCATTCTGGCCACCGGCGCCCGCGCCCGCGTGATCCCGGGCATCGAGCCGGACGGCAAGCTGATCTGGTCCTACCGCGAGGCACTGGCCCCGGACACCATGCCCAAGAAGCTGATCGTCATCGGCTCCGGCGCCATCGGCTCCGAATTCGCGTCCTTCTTCTCGAACATGGGCTCCGAGGTCACGCTGATCGAGGCGATGGACCGCATCCTGCCGGTCGAGGACGCGGAGGTCTCGGCCTTCGTGCGCAAGGCCTTCGAGAAGCAGAAGATGAAGGTGCTGACCGGCGCCAAGGTGCAGGGCATCCGCAAGAACGGCGACAGCGTTTCCGCCATTGTGGAAGTGGACGGCAAGGTGCAGGAGATCGTGGCGGACCGGCTGATCTCCGCCGTCGGCATCGTCGGCAACGTCGAGAACCTGGGGCTTGAGGGCACCAAGGTGAAGGTGGAGCGGACGCATATCGAGACGGACGAATATGGCCGCACCGGCGAGCCGGGCGTTTATGCCATCGGCGACCTGACCGGCGCCCCCTGGCTGGCCCACAAGGCGAGCCACGAGGGCATCATCGTGGTTGAGGCCATTGCCGGCCAGCACCCGCACGCCATGGACGTGTCCAATATCCCGGGCTGCACCTATTGCCGCCCGCAGGTGGCTTCTGTCGGCCTGACCGAGGCCAAGGCCAAGGAGGCGGGGCACGACGTCAAGGTCGGCCGGTTCCCGTTCTTCGGCAACGGCAAGGCCATCGCCATGGGTGAGCCGGAAGGCTTCGTGAAGACAGTGTTCGACGCCAAGACAGGCGCCCTGCTCGGTGCCCACATGGTCGGCCCCGAGGTCACCGAGATGATCCAGGGCTACACCATCGCCCGCACGCTGGAAACCACGGAGGCGGAGCTGATGCACACCGTCTTCCCCCACCCTACGGTCTCGGAAGCCATGCATGAGTCGGTGCTTGATGCATTCGGGCGGGTGATCCACATCTAAGGTCAGTCACGGCCCGCCCCTTGGGGCGTGCCGCCTTGCAGACCGATGCAGCCGGGCGGCGATGCCCCGGCGGAGGACCAGGACTTTCCATGGCGACCCGCATCCTGATCGACCACCGGGCCGGCGGCGCGGTTTCCAATGCCGCCGAGCCCCCCAAGGCGCTGCGGCACCCGGAAAAGGCGCATCGGCCGGACAACCCGATCAAGCGCAAGCCTGACTGGATCCGCGTCAAGGCGCCGACGCACCCGATCTACCACGAGACGCGCAACCTGATGCGCGAGAACAAGCTCGTCACGGTGTGCGAGGAGGCGGCCTGCCCCAACATCGGGGAATGCTGGTCGCAGCGCCACGCCACCATGATGATCATGGGCGAGATCTGCACCCGCGCCTGTTCCTTCTGCAACATCACCACCGGCATGCCCAAGGCCCTGGATGCCGATGAGCCCCGCCGCGTGGCCGATGCCGTGGCCCAGCTCGGGCTGCGCCATGTAGTCATCACCAGCGTGGACCGCGACGACCTGAAGGATGGCGGCGCCCGTCACTTCGCGCAGGTCATCGCGGCTATCCGGCTGGCGGCGCCGGACACCACCATCGAGATCTTGACCCCCGACTTCCTGCGCAAAGAGGGGGCGCTCGAGGTCGTGGTCGCGGCCAAGCCGGACGTCTTCAACCATAATTTGGAGACGGTGCCGAAACTCTATCCGACGATTCGCCCCGGCGCGCGTTACTTCCACTCGCTGCGCCTGCTGGACCGCGTGAAGGAGCTGGACCCCACCATCTTCACCAAGTCCGGCGTCATGGTGGGTTTGGGCGAGGAACGGCTGGAGGTGTTGCAGGTAATGGACGACATGCGGAGCGCGGACATCGACTTCCTGACCATCGGGCAATACCTGCAGCCCACGGTGAAGCACGCCGCCGTGGACCGGTTCGTGGAGCCGGCGGAGTTCGAGGACTATGCCCGCATGGCCCGCAGCAAGGGGTTCCTGCTGGTGTCGGCCACGCCGCTGACCCGCTCCTCCTACCATGCGGACCGTGACTTCGCGGCACTGCGGGACGCACGCCTGGCCAAGCTTGGCGCCAACCCTCAGATCAGCGCGGCCTGATGCCTACTCATGCCGAGAAGCGCACGCTGCGCTACACGCCGGAGCAGATGTACGACTTGGTGGCGGATGTCCGCCGCTACCCGGAATTCCTGCCATGGTGCGTCGGGGCCCGCGTCATCAGCCAGACGGACACCGAGTTGCTTGCCGACCTGACCATCGGTTTCAAGCTGTTCCGAGAGACATTCCGGTCTCGCGTGCAGCTGGACCGTCCGCACGAGGTGAAGGTCCGGTACGAGAACGGCCCGTTCCGCTACCTGAACAATACCTGGAAGTTCCATCCGGTGGAGGGCGGCACCGAGGTGGACTTCTTTGTCGACTTCGAGTTCCGCAGCGCATTGCTTCAGGCCGTAATCGGCGTCGTCTTCAACGAGGCGGTGCGGCTCATGGTCCGCAGCTTCGAACGCCGGGCCATGGCGTTGTATGGGCGCAACGCCGTGCCGGCCGGTGTGAAGCCCGCCGCATCCTAGGCTTGCCTGATCGCCCGGGCCGGCGGACGATAAGCTGATGCGTCGATCTGCCATGCTTCTCGTCCTGCTGCTTGCCAGTCTCTACTGGCTCGAACCCTGGCTGCGCCGGAGTGCGGCCGCGGATGTCCCGGCCATATCGTGGCTGCCAGCCATCAGTCATGACACATGGAACATCGTGTTCATCGCGATCGTCGTGCTGACGGTGGCGGTCGCGCTGGTCCTGCTCGCGCGGCTCGGGTTGTTTATCTGGCGCGAATTGGGCGACTGACACGCCGGCGCTGGCCTTCCTGTCCCTTTGTCCGGAGCGACCCGCCTCATGGTCCATGCCCCCGATCGGCCGCCGGCCGATGCGCCTCTCGTTCGCATCAACCTGTATTCGGACACCCAGACCCGCCCCACCCGCGCGATGCGGGAAGCGATGCTGGAGGCGGAGGTAGGCGACGAGCAGTTCGGCGACGACCCCACCGTCAATGCCTTGTGCGACCGCATGGCCGCCCTGATGGGCAAGGAGGCGGCGGTTTTCCTGCCTTCCGGCACCATGTGCAACGTCGTCGCCATCCTGACGCATTGCCGCCCGGGCGAGGAAGTGCTGGCCCATGAAACGGCGCACATCCTGTCCAGCGAGGGCGGCGTGCATGCGGCTTTGGCGGGCACGCAGATCAACCCGTTGCAAGGTTCGCGTGGCATGTTCAGCGCGGACACCCTGCGCGCCGCGATCCGTCCCCGGAGCCGCTACGCCCCGCCTCAGCGCCTGCTGGAAGTAGAGCAGACGGCGAACATCGGCGGCGGGGCGGTTTGGCCGCAGGCGGAGCTGGACGCGGTGGTCGCCGTGGCGCGGGAGCAGGGCTGGTCCACGCACATGGACGGTGCCCGCCTGATGAACGCGGTGGTCGCCAGTGGCATCCCAGCGGCGGAGATGACCGCTGGCTTCGATTCGGTGTGGCTCGACTTCACCAAAGGCCTGGGCGCGCCGCTGGGTGCGGTGCTGGCGGGGTCGTCGGACTTCATCGGCCAGGCTTGGCGTTGGAAGCAGCGGCTGGGCGGCTCCATGCGTCAGGCCGGCATCTGCGCCGCCGGCTGCCTGCACGCTCTGGACCATCACGTGGACCGGCTGGCGGAGGACCATGCCAACGCCAAGGCCCTGGCCCGTGGCTTGCGGCAGATTCCCGGCATGGCGGTGGAGGAGCCGGATACAAACCTGGTGTTCTTCGACCCCGCCGAGAGCGGCATGGACGCGGCGGCGCTGGTGGGCGCGCTGCGCCTGCAGGGCATTCAGATCTCCATGCTCGGAGGCCGTATCCGCGCCTGCACGCATCTGGACGTGACCGCGGCCATGGTCGAGGAGACCCTGGCCGCGATCCGCACCATCGTGGCGAAGGGCTAGTCGCCGGCGGCCAGCCGCGCCATCAGGCGGGCGTGGCTGCGGGCACCGGCATGCAGGCAGGCCAGCTCGAACTTCTCGTTCGGGCTGTGCACCTGGTCGTCATCCAGGCCGAAGCCCATCAGCAGGCTGTCCAACCCGAGAATGCGCTTCAGGCTTTCCACCACCGGGATCGAGCCGCCGCCGCCTGCCAGCACCGCCGGCTTGCCAAACTCATCCTGCAAAGCGGTACGGGCGGCGGCGAGGTAGCGCGATTCGGTCGGGATCGACAGGCCGGGCGTGCTGGCGAAGACCTGCATTTCGAAGGTCGCATCGGCCGGGATGCGGGCCTGCACGAACTGGCGGATGCCCTCGACGATCTTCTCCGGCTCCTGCCCCGGCACAAGGCGGCAGGACAGCTTGGCATGGCCCTCGCAGGCAATCACCGTCTTGGAGCCGTCACCGGTATAGCCACCCCAGATGCCGTTGATGTCGGCGGTCGGGCGGGCCCAGAGCCGTTCCAGCGCGTGCCGGCCGGCTTCGCCCCCCGGGACGGACAAACCCTGGGCGCCGAGGAATTCAGCCTCGTCAAAGCCAAGGGCGGCCCATTCCGCGCGCTGGTTGTCGCCCGGTTCGATCACGCCGTCGTAGAAGCCGGGGATGTTGACGCGACCGTGCTCGTCCTTCAGGTCGCCCAGCACCTTGGTCAGCAGGTTCAAGGCATTGCCGGCGGAGCCGCCATACAGGCCGGAATGCAGATCCCGCGTCCCGAGGCGCAGGTCGATCTGCACATAGGCCATGCCGCGCAGGCTGACCGTCAGCGCCGGCGTTGCGGGGTTCCACATGTTGGTGTCGCTGATCAGCGCCACGTCGGCGGCCAGCGTCGCCTTCTCGGCCAGCAGCACGGCGTCCAGGTTCGGGCTGCCGACCTCCTCCTCGCCTTCCACCAGCACCGTCAGCCGCACTGGCGGGCCGCCCGCCACCTTGTCCCAGGCCCGCAGCGCGGCCAGCCAGGTCAGCACCTGGCCTTTGTCGTCCACGGCGCCGCGGGCAACAATGCGCCGGCCACGCGGCCCTTCCGTGACCACCGGCTCGAAGGGCGGGCTGTCCCACAGCGCCAGCGGCTCCGGCGGCTGCACGTCGTAGTGGCCGTAGATCAGGACGTGCGGGGCATCCCCCCCGGGGCCGGGATGCGTCGCGATGACCACCGGATGCGTCGGTGTGTCCTTGAGGGACACGGTGAAGCCGAGCGCCTCCAGCTGCCGTTGCAGCCAGGCGGCGGCATCGCGGCAATCGGGCGCATGGACCGGCTGGGCGCTGATGCTGGGGATGCGCAGCCATTCCATCAGGCTGGCTTCGGTTTCGCCCCGCGCGCTGTCGAGCGCGGCGAGGACGGCGGGGAGCTGTGTGTCGGACATGCGGCAGTGTCGCCCTGCCCCGCCCCGGCGCGCAAGCCTAGCCCGGAAGCGTCACGATCACCGCGAAGCCGATGCCGGGGCGGCTGCGAAAGGACAGCGTGCCGCCATGCGCCCGCGCCACCTGATCGGCGATGGCGAGGCCAAGGCCCGCGCCGCGCTGCTCCTCGCCCCGGCTGTGGAAGGGCTCGCGCACGTGTTGCCAGCGGGCATGGGGGATGCCGGGCCCGTCGTCCCTGATTTCCACCACCACCTGGCCCGCGTCGCGCATCACCACGACATCCAGGGTCTGCCGCGCGCCGTGGCGCAGCGCGTTGTGGATCAGGTTGCTCAGCGCCTCGCGCAGGCTGACGCGGTCGCCGAGCACGGTCACCGGCTGGGCGGGCAGGTCCAGGCCCAGCGCGACGTTGCCGGCCAAAGGCTCCAGAGACAGCAGCACCTGTCGCACCAGAGCCCCGAGGTCGATCGGCTCCGGCCGCACCACGCCGCTGCGGTGGACCACCATGGCGTGGTCGAACAACTGCGCCGCCAGACGGCCGAGTTGCGCGGCGCGGTCCTGCACGCGGTCCAGGTGCTGCCGGCGGGCCGCGTCGTTTGGCGCATCCTGCATCAGGTCCAGCTGCAGCGTCAGCGCGGTCAGCGGTGTCCTCACCTGGTGGGCGGCGTCGCCGATCAGTCGCTGCATCTGCCGGATGTGCGCGTCGAGCCGCGCCATGAAGGCGTTGATGGCGGTCAGGAGGGTGTTGATCTCGGGCGGGGCGCGCAAGTCCAGCGGCCGCAGGTCCTGCGGGTCCCGCGCCGCGATCGCCCGCTCCACCCGCACCAGAGGCGCCAAAGCCTGCCGGACCGCCAGAACGGTGCCCAGCAGGGCCACGGCACTCATCCCGAGGATCACCACCATGGCCTTGGCGGTCAGCCCTTCGGTCATGGCCTCGCGGGCCCGGAGGGTCTGCGCCAGCGTGACGGTGGCCCATCCCGAGGGCATGTCCCGGACCGTGGTCACGGTGCGGTAGCGCTGGCCGTGCAGGTATGCTTCCCCCAGCACGGGCCCCCTGGGGCGGCCCGTGGCGGCCGTGGGCAAGGCCGGGTTGCCGGCCACCACGATGCCGCGCGCATCCACGACCTTGTAGGTCACGAGATCCTGCACGGCGAGTCCGGCGATCACGGCGATCGGCGGCTCCACGGTCAGCACGCCGCCCTGCACGTACATGTTCTCGGTGATCTGCGCGGCGCCGGAAAGCAGCAGCGCGTCGAAAGCCTGATCCGCCGTCAGCCGGGCGTAGTAGCCGGCGGCGGCGGCAAAGGCGCCGGCGACCAGCAGGATCACCGCCAGCATGCGAGACAGGATGCGGGCATGCAGCGAGCGCTGGCGCATCAGCGCAGCACGATCTTGTAGCCCAGGCCCCGCAGGGTGCGGATCTCGGTGTTCGATGCCGCCAGCTTGCGGCGCAGCCGGGCCATGTGCTGCTCCACCGCGTTGAGGCTGGCGGTGTCATCCAGGCCGAACAGCCGGTCCACCATCTGCTCCTTCGGCACGATGCGGCCGGAACGGCCGACCAGCAGTTCCAGGATCATCTGCTCGCGCCGGGTCAGTTCCACCGCCTCCCCGGCCAGCGTCACGCCGTGGGTTTCGAGGTCGAGCGCGAGATCCCCGAAGCCGATCTGGTTGGTGGCGTTGCCGGTGCCCCGCCGCAGCAGCGCACGGACCCGTGCCTCCAGCTCACGTAAATCGAAGGGCTTGGTGAGGTAGTCGTCGGCTCCAAGATCCAGCGCCGTCACCCGGTCATCCACCTGCGAACGGGCGGTCAGCATCAGCACCGGCGTGCCGGACTTGCGCGCCCGCAGGCGGCGCAGCAGCGTCAGCCCATCCGTGCCGCCGGGCAACATGACGTCCAGGACCACGAGGTCATAGCTTTGCAGCTCCAGCCGGGCTTCGGCAGCCTCGGCCCCGGTTTCCCAGTCCACCAGGTGCCCGAGCTTTAACAGGCGGGCCTGCACCCCCTCGCCGACGTCTTTGGTGTCTTCGACCAGCAGCACGCGCATGTTCCGACCTTTGCTGCGGGTGCGAACGAAAGAATCTGATCCGCCGTCAGCTAGCCAACAGCTTCGCACGGTAGATCGGAGATCAAGGCCACGCCAGCAAGGTGCGGCATCCAGATAGGAGGAGGAAGCGGATGGCTCTCGCCACCCCCGGCGCAGACGTGCCCTTGCTGCAGGTGCAGGGCGTCACGCTGCAGTACAAGACCTCGGAATACGTCGTCACCGCCACGCACCGGGTCGATTTCGACGTCTATTCCTCGGAACGCTACGTGCTGCTCGGCCCGTCCGGGTGCGGCAAGTCGACGCTGCTCAAGGCCATCGGCGGCTACCTGTCCCCTTCCGAGGGTACGATCCGCCTGAAGGGGCGCGAAGTGCGCGAGCCTGGCCCCGACCGGATGATGGTCTTCCAGGAATTCGACCAGTTGCTGCCCTGGAAGACAGTGCAGGAGAACGTGGCCTTCGCCCTCACCGCGTCCGGCAAGGCAAGCGGTGCCGAGGCCAGGGACCGGGCGGCGCACTACATCGAGAAGGTGGGGCTCGCGAAGTTCGCCGACTCCCATCCCCACATGCTGTCGGGCGGCATGAAGCAGCGCGTCGCCATCGCGCGCGGCATGGCGATGGAGCCGGACGTGCTGCTGATGGACGAGCCCTACGCCGCGCTCGACGCCCTGACCCGACGGCGGATGCAGGAAGAATTGCTGCAGCTCTGGGACGACACGCGCTTCACGGTGCTGTTCGTCACCCACTCCATCGAGGAAGCGATCCGTATCGGCACGCGCATCCTGCTGCTGTCGCCCCATCCCGGGCAGGTGAAGGCGGAGCTGAACAGCATTCCGCCCGCCGAGCTGGGCACAGCCGCGCAGGCGGAGCTGGAAACGCGCATCAACGACATGCTGTTCGTTCACTAGGAGCCGCGCCATGAGCATCGCCCTGAACCAAGCACCGGTGCCGGCCCGCCCGGAAATCATCCGCGAGCCCGCGACCTCCGGCTTCGGCGCCGTCCAGAAGCCGATCTCCGCCTGGGAATCGGTCTACCGCCTCGGCTTCCTCCGCAAGGCGTTTATCCTGATCGTGCTTGCCGTGATCTGGGAGATCTACGGACGCTGGCTCGACAACCCGCTGCTGTTCCCGCCGTTTTCGGAAACCGCCTCGGCGCTGGTCGCCAACCTGCTTAACGGGGTGATCCCGGAACGCGCGATGGTGTCACTGAAGACCCTGGCGGTCGGCTACGTGATCGGCGTGGTCCTCGCCTCGCTGCTGACGGTGGTGGCCATCGGCTCGCGCATCGGCACGGACCTGCTGGAAACGCTGACGGCGATGTTCAACCCGCTGCCGGCCATCGCGCTGCTGCCGCTGGCGTTGATCTGGTTCGGGCTTGGCTCCGGCAGCGTCATCTTCGTGCTGGTGCATTCCGTGCTCTGGGCCATCGCCCTGAATACCCATGCCGGATTCCGCTCCGTGTCCAACACGTTGAAGATGGTCGGGCTGAATTATGGCCTGCGCAACATCAGCCTGGTCCGCCACATCCTGATCCCGGCCGCCTTCCCCAGCATCCTGACCGGGCTGAAGGTCGGCTGGGCCTTTGCGTGGCGCACACTGATCGCGGCGGAGCTGGTGTTCGGCGTGTCCTCGGGCAGCGGCGGGCTGGGGTGGTTCATCTTCGAGAACCGCAACCAGCTTGAAACGGCCAACGTCTTCGCAGGCCTGTTCTTCGTCATCATCATCGGCCTCTTCGTCGAGAACGTGATCTTCGCGAACATCGAGAAGCGCACGATCCGCCGCTGGGGCATGCAGCACTAACCAACAATATCGTCGGGAGAACGACCATGATCACCAAGCGTCACCTGCTGACCGCCACGGCTGCCCTCGGCACCGCCGGCGCCCTTGGCTTCAACATCCGCCCCGCCCATGCGGAGGTGAACCGCCTGCGCGTGTCGCACGGCTACGGCATCCTGTACCTGCCGCTGATCGTGATGCGCGACCAGAAGATGATGGAGAAGCAGGCCGAGAAGGCCGGCCTTGGCGGCATGGCGATGGAATGGCAGACGCTGGATGGCGGCAACGTCATCAACGACGCCATGCTGGCCGGCTCGCTGGACATCGCCGGCACTGGCTCCCCCGGCTTCATCACCCTGTGGGCCAAGGCGCGTGGCATTCCGCGGGCCGAGGTGATCGGCGTGTCGGGCATGAGCACCTGTGCGCTGGTGCTGAACGCCAACCGGCCGCATCTGAAGACGCTGGCGGACTTCACCCCGAACGACAAGATCGCCCTGCCTGGCATCAAGACCTCGCTGGCGGCGGTGGTGCTGCAGATGCTGGTGGCCAAGCAGTTCGGCGCCGAGAACTACGCCAAGCTCGACCCGATGACCGTCGGCCTGCCCCACCCCGAGGCGGCACAGGCGCTGCTGAGCGGCAAGACGGAGATCGCGGCGCATTTCGCCTCGCCGCCGTTCTCGATCATCGAGTTGAACAACCCGTCCATCCACAAGGTGATCGCCGCCAGCGACGTGTTGGGCGATTCGACACTGGACGTTATCTTCGCGCCCAAGCGCTTCGTGGATGCCAACCCGCGCACCATGCAGGTGTTCCTGGCCGCGCTGGACGAGGCGAACGAGTTCATCAGCAAGGACCCGATGGCCGCCGCCCAGGCCTTCAACCGCGTCACCCGCACCACGGCCACCGACGAGGACGTGGTGAAGATGATCAAGGACCCGGACACGCGCTTCTCCGCCACGCCGCACGGCGTTCTGGAGTATTCGCGGTTCATGCATTCCGTCGGCACGGTTCGCAACCGCGCGGACAGCTGGAAGGACCTGTTCATGCCGGCATTGCACGACCGCCAGGGGTCGTGACGACCTGCCGGCCCCGCGCGCGCGGGGCCGGCGGCGGCGCTTATGCGGCGTCGGCGATGGCCAGGAAGTCGGCCGCGACCAGGCTGGCACCGCCGACCAGGGCCCCGTCCACATGCGGCAGCGCCAGGATCGCCTTGGCGTTGCCGGGCTTGACCGAGCCGCCATACAGGATGCGCAGCTTGCCGCCTGCCTCGCCGAAGCGGCCTTGCAGCTCGGCGCGGATGCGGGCGTGCATGGCCGCGATATCCGCTTCCGTCGGCGTGCGGCCGGTGCCGATGGCCCAGACCGGCTCATAGGCCACCACGCCGCCGGCAGCCGCGAAGCCCTCCGGCAGGCTGCCCGCCAGCTGCGCCGCGACCACGCCCTCGGCCTCGCCCGACACGCGCTGCGCTTCGCTTTCACCCACGCAGACCACGGGCACCAGCCCGGCGGCCAGCACCGCCTCAGCCTTGGCCAGGACCACGGCATCGCTTTCGCCATGGTCGGCGCGGCGCTCGGAATGCCCCAGGATCACGTAGCGGGCGCCCGCATCGGCCAGCATCGGGGCCGAGACGTCGCCGGTGTGCGCGCCCTTGGCGGCGGCATGGCAGTCCTGGGCGCCCAGCGCCACGGCGCCGCCCAATGCCTTGGCGACCGGCAGCAGGTGCAGAAAGGGCGGGCACACCAGCAGCTCGGCGGTCCCGGCCGGGGCTGCGGCCACGCCGGCGGCCAGCTCCCGCGCCGCCGCCAGGGTGCCATGCATCTTCCAGTTGCCTGCGATCAGGGGGCGTACGCCAGGGGTCATGCCAGGGGGTCCTTCCGGTCGGCCTTGGGGATAAATCGTGCCGAGCAGGCGCTACCTGCGCCGGCAGCGTTTGGCAACCGCCCCCCTTTTGCCTATGGTCCGCCCCCGCTTCCCCCATTTCGCGCGGAATACGATGCTCACTGCGATGCGCCGCCTGGCCAGCACCTGGTTTGCCAAGGCCCTCTTCCTGCTGCTGGTCCTGTCCTTTGCCATCTGGGGCATCGAGGACGTCGTGCGGAACTTCGGCAACGGCAACGCCGTGGCCACGGTGAACGGCGACCCGATCGAATTGCCGGAAGCCCAGCTGGCCAGCCGGCGGGAGATCGCCCGCATCCAGCGCCAGCTCGGCAGCAACTTCCAGGTGACGCCGCAGATCGCCGAGGGCGTCAGCCGCCAGGCGGTCGAGAACCTCGTGATGGAACGCGTGCAGCGGCAGGAGGCGAACCGCCTCGGCGTTGCCGCGCCGGATGCGGCGGTGCGCGACTACGTGTGGAGCATCCCGGCCTTTCAGGGGGCCGACGGGCGCTTCAGCCGGCCGCTAATGGAAGGCTTCCTTCGCGGCAATGGCATGACCGAGGGCGAGTTCCTGGTGCTGCTGCGCTCGGACCTGCAGCGCCAGCAGCTCGCCGGCGCCATCCGCGCCGGTGCCGCGGGCCCGGACGCATTGACCCGCCCCTTGCTGGCCTGGCAGCAGGAGCGCCGCCTGGCCGACCTCGTCGTGCTGCCGCTGGCCGAGGCCCCCGAGCCCGCCGCGCCGGACGATGCGCAGCTGCGCCGCTTCCATGAAAACAACCCCGACCGCTTTTCATCCCCGGAATACCGGCGGGTCACGGTGCTGACGCTGTCCCCCGCCATTGTCGCGGCCGAGGTGCAGCCGAGCGAGGACGACCTGCGCGCCGCCTACGAGGCGCGCCGCGCGCAGTTCGAGGTACCGGAGAAGCGGGCGTTGGAGCAGGCGGTGATGCAAAGCCAGGACGCCGCCAACAAGGTCGCCGCCGAATGGCGTGCCGGCGCGGCCTTTCCGGCGATCGAGGCCCTGGCCCAGCAGCAGGGCGGCCAGGCGGTATCGCTCGGCACGGTGGGGCGCGACGAGCTGCCGGTGCCCGAGCTGGCCACCGCCGCCTTTGCCCTGCCGCCGGATGGCGTCAGCGACCCGGTGCAGACCGCCTTCGGCTGGCACGTGTTGAAGGTGACCGGCATCCAGCCCGCGCAGTCCCGCAGCTTCGACCAGGTGCGCGCCGAGCTGGCGGTGGATGTGACGCGCGAAAAGGCGGCCGACCTCGCCTACGAGCGCGCCAACGAGGTGGAGGACGCCCTGGCTGGCGGCGCCACCCTGGAGGAGGTCGGCCAGCGCTTCGGCCTGCCCGTGGCCAAGCTGGTGGTCGATGCCCGCGGCCAGACGCAGGACGGCACCCCCGCCCAGCTGAACCTTGATGGCGGCGGCCGCGACGTGGCGCTGCGTGCCATCTTCACGGCGGAAACCGGTCAGGCGCCACGCCTGGCCGAGGCCGGCCAGGTGGGGCTCTTCGCCTTCGACCTGCAGGATGTCATGCCGGCCGCCCTGCGCCCCTTCGACCAGGTGCGCGACCAGGTGCTGGCCGCCTGGACCGCCGACGCCCGGCGCCGGTCGCAGGAGGAGCGCGCAGCGGCACTGCTGGGGGCCGTCCGCGGTGGCAAGAGCCTGCCGGATGCCGCGCGCGAAGCCGGCCTCGCGCCGCGCCGCGTCGGCCCCTTCCCGCGCCAGGCGGACGCCCAGGGCGATGGCCGCAACAGCCCGCCGCCCGAGTTGCTGGCACCGCTGTTCGACACCGCCGAGGGCCAGGCCACCATGGCCGAGATCGGTGGTGGTTTCGCCGTCGGGCAGGTTGCGGGTATCATCCGCCCGGACACCGCCGCCGACCCGCTGGGCCTCGGCCGCGTCCGCACCGAGGTCGAGCAGGCCATGCTGTCCGACCTTGAGGCACAATATCTGGAAGCGCTGCGCCGTGGCGCCAGCGTTTCCGTCAACCCGACCTTGATGGGACAGGTCTCCGCACGATGAACGCCATCCGCAACCTCGACTTCGCCACCTTTGCCGCCGGGCTGTCCGCCGGGCAGGGGCAGGTGGTGTGGCGGGAAAGGGTGGCGGATCTGGATACGCCGGTCGGCACCTTCCTGAAGCTGGCGCAGGGCAAGCCCAACGCCTTTCTGTTTGAAAGCATCGAGGGCGGCGCGGCGCGCGGCCGGCACTCGGCGATCGGCATGGCGCCGGACCTGATCTGGCGGTGCCGGGACGGCCAGGCCGAGATCAACCGCCACGCACTGACCGCCCCGCATGCCTTCGTGCCGGCCGAGCAGCCGCCCATGGACAGCCTGTCCGCGCTGATCGGCGAATGCCGCATGGCCGTGCCGGCCGGTCTGCCCCCCATCGCCGTGGGTCTCTACGGCTACCTCGGCTATGACATGGTGCGGCATATCGAGGTGCTGCCGGACCTGAACCCGCACGGGCTCGGCACGCCGGACGCGGTGATGATCCGCCCGACCCTGGTGCTGGCGTTCGACCATGTGCGCGACACCCTGACCCTGACCACGCCTGTCTGGGCGGACGGCACGGACCCGCAGACCGCATGGGATGCCGCCCAGGCCCGGCTGGACGAGGCCGAGGCGGCGCTGGACCGCCCGGTGCCCCGCCCCGCCCCGCCCGCCACCCTGCCGCCGCTGCCGGAGCCGACCAGCAACTTCACCAAGGACGACTTCATCGCGGCGGTGGAGCGGGCCAAGGAATACATCCGCGCCGGCGACTGCTTCCAGGTGGTGCCCAGCCAGCGCTTCTCGGTGCCCTTCGGCCTGCCGCCCTTCGCGCTGTACCGGGCGCTGCGGCGCATCAACCCGGCGCCGTTCCTGGTTTATTTCGACTTCGGCGGCTTTTCCATTGTCGCCGCCAGCCCGGAAATCCTGGTCCGTCTCCGCGACGGCGAGGTTACGGTGCGCCCCCTCGCCGGAACGCGCCCGCGCGGCGCGACCCCGGAACAGGACAAGGCGCTGGAGCGCGAGCTCCTGGCCGACGAAAAGGAGCGCGCCGAGCACCTGATGCTGCTGGACCTCGGACGCAACGATGTCGGCCGGGTATCCGAGATCGGCAGCGTCAAGGTGACGCAGAGCTTCAACATCGAGCGCTACAGCCAGGTGATGCACATCGCCAGCGAGGTGCGCGGACGGCTGCGCCATGGCCTGACGGCGCTGGATGCCCTCAGTGCCGGCTTTCCCGCCGGCACGCTGTCCGGTGCGCCCAAGGTCCGGGCCATGCAGATCATCGAGGAGCTGGAGCCCTCCCGCCGCGGCATCTATGCCGGTGGCATCGGGTATTTCGGCGCCGATGGCGGCATGGATACCTGCATCGCGCTGCGCACCGCCGTGGTGAAGGACGGCGTCATGCACATCCAGGCCGGCTGCGGCGTGGTGGCGGATTCGGACCCGCTGGCGGAATACGAGGAAACCCGGGCCAAGGCCCGCGGGCTGGTGCGCGCGGCGGAAGAAGCCGTGCGCTTCGCCGCCGGCGGCCGGTAGGAGCGCGCCCCATGATCCTGCTGATCGACAACTACGATAGCTTCACCTTCAACCTGTTTCACTTCCTGGGCGACCTTGGCGCCCAGGTCGAGGTCCGCCGCAACGATGCCCTCACGGCACAGGATGCGTTGGACCTGCAGCCGGAGGCGATCCTGCTGTCCCCCGGCCCCTGCACGCCGAACGAGGCCGGCATCTGCCTGCCGCTGATCGAGGCCGCGGCGGCGGCGCGCGTGCCGCTGATGGGCGTGTGCCTGGGCCACCAGGCCATCGGCCAGGCCTTCGGCGGCGTGGTGGAGCGCGCGACCACCCCGGTGCACGGCAAGGTCTGGGACGTGAAGCATCGCGACACGGACCTGTTCGCCGGCCTGCCCTCGCCCTTCAAGGCCACGCGCTATCATTCGCTGGTGGTGCGGCCGGACGGCCTGCCGCCGGCGCTGGAAGCCACGGCGTGGACCGAAGACGGGCTGATCATGGGCCTCGCGCATCGCGACCTGCCGATCTGGGGCGTGCAGTTCCACCCGGAAAGCATCGCCAGCGAGCACGGCCATGACATCCTGCGGAACTTCCTGCGGATGTCCGGCGTGGCTTTGCCGGCGCGCAACGTGGCCGCCTGATGTCGCTGAAGCCGGTCCTGGCGCGCCTCGCGCTGGGTGAAACGCTCGCGGAGTCGGAGGCCGAGCAGGCCTTCGGCATCATCATGGAAGGCGAGGCGACGCCGGCGCAGATCGCCGCCATGCTGATGGCCATGCGCGTGCGTGGCGAGACGGTGGCCGAGATGACCGGCGCGGTGCGCGCCATGCGG
Source organism: Roseomonas haemaphysalidis (assembly GCF_017355405.1). Classification (NCBI taxonomy): domain Bacteria; kingdom Pseudomonadati; phylum Pseudomonadota; class Alphaproteobacteria; order Acetobacterales; family Roseomonadaceae; genus Roseomonas; species Roseomonas haemaphysalidis. The sequence continues at coordinate 2,754,891 of NZ_CP061177.1, forward strand.
GCACGCATGACGGCGATCGACGCGCCGCCCGGCGCCATCGACCTCGTGGGGACGGGTGGCGACGGGGTGGGGACGCTGAACATCTCCACCGCCGCCGCCATCGTGGTGGCGGGCTGCGGCGTGCCGGTGGCCAAGCATGGCAACCGGGCGCTGTCGTCCAAGTCCGGTGCGTCGGACGTCCTGTCCGCGCTCGGCATCAACCTGGACCTGCCGATCCCGGAACTGGGCGAGGTGCTGACGCGCGCCGGCATGGTGTTCCTGATGGCGCCGCGCCACCACGCGGCGCTGCGCCACGCCGCCGGGCCGCGCGTCGAGCTGGGCACCCGTACCATTTTCAATCTGCTGGGCCCGCTGACCAGCCCGGCCCGCGTGACGCGGCAGATGACGGGCGCCTTTCATCCGCGTTGGCTGCGCCCCATGGCCGAGACGCTGGCGCGGACGGGTACCGAGCATGCGTGGCTGGTGCATGGCCAGGGCCTGGACGAGCTGGCTCTTTCCGGCCCCAGCCAGGTGGTGGAGCTGCGCCAGGGCGCGTTTCGCGAATTCACCGTGGTGCCCGAGGATGCCGGCCTGCCCCGCGCGCCGGCCGAGGCCATCCTGGGCGGCGCGCCGGAAGACAACGCGGCCGCCCTGGTCGCCTTGCTGCAGGGCGCGCCCGGAGCCTACCGCGACTGCGTGCTGCTGAACGCCGCGGCGGCCCTTGTGGTCGCCGGTGTTGAGACCGATCTGCGCGAAGCCGCAGGACGCGCCGCCGCCGCCATCGACACCGGCGCGGCCTTTGCCGTGCTGGAGCGCCTGCGCGCCGCCACCAACCCCTGAGCCGAAGCCGCGCCTCCCCTGCCGCGCGAGGAAGATGACACCGGATGAACGCCCCCGCCCTGCCCGATACCCTGATCCGCATCCTAGCCGACAAGGCCGTGGAGGTGCGCGAGCGGTCTGCCCGGACCTCGACCGACGCCATCGAGAAACTGGCGCGCGACGGCGGCAAGCCGCGTGACTTCACGGGTGCCTTATGCGGCGCCGTGGCCGAAGGGCGGATCGGCCTGATTGCCGAGATCAAGCGCGCCTCGCCGTCCGGCGGCCTGATCCGGGACCCGTTTCGCCCCGCCGAGATCGCGCAGGCCTATGAGGCCGCCGGCGCCGCCTGCCTGTCCGTCCTGACGGACGCCCCGTATTTTCAGGGCTCGCCCGAACACCTGACCGCGGCACGGGCGGCCTGCTCGTTGCCGGTTCTGCGCAAGGACTTCATGGTCGACCCCTGGCAAGTCTACGAATCCCGCGCCATGGGCGGCGATTGCATCCTGCTGATCATGGCCGCGCTGTCCGATGCGCAGGCCAACGAGCTGGAGGATGTGGCGCGCAGCCTCGACATGTCCGTGCTGGCGGAAGTGCATGATGAGCGGGAGCTCGACCGGGCGCTGGGGCTGAACACCCGCCTGATCGGCATCAACAACCGGGACCTGCGGAGCCTGCGGACCGACCTCGCCACGGCCGAGCGGATGGTGCCGCTGGTGCCGGCCGATCGCATCCCGGTGGCCGAAAGCGGGCTGCGCGACCCGGCGGATGTGCAGCGCATGGCCGCTGTCGGCGCCCGCTGCATCCTGGTGGGCGAGCACCTGCTGCGGCAGCCCGATGTCAGCGCCGCCGCGCGGGCCATGGTGCAGGCGTGAGCGGCCTCACGCATTTCGACGCCGACGGCAAGGCGGTGATGGTGGATGTCTCGGACAAGCCCTCCACCACCCGCACCGCCGTGGCGCGCGGCCGCGTGGTGATGGCGCCGGGCACCCTCGCGACCATCCAGGCAGGGGGCATCGGCAAGGGCGACGTGCTCGGTGTGGCGCGCCTGGCCGGCATCATGGGCGCCAAGCGCACCGCCGACCTCATTCCGCTGTGCCACCCCCTGCCGCTGTCCTCGGTCCGGGTCGAGCTGGTGCCGGCGGCGCCGGATGCCGTGGAGATCGAGGCGACGGCGCGCACCACCGGCCAGACCGGCGTGGAGATGGAGGCGCTGACCGCCGTGACGGTGGCGGCACTCACGGTGTACGACATGTGCAAGGCCATCGATCGCGGCATGCGGGTGGAGGCGGTGCGCCTCATCCGCAAGGAAGGCGGCAAGTCCGGCCTTTGGGAAGCCCCCTGATGCTGTCGGTGGCCGAGGCCCGCGAGCGCATTCTGGGCGGGTTGCAACCGGTGGGTGCCGAAACGGTGTCGCTGCCCGAGGGCTGGGGCCGCGTGCTGGCGGCACCCGTGGCGGCGCGCCTGACGCAGCCGCCGGCCGACGTCTCGGCCATGGACGGCTACGCGGTGCGGGCGGCGGATGCGGTGAAGGGCGCGCGCCTCGTGGTGATCGGCGCGGCGCCGGCCGGGCATCCGTTCGGCGGCGAGCTGGGTCCGAACCAGGCGGTACGGATTTTCACCGGTGCCGCGGTGCCCACGGGCGCAGACGGCATTCTGCTGCAGGAGGATGCCGAATCCGGGGCTGACGGTGTGCTGGTGCAGGAGGATGTCCACCCCGGCCGTTGGATCCGCCGTGCCGGACTGGACTTCCATGTTGGCGAAGCCCTGCTGCCGGCCGGCCGCCGCCTGACCGCCCGCGACATCGGGCTGGCCGCCGCCGCCAACCATCCCTGGCTGAGCGTGCATCGGCAGCCGCGCGTCGCCATTCTGGCAACCGGCGACGAGATCTCCTTGCCGGGTGACCCGATGGGCGCGGGCGGCATCGTTTCTTCCAACGCGCACGCGCTGGCGGCGCTGGTCCGGGCTGCGGGCGGCGTGCCGATAGTGCTGCCGATCGCCCGCGATGATGCGGAAGCAATCGCCGCCGCAGCGCAGTCCGCGCGTGGCTGCGACCTCCTGGTCACCACCGGCGGCGCCAGCGTCGGCGAACACGACCTGGTCCAAAGCGCCCTTGGCCCGGCAGGCTTCGCGCTGGATTTCTGGAAGATCGCGATGCGGCCGGGCAAGCCGCTGATCTGGGGCAGGCTGGGGACAACGCCGCTGCTCGGCCTGCCTGGCAACCCGGTTTCCAGCCTGGTGTGCGGCGTGGTGTTCCTGTGGCCGGCGATCGCCGCGCTGGGCGGCCGCCCCGGGTTGCTGCCGCCCCTGCGGACGGCCCGCCTCGGTGCCGCCCTGGCCGCGAACGACCAGCGGGCGGACTTTCTGCGAGCCACGCTGAAACGCGACGCGCAGGGCCAGTGGGTGGCGACCGCGTTTCCCGCGCAGGACAGCTCCATGCTCAAGACGATGGCCAGGGCGGACGCCCTTCTGCTTCGCGCGCCGCATGCGCCGGAGGCACCGGCCGGCAGTTCCGTCGAAATTTTAGTGCTTGACGAGCTAGGTCTCTGAAAGGGCGCAAAAAGCGGTTGACCGACGCGGTGGAACCTTCGTAGAACATCGGTGACAGTTGCCGGTTTGTTCGCAGGCCGGTTCCGCTTTCAGGGAATTTCACCGCATGCTGACGCGCAAGCAGCACGAGTTGCTGATGTTCATCGACCAGCACCTGCGCGACACCGGGTTTTCGCCGTCCTTCGAAGAAATGAAGGAGGCCCTGAAGCTGCGGTCCAAGTCAGGGATCCACCGGCTGATCACGGCGCTGGAGGAACGCGGCTTCCTGAAGCGCCGGGCGCATCGCGCCCGTGCGCTGGAGGTGCTGCGGTTGCCGGAAGCCGTGCAGGCTCGTGCCGAGGCGACGCGTGGCACGGCCGGCGCCTCGCCCCTGCCCGCCAACGTCATTCGGGGCAATTTTTCCGGGGCGTCCGCCGCCAATGTGCGCAAGGCTTCGCCCGATACCGGGGCCGTGATGCTGCCCTTGTACGGTCGTATCGCCGCTGGCCAGCCGATCGAGGCGCTGCGGGACCAGGGCAGCAGCGTGGAGGTTCCGGCGGCGCTGCTCGCTTCCGGCGAGCATTACGCGCTCGAAGTTTCCGGTGATTCCATGACCGGCATCGGCATCATGGACCGCGACACCGTGATCATCCGTCGGGGCGATGTCGCGGAAAGCGGCGATGTTGTCGTGGCCCTTGTGGACGACACCGAGGTGACGTTGAAGACGCTGCGCCGGCACCGCAACTCGGTGGCGCTGGAAGCAGCCAATCCGTCCTATGAGACCCGCATCTTTGGGCCGGATCGCGTCAAGGTGCAGGGCAAGCTGATCGGGCTGCTGCGCCGCTACTGAGCGGCGCGTTCGGCAGCCGGCCGGGGCGGGGGCGGCACCCAGGGGCGCTGCCCCCGCCAGGCCCGGTCAGATACGATGCGGACGCCGTCTGCCGTCAGCCAGATGGCATGCGGCCCATCCCGCCAAACGCTGAAACGGTCCACGACTGCGGTGCTGCGGCATCGTCCGCGGATGGGCTCTGGCGAAATCATCACCTCGGACCGCCCACAATGCTCCCCGGCCTGGACGGGCGGTGCCGTTTCATTGCGGCGGGGCGCCCGTTCCAGCCGTAGCAGCATCGCGGCCGGCACGTCGGGACGGGGCTGGAAGCGGCAGGCGGTGAGCGTGCAGTCCATCGCGCCCTCCTCGGTGCGGCCTTCGGCGGGCACGGGGGTCGCGGCCTCCTCGCCCCAGCTCCGCAGCCAGCTATCCCGCGTCAGGCCGGAGGCTCCGCTCGCACGTTGCAGGTACACGGCATCGGGCGTGCGGAAGGCGATCAGCCGGGCGTCGCCGGACACCAGAATATCGGGCGGCGTCACCCAGGCTGCCGAGGCCAGGCCCAGCACCATCATCGGCACGCCCAGCAAACGCCAGCGCCGCTGCCACAGGCACAGCCATATCAGGCCAAAGGCGGTCAATCCCAGGCCCCAGGCCGGGATCGGCGCGGCAGCCAGCGCCGCCCCCGGCCAGGCGGCGACCGCATGCGCGACAAACAAGGTTGCTTCCACCCCCCAGCCCATGGGGACCAGGGCCCAGTGCTCCAGCCCCAGGGGCATCAGGGCCATCGCGGCCATGCCCGCGGGCATCACCAGGATGGACGTCAGTGGAATGGCCACGGCGTTGGACAACACCCCATAGACCTGCAGACGGCCGAAGTGATGCAGGCCGAACGGCGTGGTCGCAGCGCCCGCGAGCACCGATGTCATCACCAGCCCGAGCAGCAGCAGGGCCGGCTTGCGCCACCACCCGGCACCGGCGCGCCAGCGGCGCAGCGTCGGGCCTGCCCATTCATTGCCGGCGATCAGCACCATCACGGCGGCGAAGCTCATCTGGAATGAGGCGCCCATCACCGCATCCGGCTGCAGCAGCATGACAGCCGCGGCGGCCACGGCCAGGGCCCGCAGCGACAGCGCCCGGCGGCCGATCAGGATGCCGAGCGTCACCAGGGCGGCCATGGCGAAGCTGCGCAGCATCGGGACCTGCGCGCCGGTGAGCAGCACGTAGCCGAGGCCGACGATGAGGCTACCCGGTGCCGCGAGGGCACGGCTGTCGCCCCGCAGGGCCAGCCAGGGAATGAATGCCAGCAGCCAGCGCAGGATCCCGAAGGACAGCCCCATGACAATGGCGATGTGCAGCCCGGATACGGAAAGCAGGTGAGCCAGACCGGAGTCGCGCATCGCGTCCAGGTCGGTGGCGGGAATGGCGCTTTGCGAACCTGTCAGCAGGGCGCTCGCCACCGCCCCGGCGCCGCCGGGGATCTGGCCCCGCACCCTGGCCTCCACCTGTTGCCGCAGCCGCGCGAAGCTGGAGCCGGCGGGGGCTGCCTCCTCCAGCCGCTCGGCTTCCCCGATCGCGAAGCCGGAGCCCCCCAGGCCGGAAAAGAACGCGTTGCGCTGGAAGTCCCAGGCACCCGGATAGGCAGGCGGCGCCGGAGCACGGATCAGGGCGCGGACGCGCAGGTGATCGCCCGGTTCCGGGACCAGCGCGTCTTTGGCCCGCAGGCGGATGCGCAAGTTCCGGAGTAGTGGCGGGCTGTCCGCCGACAGGCGTGGGGCGGTCAGGGTCACGCGCAGCCCCTCGGCCAATGCATCGACACTCTCGACCACGCCCTCCACGACGACCGCCTTGTTGGGCAGGTCGGGCATCGGCGGCAACCGGTGGGCATGCCATGCGGCCACGCCGAGCCCCAGCAGGGCGAGCCCCGCCGATGAAGCGAACCAAGCGGCCAGGGGATGACGGCGCAACAGCAGCAGGGCCGCCAGCAGCATAGGCAGGGCGAGCCAAAGCGCTTCAAGCCCCGGCTCGCGGTCCAGGCTGAAATAGGCGACGATGCCACAGCCGAAGGCCACGGGCAGCCAAAGTGGCAGGCGGGTCCATTCCGCGGCCAGACAGCCTTCCGCGAAAGCCCAGGAACGCGGGAGCCTGAGCCGGCCGATAAGTCCTGCCGGCCGGCCAGCCCCACCCGCCGGCAGCGGATCCGGCAAGGCGCGCGGTGCGATCGTGGCGCCCATGGTCCCTCAACCTCTGCGCGCACTCTACAGCAAGCAGGCGCCATGGTAGAAGCGATCGCTCTGACGAAATCTGGCGAGCCGAGCAAGGCTCGAAGGAATCTGGCCGAGCCCATGACAGTCCGCACCCGCTTTGCGCCCTCGCCCACCGGCTATCTGCACATCGGCGGTGCGCGCACCGCGCTGTTCAACTTCCTGTTCGCTCGCCATCACGGTGGCCAGTACCTGTTGCGGATCGAGGACACCGACAAGGCGCGCAGCACCCAGGAAGCCGTGCAACAGATCCTGCACAGCCTGGACTGGCTGGGCCTTTCGCCGGACGAGGCACCCGTGATGCAAAGTGCGCGCGAGGCGCGGCATGCCGAGGTGGCGCGCGAGCTGCTGGCGCAGGGCAAGGCCTACCAGTGCTTCTGCACGCCGGAAGAGCTGGTGCAGATGCGCGAAACGGCGGCCGCCGAGGGCCGCCCGCCCCGCTACGATGGCCGCTGGCGCGACCGCGACCCGGCCGAGGCGCCCGCCGGCGTGAAGCCGGTGATCCGCATCAAGGCCCCGCGGGAAGGCGAGACGGTGGTCCACGACCTCGTGCAGGGCGAGGTGCGGGTGAAGAACACCGAGCTGGATGACATGATCATCCTGCGCTCGGACGGCACGCCGACCTACCTGCACGCCGTGGTGGTCGACGACCACGACATGGCGATCACCCACGTGATCCGTGGTGACGACCACCTGACCAACACCTTCCGCCAGGTGATGGTCTACGACGCCATGGGCTGGCACCGGCCGCATTTCGCGCACATCCCGCTGATCCATGGCGCGGACGGCGCCAAGCTCTCCAAGCGCCACGGCGCGGTGGGCGCATTGGAATTCCGCGACCAGGGCTTCCTGCCGGAGGCGGTATGCAACTACCTGCTGCGGCTCGGCTGGGGCCATGGGGACGAGGAGTTCGTGCCGCGTGACCGCGCCATCGAGCTGTTCGACCTCAAGGACGTCGGCCGCGCCGCCAGCCGCATGGACTATGCCAAGCTCAGCCACCTGAACGCCCAGTACCTGCGCGCCAAGGACCCGGACGAGATCACCGGCGACGTGCTGTCCATCCTGCGCGACCGCGGCGCCACTTTGCCGGAGGGGGCGGCCACCACCATCCGGGCGCTGATGGCCGACATCATGCCCCGCGCCCGCACGTTGAATGAGGCCGCCGACATGTGCGGCTTCGCCACCGCCAGCATTCCGCTCACCTTCGAGCCCAAGGCCGAAGCGCAGTTGACGCCAGAGGCCAGGGACCGGCTGCGCGACCTCGCCGAATTCCTGGAGGATGCCCCGTGGGAGCGTGCCGATCTGGACAAGTGGCTGCGCGACTACGCCGACGTGAAGGGCCTGAAGCTTGGTGCCGTGGCGCAGCCGCTGCGCGCCGCGCTGACCGGCAGCACGCAGTCGCCGCCCATCGACGCCGTGCTCTTCGCACTGGGCAAGGGTGAGGCCCTCGCCCGTATCCGCGCCGCCGCCTGACGGAGACCCACCGATGAACGACACCCTGCTTTCCGCCATTCGAGAGCTGCAGCCCGAGCTCTCCGCCATCCGGCGCGACATCCACACCCACCCCGAGATCGGGATGGAGGAGCAGCGCACGGCGGCGCTGGTCGCCGCCAAACTGCGGGAATACGGGCTGTCGGTCACGGAAGGCATCGGCAACACCGGCGTGGTGGCGACCCTCAAGGGCCGCCTGCCCGGCCAGCGCGCCATCGGCCTGCGGGCTGACATGGATGCGCTGCTGATCAACGAGACGACCGGCCTGCCGCATGCCTCGGTCAACCCGGGCAAGATGCATGCCTGCGGGCATGACGGCCACACCACCATGCTGCTGGGTGCCGCGAAATTCCTGTCGCAGAACCCTGACTTTGGCGGCACCGTGCACTTCATCTTCCAGCCTGCCGAGGAAGGCCGCGGCGGCGCCGTGGCGATGCTGAAGGACGGGTTGTTCGACCGCTTCCCGGTGGATGCGGTGTACGGTCTGCACAACGAGCCGGGCATGCCGCTCGGGCTGTTCTCCACCCGCACCGGCCCGGCCCTGGCGGCGAGCGACCGCTGGGTCGTCACCTTCCGCGGCACCGGTGGGCACGGTGGCGCCACGCCGCATCTTTCCACGGACGTGACGGTGGTGCAGGCGCAATTCGTGCTGGCATTGCAGACCATCGTCAGCCGCAACATCGCCGCCGTCGACTCGGCGGTGATCAGCGTGGGTGCGATCGAGGGTGGCGCCTTCGGCTCCACCAACGTCATGCCGGCCGTGATGCGGGTGGGCGGCACGGCGCGCTCCTACCTGCCGGAGGTGCGTGACACCATGGAGCGGCGGATCGCCGAACTGGCGCACGGCATCGCCGCGACCTTCGGCTGCACGGCCGAGCCGGAATACTTTCGCGGCACGACCGCACTGGTGAACCACGCCGAGCAGACCGTGACGGCCGTGGCCGCAGCCGGCGCGCTGGTGGGCGAGCAGGCGGTCGATGCCAACGCCAAGCCCGTGACTGGCGGCGAGGACTTCGCCCACATGCTGGAAGCCCGCCCCGGCGCCTTCATGTTCATGGGGCAAGGCGCCGGCGGTGCGACGTCCGAGGGGCTGCACACGCCGAGCTACGACTTCAACGACGACGCCATCCCCTTCGGCGTCGGCTACTGGGTCAGCCTGGTGCGCGAGGAAATGGGAGAGGCCCGGTGAGCCGTCCCTGGACCCTGCCGGCGGCTGCGGCGCTGGCCCTGGCCCTGGCCGCCCCGCTGGCGGCCGATGCCCAGCAGCCGGCGGGCCCTGCCGGGGGGCCGCCGCATGCCTGGCTGTTCGGCACCTGGACGGGCGGCATCTTTCCGGCATCGGAAACCGGCGGCGCCGGCTGCTTTGGCCAACCCAGCGTGATCTTCACGCAGGACATCGTGATGCGCAGCTCGCCGGTGGACGTGGCAATGCGCCAACGGCTGGTTCAAACCGCCACCGCCACGCCGCAAGGCGTCGAGTTCCGCTTGGTTCCGGCCGCACCCCCTGGCGGGCGCGTGCCGCTCGGGGCCGGCTTCGGCTGCGCCGATCCGAACCTGCTGCGGGTCGAGCGCCGGGGCAACAACGAGATCGTCTTTCCCGACTGCAGCGAATTCCCGTCCCCCTTGAAGCGCTGCACGACTCCCTGAGGCGTCAAGCCTTCGGTAACCCGGTCCGGGCTAGCCTCCGCCCATCGCATGGAGGAGGCCAGAATGGCCACCGATGGTCCGGACCGTCGCCTGATCGCCTATACCCTCGACCGACCCTTGCCGCCGATCCAGCCGGCGCCGGTGCGCCGCGACTGGATGGATGCCTCGCCCCAGGGCTTCGCCTATCGCTGCCTGCCACTCACCATCGCCAACAGCCATGGCTGGGTGGTGCTGGCGGAAAGCACCTCGGACGCGGTATGGAACGGCGGCGACCAACCCGGTGACATCGCCATCAAGCAGGTCGGGGGTCCCGGTGCGGCGCCGCTCAGCCATTTCGGCGCCGGCATCCTGACCTTTCATGTCGATGCGCTGATCCGCACGCCGCCGGGCATGAACCTCTGGGTGTCCGGCCCGCCTAATGCCGTGAAGGACGGCATCGCCCCGCTGTCCGGCGTCGTGGAAACGGACTGGGCACCCATGACCTTCACCATGAACTGGCGCTTCACCCGCCCCTTCCACTCCGTGCGCTTCACGGCAGGCGAGGCGATCTGCTTCTTTTTCCCCGTGCCGCGCGACATCGTTGCCGGCATGCAGCCGGAAACCCGCCCTCTGGCGGAGGACCCGGCGCTGCAGGCCGCCCACCACGGGTGGCGGCAAGCCCGCAACGGCTTCAATGCCGGGTTGAAGCAACCGGGCAGCGCGGAACAGGCGCAGGGCTGGCAGCGGCATTACCATCGTGGCCGGGCTCCGGTCGGCGGCGGCGCGGTGCATGGCCACGCCACCAAATCGCAGGCCCGCCCCTTTCCGCCACCCGCCCCAGCCGTCACTCGGGAAGCGTCGCCACCGCCCTGAGGCCGCCTTCCGGGCGGTTCCGCAGCACCACGTCGCCGCCATGCGCCCGCAGGATGTTGCGGGCGATGGGCAGGCCAAGGCCGGTGCCGCCGGTTTCCCGGTTGCGGCTGGCTTCCAGGCGGCGGAACGGCTGGAACACCGCCTCCAGCGACTCCTCCGGTATGCCGTCGCCATCGTCCTCGACCTTCAAGGTCAAGACGCCATGCACGGGCGCCTGCAACACGACGCGGGCGTTGCCCGCATAGTTCAGGGCATTGGCCACCAGATTCGCCAGCGCGCGCTTCAGGGCAATCGGCCGCCCACGAATGCGCTGACGGTCCGGCCCCTCATAGGCGATGGCGTCCTGTGGCAGATCAGGGCGCGCATCGGCCGCCTCGTCCAGCACCGTGCGGCACAGGGCAGCGAGGTCCACCGCCACCGAAGGCTCGGTCGCGGAATCGTCCCGCGCGAAGGCCAGCGTGGCGTTGACCATGGCTTCCATCTCGTCGAGGTCCGACAGCATCTTCCGCCGTTGCTCGTCGTCGTCCATGAACTCGGCGCGCAGCCGCAGTCGGGTGATGGGCGTGCGCAGGTCGTGGCCGATCGCCGCCAGCATCTGCGTGCGGTCCCCCACGAAGCGGCGGATGCGCTCGGCCATGGTGTTGAAGGCCCGGGCGGCGGTGACGACCTCGCTTGGCCCGCTTTCCGGCAGAGGCGGTGCATTGACGTCACGCCCCAGGCGCTCGGCGGCGCGCGACAGGGCGGAAACCGGGCGCACCAGCCGCCGCGTCGCCCACAGGATCAGCGCCAGCGCGGCGCCGGTCATGAGCATGAAGGCGACCAGAAAGGTTTCGGAATGCCAGGGGCGCGGCGGCGGCACCGTGAGCCAAAGGTTCAACCACGGCCCGTCCGGCAGCCGCATGGCCACCACCAGCAGGCCGGGATGCGGACCGCTGGCCACCAGCGCCTCGCGCGGGCGGAAGCGCGGCGGGCTGGACGCGATGAGATCGAGCTGGAACAGCCGCACCATGGACAGCGGCGCGCGCGACATGCCCGGCCGCACCGCGGGCGAGTCCGACAGGTCGGCGGCCAGCCCATCGGGCATCTCGATATCGAAGAGCATGGACTCGCGCCGGTCGGGCGGGGCCAGCAGCATGGTGCGCCAGATGCCAAAGGCCCGTGCGCTGATCTCGCGTGACATGCCCAGCCGCTGCAGGTCCACCCGGTCCAGGGCATGGATCGTCAGGCCCGCCGCCTGCACCAGCATCAGCGCGAGGGTCAGGAACAGCGCGGTGCGGCCGGCCAGGCTTCGCGGCAGCAGCCGGCGAATCACCCTGCGGCGCCCTCGATCCGCTCGTTGGCCTTTTCCACCGTGGCGGCCAGCACATAGCCGCCGCCGCGCACCGTCTTGATCAGGCTGGGGTTGCGCCCGTCATCCTCCAGCTTGCGCCGCAGCCGGGACACCGCGACGTCGATCGCCCGGTCGAACGGCCCGGCCTGGCGGCCGCGCAGCAGGTCCATCAGCATGTCGCGCGTCAGCACCCGGTTGGGACGTTCCACGAGCACCATCAGCAGCTCGTACTCGCCGCCGGTCAGCGGCACCTCCACGCCATCGGGGTTCAACAAGCGGCGGCGGGCGGGCTCCAGCGTCCAGTTCGCGAAGCGGATGCTCTTGGGGGGCGGCTCCTGGCTGGCACCGCTTTCGCCGTTCGCCCGGCGAAGCACGGCACGGATGCGCGCCAACAGTTCGCGCGGGTTGAAGGGCTTGGCGACGTAGTCGTCGGCCCCCAGCTCCAGCCCCACGATACGGTCGGTTTCCTCGCTCATCGCCGTCAGCATGACGATCGGCACGTCTGACTGGCCTCGCAGCCACCGGGCGAAGTCCAGGCCGGATTCACCCGGCATCATCAGGTCGAGCACGACCAGGTGGTACCGGCCGAGCGGCCAAAGGCGTCGGGCCTCCCGCGCATCGCGGGCCGCTGTGACGCGGCAGGACTGCCTTTCGAGGAATTTCGAAAGGAGGTCACGGATCTCCCTGTCGTCGTCGACGACCAGGATGTGCGGAGGCGGTTCCATGATATCGACCATAAGCTGAATATGGCGCGGGAGCGCGAGGACATTGTTACAGAGTTTCTTGTCAGCGCGTCCGGTATCCCTTCGTTGCAATTCGCCATGCGGGCATTGAGCGAAGCCCGCCCGGACTGGGTGCAGCCGGGGCTGGAGGGGTTGTTTCGCCTGGACCCGGACTTCGCCACTATCGAGCCCCTGGCAGGCCCCCTGCCCTGGCGCCGCCGGCCGCGGGGTTTCGGTGGTCTGGCGCGCAGCATCCTGGGGCAGCAGATCAGCAATCAGGCCGCCGAGGCCATCTGGCGCCGCTTCGTGGCGTTGCCAGGCAGCCTGCAGCCGGAAGGTCTCCTGGCGCTGCGGGACGAGGACTTCCGGGCCGCTGGCCTGTCCCGCCCCAAGGTGGCGCATCTGCGCGGCCTCGCCGCCGCGGCGTTGCGCGGCGAGCTGCGGCTGGATGCCCTTGACCGGATGACGGATGCGGAGGCCGTCGCCCATCTCGCGGCCCAGCGTGGCCTCGGGCCCTGGACGGCCCAGGTGCATCTGCTATTCGCCGAAGACCGGCCCGATGTGTTTCCGCATGGCGATGTGGCCCTGGCCGCCGCCCTGGCCCACCTGAAGAACCTTGCCACGCGCCCCACGCCCAACGCCCTGACGCGGCTGGCTGAGGGTTGGAGCCCCTGGCGCTCGCTGGCGGCGCGGCTGCTGTGGCATTATTGGCGGCACGTGACCGGGCGCCCGGTTGGCGAGGCCGATTAGCCGTGCCACCCTGCGCCGCATCATGCCCCGTCTCCGCCTGTCCGCCCGCGCCGATGCCACCGACACGCCGCCCATCCCGGCCGCCCGAGGCTGGGCCGCGCGCTATGCTGGCGCGGCCGGGCCGATGCTGGACCTGACCCAGGCGGTGCCGGGCTATCCGCCGCATCCTGAACTGCTGGATCGGCTTGGCCATGCGGCGGCGGAGCGTGGCACGGCGGGATATGGTCCCATTGATGGCGACGTCGGGCTGCGCGAGGCGCTGGCGGACGAGCTGTCCGTGGCTTACGGCACCCCGGTCGGGGCGGAGGATGTTTCCATCACCGCCGGTTGCAACCTGGCCTTCACCATGGCGATGACGGTGCTGGCGGGCAGCGGCGATGCGGTGCTGCTGCCGGTCCCCTGGTATTTTAACCACCGCATGACGCTGGAGCTGCTGGGCATCCAGGCCCTGCCCTTCGCCACGCGCGCCGAAGACGGCTTCATTCCCGACCCGGACGCGCTGGCGGCGGCCATCACGCCCCAGGTCCGCGCCGTGGTCCTGGTGACGCCGAACAACCCGACCGGCGCCATCTATCCTCCGGATGTCATCGGGCGCATCGCCAGGCTGTGCCGCGAGCGCGGCGTGTGGCTGGTGCTGGACGAGACCTATCGTGACTTCCTGCCGGAGCCCGCGGCCGCGCCGCATGGACTGTTCGCCGAAGCTGGTTGGCAGGATGGCGTCGTGCAGCTTTATTCCTTTTCCAAATCCTATTGCATTCCTGGGCACCGGATGGGTGCCATCGTCGGTGGCGGCGCCTTTCGCCAAGGGCTGCTGAAGGTGCTCGACAGCTTCCAGATCTGCCCATCGCGCCCGGCCCAGGCGGCCCTGGCCTGGGCGATCCCGGCGCTGCGGGGCTGGCGTGCCGGCAACCGCGCCGTCATGGCCGGCCGCGCCGCCGCCTTCTCCGCCGCCATGGGCACGCTGCCCGATTGGCATGTCGACGCGATGGGAACCTACTTCGCTTATCTCCGCATCCCGTCGGGCATGCCGGATGCCATGCCCATGGCCGAGCGGCTGGCGGCCGAGCGGGGCCTGCTCGTGCTGCCCGGCCCCTTCTTCGGCCCCGGGCAGGAACGGCATCTGCGCCTCGCCTTCGCCAACGCCGGGGATGCCGCGCTGGCCGCGCTGCCCGCCCGCCTCGACCACGCCACCCAGCTCGCCTGAATGCCGAGGATGCCCGCCATGACCGCCGATCTTCCTGTGCTGCCCCGCCGCGCCGTTCTGGGCGGCCTGGCCGCCGCCGCCCTGGCGCGGCCGGCGATGGCCCAGGGCGGGCCGATCCGCATTGGCGAGATCAATTCTTATACCGCCCAACCGGCATTCCTGGGGCCCTACCGCAATGGCTGGCTCCTGGCGCAGGAGCAGATCAACGCCGCCGGCGGCGTGCTCGGGCGGCCGCTGGAAACCCTGTTCCGCGACGATGCCGGCAAGCCGGAGGACGCCGTCCGGCTGGCGGGCGAATTGCTGAACAGCGAGAAGGTGGCGCTGCTGGCCGGCGGGTACCTGTCGAACGTCGGGCTGGCGCTGGGCGACTTCGCCAATCAGAACAAGACACTTTATGCCGCCGGTGAGCCGCTGACGGATGCGCTCGTCTGGTCCAAGGGCAACCGCTACACCTTCCGCCTCCGCCCCAGCACCTACATGCAGGCGGCCATGCTGGTGGAGGAAGCGGCCAAGCTGCCCGCGAAGCGCTGGGCCGTGGTGGCGCCGAACTATGAATACGGCCAGTCCGCCGTCCGGTGGTTCCGCGAGCTGCTGCAGAAGGCGAAGCCGGAGGTCGAGTTCGTGGGCGAGCAGTTTCCCGCCCTGGGCCGCATCGATGCCGGAGCCACGGTGCAGGCGCTGGAAAGGATGCGGCCGGATGCCATCTTCAACGTCACTTTTGGGGTCGATCTGCTCAACTTCGTCCGCCAGGGCAACACCCGTGGGTTGTTCGAGAACCGCGCCGTCGTTTCCATGCTCAGCGGAGAGCCGGAATACCTGGAACCGCTGGGCGAGGAATGCCCGGACGGCTGGATCGTCACCGGCTACCCACGCGACACCCTGGAAGACCCGGCGCATGTCGCCTTCCGCGACGCCTACCGCAAGCGCTTCAACGAAGCACCGAAATGCGGCTCCGTGGTCGGGCACGACCTTATGCAGGCCATCGCCGCCACCATCCGCCGCGCCAACGCACTGGGCACCGAGGCACTGGTGGATGCCTTCGAAGGCATTCGCTACGCCACGGCCTATGGCACGGGCGAAGTGGAGTTCCGCAAGATCGACCATCAGGCGACGCTGGGCTGCTTCGTGGGCCGTACCAAGCTGAATGGCCGGGTCGGCGGCATGGTGGACTGGCGCTACGCGGACGGTGCCCGCTACCTGCCGGACGACGCCACCGTGCGGAGCTGGCGCCCCCAGGGATAGCGCGCCTTGGATCAGCTGGTCCTCCAGGGACTGAACGGACTGGCGAGCGCCTCCTCGCTGTTCCTGGTGGCGGCGGGGCTGACGGTGATCTTCGGCGTCAGCCGCATCGTCAACTTCGCCCATGGCAGCCTGTACATGCTGGGCGCCTATCTGGGCTGGACACTGACAACGCAGGGGCCGCTGGCGCAGCTTGGCGGCCACACGGGCTTCTGGGGCGGCGTGCTGCTGGCCGCGCTGGCGACGGGCGCGATCGGCGCCGCCATCGAGTTCCTGGTCCTGCGGCGGATCTACCGCGCGCCGGAGCTGTTCCAGTTGCTGGCCACCTTCGCCATGGTGCTGATCGTGCAGGACCTGACCCTGCTGGCCTGGGGGCCGCAGGACCTGCTGGGGCCCCGCGCGCCCGGCCTGCGGGGAGCCACGGAGATCCTGGGGCTGCGTTTTCCGCGATACGAGCTGTTCCTGATCGCCGTCGGGCCGGCGGTGCTGGGTTTGTTGTGGCTGCTGTTCCATCGCACCCGCTTCGGCATCCTGTTGCGCGCCGCGACGGAGGACCGCGAAATGGTGGCGGCGCTCGGCGTGGACCAGCGGCGGCTGTTCACCAGCGTCTTCGCGCTCGGCGCCGCGCTGGCCGGGCTGGCGGGCGCGCTGCAATTGCCGCGCGAGGCGGTGAACTTGCACATGGACATGGCCGTGATCGTCGAGGCCTTCGTGGTCGTGGTGATCGGCGGCCTCGGCAGCCTGGGGGGGGCGGCGCTGGCGGCGCTGCTGATCGGGGAATTGCAAGCCTTCGGCATCCTGGTCTTCCCGCGCATCACATTGGTGCTGGCCTCTCTGGTGATGGCACTGGTCCTGGTGCTGCGGCCGCACGGGCTGCTGGGCCGCAAGCCGTCTGGCCTGCTGCCGGCGGCGGTGCCTGCCGCGCCATTGCCCCACGCGCCCGGCTGGCTGGCCTGGGCCGGGGGCGTGGCACTGGCCGCGCTGCTGGCGCTGCCGCCGTTGCTGGGCGACTACCCCCTGTCCATCCTGGCTGACATGGCGGCGATGGTGCTGTTCGCCGCCAGCCTGCACCTGATCATGGGGCCGGGCGGCATGGCCAGCTTCGGCCACGCCGCCTATTTCGGCGCCGGCGCCTATGCCGCCGCGCTGCTGGCCAAGCATCTGGGCGCGCCCATGGAAGCGGGCCTCGCCCTGGCCCCCTTCGCGGCCGGGCTGGTCGGGCTGGTATTCGGTTGGTTCTGCGTGCGGCTGTCGGGCGTGTATTCCGCCATGTTGACCCTGGCCTTCGCGCAGATTGCCTGGAGCGCGGCCTTCCAATGGGTCGAGGTGACGGGCGGCGACAACGGCATCCTCGGCGTCTGGCCCAGTGATTGGGCGCGCGGCAAGCTGGCCTTCTGGTACCTGTCCCTCATGCTTTGCGGCCTGGGGGTGGTGGCGCTGCGGCAGGTGCTGTTCTCCCCCTTCGGGATGGCGCTGCGGGCACAGCGCGATTCGCCGTTGCGGGCCGAGGCCATTGGCATCGATACCTTTCAGGTCCGCTGGGCGGCCTTCGCCCTGGCCGCGGCCGCGGCCGGGCTGGCGGGCGCGTTGTTCGCCTACGGCAAGGGCAGCGTCTTCCCATCCTTCCTGGGCATTCCCCGCAGCGTCGATGCGCTGGTGATGGTGTTGCTGGGCGGGGTGCAGACGGTGGTGGGGCCCGTGCTGGGTGCCGTCGCCTATGTGGGCCTGCAGGAACAGCTGGTACGCATCTCCGACCTGTGGCGGCTGGTGCTGGGGCTGGCGATCCTGGCCATGGTCATCCTGTTTCCCGGTGGCCTGGCGGGTGCCCTGCGGAGCCGCCGGCCATGACCATGCTGGAAGCGCGGGGGCTGCGGAAGAGCTGGGGCGGCGTGGCGGCGGTGGATGGCGTCTCGCTATCCGTGCAGGCGGGGGAGATGCTGGCGCTGATCGGCCCCAACGGCGCCGGCAAGAGCACCTGCTTCAACATGCTGAACGGGCAGATCCGTCCCGATGCCGGCCAGGTGCGGCTGTTCGGCCAGGATATCACCGGCCTGCCGCCCCGCCGGGTGTGGCGGCTGGGCGTGGGGCGGACCTTTCAGGTCACAGCGACCTTCGGCTCCATGACCGTGCTGGACAACGTACGGATGGCGTTGCTGTCGCACCACCGCAGGCTGGCAGCGCTGTGGCGCCCGGCCAGTGGCCTGTATGCCCGGGAAGCCGCCGAGGCGCTGGCTCAGGTGGGGCTGGCCGACCAGGCCGCACGCTCCTGCGGCGTGCTGGCTTATGGCGACCTCAAGCGACTGGAGTTGGCGATCGCCCTGGCCAATGCCCCCCGCCTGCTGCTGATGGACGAGCCCACCGCCGGCATGGCCCCAGCGGAGCGCGGCGGGTTGATGGCGCTAACCGCGGAGATCGCCCGGGCACGGGGCATCGCCGTGCTGTTCACGGAACACGACATGGACGTGGTTTTCGGCCACGCCGACCGGGTGATGGTGCTGCACCATGGCGCCGTGATCGCCAGCGGGGCGCCCGCCGCCATCCGCGCGAATACGAGGGTGCGCGAGGTTTATCTGGGCCAGGAGCCGGCGTGATGTTGCGGGTGGAGGGGCTGGAAGCCCGATACGGCCGCGCGCAGGTGCTGCACGGCATCAGCCTTTCCGTCGCGGCGGGCGAGGTGTTGTGCCTCCTGGGCCGCAACGGCGCGGGCAAGAGCACCACCATGAAGGCCATCATGGGGCTGGTTCCCCCCAGCGGCGGGCGGGTCGTCTTCGCCGGGCGCGAGATCGGCGGGCTGCCACCGCATGAGGTCGCGCGGGCCGGACTGGGCTACGTGCCGGAGGAACGCCGCATCTTCACCGGCCTGACGGTGGAGGAGAACCTAGAAGTGGGACGCCGCCCCGCCCCGGCGGGACAGCCCGCCTGGACGGCGGAGCGCGTCTACGCGCTGTTCCCCGTGTTGGGCGACATGCGCAAGCGGACAGGTGGCCGGATGAGCGGTGGCGAGCAGCAGATGCTGGCCGTGGCGCGGACCCTGATGGGCAACCCCCGCCTGCTGCTGCTGGACGAGCCGAGCGAGGGCTTGTCCCCCTTGGTGGTCCAGCGAATGGCGGAGGCGGTGCTGACCTTGAAGCAGGACGGCATGCCGATCGTGCTGTCCGAACAGAACCTCGGCTTCGCCGCCAGGGTCGCGGACACAGCGTGCGTGATCGAAAGCGGCGAAATGCGCCACACCGGCACCATGGCCGGATTGCTGGCCGACGCAGAAGCCAGAAGGCGCTACCTTTCGGTGTGAAAGGCAGCGCCCTGGACCTTAGCGGTAGTAAGGCCGCGGCGGGGGCGGCCCGCGACGGCGGCGGCGGCGCCACCGTGGCGGCGGGGGCGGCGGCGGACGGCGATATGCACGCCGGCGCCAGCGCGGGGGCGGCTGGGCCTCGGCTTCCCCGGTGGTGGCAATGGTCGCGGCACCGGCCAAGCCGATGGCGGCGACCAGATTGAACAGCAAGCGGCGTCTCAGCAACGCGGCGTCCTCCTGACGATCGACCAAGCGTCAACGCGGCCTTGGCGGTGTCCGTTCCATGACAAGAGGTTCATGCGTCAGGCGGTGATCCACAGCAGTGCCCAGGCGAACAGCCAGCCGGCGAGGATGCCCATGATGCCGCCGGCCAGCCCCTGCTCGACCAGCGGGTGCACCCGCAGCCGAAGCGCCGCCGCTGCCGCGCGGCGGAGCCACCAGCGAGGGGATGCCCGCGCCACCTGCCATGAAGCGCGGGCCGGCCAAAGCGGCCGATGCCGCAGCGGGGGGGTAGCGAGGGAGAAGGCAGGTTGCTGCTGCATGAGAACATCATGAACATAACCAGAACGTTGCCGTCAAGCGTCGTTTGAACCCTTTTTGTTCTCGCTTCCGTGGGTGTGGCATGGTTGCCGCGGCGGCTAGGCGACCTCGCGCAACGTCGCGTCCAGCGCATCGAGGAAGCGGTCGGCATGCTCGCGCCCGAAGACCAGGGGCGGCCGGATCTTGAGCACGTTGGCATGGGGGCCGGAGGCGCTGATCAGCACGCGGCGCTCCCGCAGCCCGTTCACCAGCTTGGCCGTCGTCGCGCCATCTGGAGCACGTGAGGCGCGGTCCCGCACCAGTTCCACGCCGATAAACAGCCCCGCCCCGCGCACGTCCCCGATCGCCTCGTGGCGCAGCGCGAGTTGGCGCAGGCCGGCCTGCAGATAAGCACCGGTATCGCGCGCGTTGCTGACCAGCCCCTCGCCCTCGATCACCTCCAGCACCGCCTGCCCCACCGCGCAGGACACCGGGTTGCCGCCAAAGGTGTTGAAGTAGCGGGTGCGGTCCCCGAAGCCTTGTAGGATCTCCGGCCGCGCGACCATGGCGGCAATGGGGTGGCCGTTGCCCATCGGCTTGCCCATGGTCACCAGATCCGGCTCGATGCCATGGCGCTGGAAGCCCCACATGGACGCGCCCGTGCGGCCGAAGCCAGGCTGCACTTCGTCGGCGATGAACAGCCCGCCCGCTTCGCGGATCGCCGCCACCGCCGGCGCCAGAAAGCCTGCCGGCTCGGCGAAGACGCCGTCGGACGAGAAGATGGTATCCACCAGCAGCGCGGCGGGCTGGATGCCATGTGCGCGCAGGTCCGCAGCGGCATCGCGCACGGCGGCGGCGAAGGCCTGCCCGACATCCGCGCCACCGGCACGAAACTGGTCCGGCGCCGGGATGGTGCGGATGTTCGGCCCCGGCGTGACGCCGGCACCGAGCGAGGGCGACATCTCGGAGATCACCGCCGTCACGCCGTGATAAGCGAGTTGCGTGACGATGAAGCCGCTGCCGCCGGTGTGGCTGCGCGCCACGCGATAAGCGAGGTCGTTGGCCTCGCTGCCCGTGCAGGTGAACATCACCTGGCTGAGGGCGGGCGGAAAGTAACCCAGCAGCTTCTCGGCGTAGTCGAGGATGACGTCGTTGATGTAGCGGGTGTGGGTGTTCAGCGTCGCCGCCTGGCGGGACAAGGCCGCCACGACGTGCGGGTGGCAATGCCCGACGCTGGCGACGTTGTTGTAGACGTCGAGATAAGCGTTGCCGTCCGGGTCATAAAGCCACACGCCCTCGCCGCGCACGAAGTGCACGGGGTTGGCGTAGAACAGGCGGTAGGCCGGGCCGAGCAGCTTCTGCCGGCGCTCGATCAGCGCGCGCTCGCGCGGGGCGACGGCATTGGTCGCCCGGGCGTCGAAGGCATTGATCATGGTCGGCGTGCTGGCGGTCATGGGCGGGCACTTTCAGCGCAGGCAGCGTGGAACAGGGCGGCGGCCTGGTCGCGTGGAATGGCGGCGAGCCGTTCCAGCCCCGCCCAGGACCGCGGGTAGTTGCGCAGGATATAGGCGGCGTTGTCCGGCTGCCGCTCCGCCCGCCAGCCACTGATGGCGACGCTGATGACCCCGCGCACGGCGATCAGGTCGAACAGGATGTCCAGCTCCTCCGGCAGCAGCGGGCAGATCGCGTGATAGCCGGCGACGATCTCGGCCGGACCGGCCAGCGGATGCCCCTCGGCCTGCACGTGATAGGCGCAGGCGGTGGCGAGGTCCTGCACCAGCGGTGCGCACACCATGTCGCCGAAGTCGATGACTCCGGCGATGCGGTCGTCCGCCACCGCGTCGGCCAGCACGTTGTGCGGGTTGAAGTCGTTGTGGATCACCTGCCTACGCAACCCCCGCATGGCGGGCACCGCCAGCCGCTCGAAGGTATCGAGCAACCCTTCGGGCACGGCGCGGCGGGCGGGGTCCTGGATATGCGCCAGCAGCGGCCGCACCCGGGCGGCGTGCTGGATGTCCCACAGCAGCACATGGTCCTGCGCCGGGTGGCTGAAGCCGCGCAGCGCCAGCCCCACCCGCGCCAGCAGGGCGCCCAGGGCGCGGCGCTGCGCGGCGCCGGGGGTGGCCAGGTGCAGCGGCCGCCCGGGCAGCCAGGAATACACGCGCACCAGCCGCGAAGGCTGGCCCGGAACCTGCCACGGCACGACGAGCGGCAACCGCGCGCGGGGCACAGGCAGCGTGGGGTCCGCTTCGGCCAGGTGCAGCAGCGCCCGCCCCTGGAAGTCCGTGACCAAGGAGTCTTCGGCGGGATGCACAACCTTCAGCACGTATTCGCCGCCATCCGAGGCAAGCAGATGGAAGTTGCGGTCGCGCTCGCCGGTCAGCGGCTTGGCGGTGGCCTGCAGCCCGAAATGCGCGGCCGCGAGGGCTTCGGCATCGGCGGTGGAGGCAGGCGGCGGCGGTGCATCCAGCACCTCGCCCAATGCCATACTCATGCCGGCTCCAGGATCTGTGGCGGCTGCAATACGGCGACCGCCGGCAAGGGTCCGTCAAAGGCCACCACCTCCACCAGGCACGACTGGGCGGCGCATCCCTGGCCCAGGCGCGAAGTGCCGACGTCCTGCGTCAGCACATTGGGGTTGCCGTGGCGGTCCAGCCCGTCTTCGCCCGGGTCCCACCACGCGCCCGTGGCCATCGCCACCACGCCGGGGCGGATGCCCTCCGAAAGCTTCAGGCCCGCCAGCACGGCGCCGCGATCATTGAACATCCGCACGACGGCGCCATCCGACAGGCCGCGGGCGGCGGCGTCATCGGGATGCATCAGCATGGGCTCGCGGCCCTGGACCTTGCTGGCCTGCGCCACCCGCCCCTGGTCCAGCTGGCCATGCAGCCGCGTGGCTGGCTGGTAGGACAGGAGATGCAGCGGAAAACGTCGGGCCTGCTCCGCGCCCAGGTACTCGCGCGGCGCGTGCCACTCGGGGTGCCCACCGATCTCGGCGTAGCCGAAGCTGGCGATGGTTTCGGAAAACAGCTCCACCTTGCCGGAAGGCGTGTTCAGCGGATGCGCCGCCGGGTCACGCGCGAAGTCGGAAAACAGCACGAAGTCCTGGTCCGGACGCGGCGTTTCCACGAAGCCTTCCGTCCAGAAACGGTCGAAGTCGGGTGCCTCGAACCCCTGGCGGGCGCAGGCCGCGCGCCAGCGCTCGTAGAGGTGGCGCAGCCACGCGGCTTCGTCGCGCTGCTCGGTGAAGCGGTCGCGGAAGCCCAGGGCGTCGGCCATGTCGGCCAGCATGTCGTGGTCATTGCGCGCTTGTGCGAGCGGCGGAATCGCCTGGTGCATGGCGCGCACGAAGCGGTCGCGGGACGAGGAGCCGATGTCGTTGCGCTCCAGCGTCGTGGTCGCCGGCAGTACGATGTCCGCATGGCGCGCGGGGGCGGTCCACCATGGTTCCTGCACCACCACCGTATCCGCACGGCACCAGCCGCGCAGCAGGCGGTTGAGGTCCTGGTGGTGGTGGAACGGGTTGCCGCCGG
Source organism: Roseomonas haemaphysalidis (assembly GCF_017355405.1). Classification (NCBI taxonomy): domain Bacteria; kingdom Pseudomonadati; phylum Pseudomonadota; class Alphaproteobacteria; order Acetobacterales; family Roseomonadaceae; genus Roseomonas; species Roseomonas haemaphysalidis. The sequence continues at coordinate 2,777,884 of NZ_CP061177.1, forward strand.
CCCACCAGATCATGCGGATGTCCGGCAGCGGGATGTCACGGCCGTTGTACTGCATCACCTCGCCCGGCCGCTCCAGCAATTCCGTCACACGGGACACCGGGATGGCCACGCCGGCCGGGTTGCGCGTGGCGGGCAGCGACACGGAGGGCAGTTCCCAGCGCGGCGTGCCCATTCCGTTCAGGCTGCCATAGCCGAAGACCACGCCCTGCCCCGGCTGGCCGATGCCGCCCAGCATGGCGGCCAGTGCCACCAGCATCCACCAGGGCTGCTCGCCATGCTCGGCGCGCTGGATGGACCAAGTGGCGGTCAGCATGGTCGGCGCGGCGCCGGCTTCCAGCGCCAGGCGGCGGATGGTGGCAGCCGGCACCTCGGTGACAGCGGAAGCCCATTCGGGCGTTTTCGGCACGCCATCCGCGTCGCCCAGGATATAGGGCCGCAGCTTGTCCCAGCCGGTGCAGTGGGTGGCCAGGAAGCTCCGGTCCTCCAGCCCCGCCGCCAGCAGCACATGCGCCATGCCCAGGAGCAGCGCGGTGTCCGTGTTGGGGCGGATCGGCACCCATTCGGCATCCAGGAAGTCCGGCGTATCGCCCTTGAAGGGCGACACGTTGACGAAGCGCACGCCGGCTTCCGCCACCTGCTTCAACCAGGGCACGTATTCATGCGCGCCCGCGCCGCCGGCGGTGACCAGCGCATTCTTCAGCGGCAGCCCGCCAAGGCAGAACATGAGCTTCGTGTGCTTGGCGATGCTGGGCCAGTCCGTCACCTGCCCCTGCATGATGTCGTTGGTGCCGACGATATGCGGCATCAGCGTCATGCCGGCACCGTAGGAATAATTCGTCACCTGCGTGGTGTAGCCGCCACCGAGACCCAGGAAGCGCTGCAACTGGCTCTTGGCATGGTGGAACCGCCCGGCCGACGACCAGCCATAGGACCCGCCCATGATCGAGGCATGGCCGAACGCGCCGCGGACCCGTTGCGTTTCCTCCGCCACCAGCCGGATGGCCTGGTCCCACGGCACCGGCACGAAGGCGTCGCTGCCGCGAAGCGATCCGCGCCGCTCGCCTTTCAGCCAGCCGGAACGCACATAGGGGCGGTCGATCCGCACGCGGGAATGCACCGCGTCCGGCACGGACTGGATCAGGGCGCCTGGATTGGGGTCCCGCGCGAAGGGTCGCACGCCCGTGACGCGCCCGTTCTCCACCACGGCTTCAAAGGCGCCCCAGTGGGCGGAATGCGGCTTGAGCTCGGTCATGGGTGGAAACCTATCGCTCCTTCAGCCAGCCTGCCAGTTGCGCACCGCATCCGTCGGCCACACCAGCATCAGCACGTTCAGCGTCAGGTTGTCACGGATCGCCAGCAGCGCGGCAAGTTCCAGGGCCACCACCAGCACCACGCCAGCCCAGGCCGGCAGCCGCGCCGCCAGCGCGAAGCCGAGCAGCATCGCGCCGACATCCGACATGGAATTAAGCACGCTGTCGCCGTTGTAGCCGAGCGCGATGGTGGCATCCCGGTAGCGGGCGATCACCTGCGGGGTGTTTTCCACGATCTCCCACGCCGCTTCCACCAGTGTCGCCGCCACAGCGCGGGCCGGCAGGCCATGGCGCCGCATCAGCCAATGCGCGGCACCATAGAACAGCAGCCCGTGCACGACGTGGGACAGCGTGTACCAGTCGGCGACATGCTGCGATCCCTCGGAGCCGTTCGCCACCCCGTACCAGAGCTTGATGCTGCCGCATTCGCACACCGGCACGCGGCCCATCGCCAAAAGGACCACCACCATGGCGGCGAGGATGCCCAGAATGACCGCGGTGGCGGCCGGCGGGGACAAACGAGTTGGCATGGCAGGCTCCCGGCCGGTTCGGCCAAGCCAGCGCTAACACGCCCGGTTGCCGATTTCACCCCGGCGCCTGTTTGCCTTACAGCACTGTGGCCACTCCGCCGGGATCTGCGCCATGAACCAGCCTGCCGACCGTCTCGACTGGCGCGCCCCCAGCCTGCCGCTGATGGCGGGTGCCGTGGTCGCCCCCTTCGCCGCCGTGCTGCAATCCAAGGCGATGACGCCGATCGGGCTGCTGGCGCTGGTGGCCTGCGTCCTGCTGGCCCGCTGGCGGCAGGGCCACTGGCCCTGGCCGCGGGCGGTGACCGGGTGGGCGGGCGTGGCGCTGGGCGGCTGGGCTGCGGTCACCGCGCCGGGAGCCATTGATCCCCATCGCAGCCTGTCAGAGGCCGCGGCGCTGCTGGCCATGGTGCTGCTGGCATCCGCCGCCGCGCGCGCCGTGGCCGGGGATGCGCCCGCGCAGCGCCGGCGGCTCGGCCACGCCGTGATGATCGGGTTGGCGATCGGGCTGCTGACCGCCCTGGCGGACCACCTTTCCGGCAATGCCATCCGTGCCGGCGTGCGGGGCTTGACGGTGGCACCGGAAAGCCTCGCCTTCGGGTTGAAGCCCGCGGCGTCGGTCATGGCGCTGCTGCTGCCCCTCGTCGCGGGGGCCGACCTGCCGGCGCGCTGGCGCGGCGCAGCGCTGGCCGCCGGGCTGGTGCTGCTGCTGGTCCTGCCGGGTGACACGGCCAAGCTGGCGGCCCTGGCCGGACTGGGCGCGGCTGCCGTGGTTGCGTGGCGGCCTGGCATGGCGCGCGTGCTGGCGGCGGTGCTGGCCGTGGCCATGCTGGCCACGCCGGTGCTTCTGGGCCCCACCATCACGGCCATCGGGCCCAGGATCGAACAGCTGCCACCCTCCGGCATCCACCGGCTGATGATCTGGGACTTCGCGCTCGGCCGCGCGGCGGAAAAGCCGTTGAAGGGCTGGGGCATGGAATCGTCCCGCAGCATCCCGGGCGGCGATGCGCGGCCGGACGACGCGCGGCTCGCGCGTCTGGGCATCACGGACACGTTTCTACGCTCATGGTTCGCGCAGCCGCACCTGCGCCTCCTGCCCCTGCACCCGCACAACGGGCCGCTGCAGATCCGCTTGGAACTGGGTTGGATTGGCAGCGCGCTGGCGGCGCTGACGGTGCTGCTGCTGGGCTTCGCGGCGCCGCGCTGCGCGGTGCCGGCGGCGGCATCGGGGGCGCTGGCGTCTGGCTTCGTGACGTTCTTCGCCAGCTTCGGCGCTTGGCAGAACTGGTGGCTGTGCGCGGCGGCGATGGCACTGGCCATCGCCGCCGGCATGACGATGCCCAGGCGGCGTTAAGCCGGCACCTTGGACGCGAAATGCGCGGAGAAGTCCGCGACGATCTGCGTCAGCTTGTCCACCAGCACCGCGCCGGTTTCAGCCGAGCAGAGCTTCGGATCGCCCTTGGCGACTCCCTGGTGGTAGGTGTCGTCATATTCCATCGGCAGGCCGATCTCGGCGCCCTGGAAGCTGGCGGCGCCCAGCCCGGTATAGGGCAGGCCCAGGACGCTGTCGTTCTTCAGCGGCTGCGCCTCCGGGATCATGTCGGTGCGCAGCAGTTCCGGAAACAGGTGCAGGCCGATGCTGGTCAGCGGGTCGGCGCCGTGGCCGGACACCGCCTTGGCCTTCTCCGCGCCGATCAGCCCAGGCAGCAGGCCGTAGCTGATGCGCCACAGATACAGGCTCGGCATCACGATCTTCTTTTCGGTCCACAGCGCGCGGGCCACCTCGGCGATGGGGCCGACATTGCCGCCGTGGCCGTTGATGACGATGACGCGCGTCAGGCCGTTGCGGTGCAGGCTGGCCACCATGTCGGTGATGACGCTGATCAACGTCGCCTGGCTGATGGCGATGCCGCCGACCATCGGGCCGAACCAGTCGGCGCCACCGAAAGGCAGCACGGGGGCGACGAAGGTGGGCGTGCCGGCGGCGGTGGCGCGCAGCGCGGCCAGCTCCGCCACCTTCTCGGCCAGGAGGTAGTCGCCCATCGGCGCGTGCGGGCCCTGGTCCTCGTGGCTGCCCATGGGCAGCAGGATGATGGGGTTCTTCGAGAAGGCCTCGCGCCCCTCCCCGCCGGTCAGCGTGCCCATGTGGACCTTGGGCGAAGTCAGTGCAGCCACTTGGCGTACTCCAGTTCTTGTTACGAGATTTCTTCGGCCCGGATGCAGGCGACGCGGGAGGCGCCGTCGCCGAAGGGCCGCAGCTCCGGCACCACTTCCGCGCAGGCGTCGCGCGCATGGGCGCAGCGCGTGCGGAACACGCAGCCGGATGGCGGGTTGGACGGGCTTGGCGGGTCGCCCTGCAACAGGATGCGCTGGCTGCGCTTCGCCGGGTCGAGCATCGGCGTCGCGGACAGGAGCGCCCTGGTATAGGGGTGGATCGGGCGCGCGAAGATCTCTCGCGCCGTGCCCTCCTCCATCACCTTGCCCAGATACATCACGATCACCCGGTCGCAGAGGTTGGCGACGACCGGCAGGTCGTGACTGATGAACATCATCGCGAGGCCGAGGTCCCGCCGCAGGTCGCCCAGCAACTGGATCACCTGCGCCTGGATGGACACGTCCAGCGCCGAAACCGGCTCGTCCGCCACCAGGAACTCCGGACCGGTGGACAGCGCGCGCGCGATGCCGATGCGCTGCCGCTGGCCGCCCGAGAACTCGTGCGGGAAACGCGCGGCATGCGCCGGGTCCAGCCCCACCTTGGCGAGCAATTCCGCCACCCGCGCACCGCGTTGCGCGCGCGGCAGGATGCCATGGATGCCGATGCCATCGGCGATCTGATCACCCACCCGGCGGCGCGGGTCCAGGCTGCCATAAGGGTCCTGGAAGACGATCTGCATGCGCTTGCGGGCCGCCCGCCACTCGGCGCGCGAGCCACCGGTGACCGGCTTGCCGTCAAAGCGGACGGTGCCCTCCGTCACCGGCATCAGCCCCAGCATCAACCGCCCCAGCGTGCTCTTGCCCGAGCCGCTTTCGCCCACCACGCCCAGCGCCTCGCCACGCGACACGCTGGCGTCGATGTGCTTAACCGCCTGCACCGGCTTGCCCTTGTGGAACACGCCCTTGCCGGGAAAGGTCTTCGACAGGCCAATGGCTTCGATCAACGGTGCGCTCATGCCATGGCCTCCGAACGGGCGAGTTCCGGCCAGCGGATGCAGCGCACCTGCCGCGCGTCGCGGATGTCCTCCAGCGCCGGCGGCGCGGCCTCGCAGGCCGGCTTGGCGAAGCGGCAGCGCGGCGCGAAGCGGCAGCCGACCGGAAAGGCATGCGGCGGCGGCACGATGCCGGGGATGCCGACCGGCGGCGCCTCGCCTTCCGGCACCGCGTCCAGCAGGGCGCGGGTGTAGGGGTGCAGCGGGTTGCCGAAGACATCGGCCACGCTGCCCTGCTCCACCACCTGCCCGGCATACATCACCGCCACGCGGTCCGCGATCTCGGACACCACGCCCAGGCTGTGGGTGATGAAGATCATCGCCGTGCCGGTTTCGCGCTTCAGGTCGTTCAGCAGGTCCAGGATCTGCGCCTGCACGGTAACGTCCAACGCCGTGGTCGGCTCGTCGCAGATCAGCAGCTTCGGGCGGTTGGCGATGCCCATGGCGATCATCACGCGCTGCCGCATGCCGCCCGACATCTCGTGCGGGTAGACCCGCAGCCGCTTCGCCGGGTCGGCGATGCCGACACGTTTGAACAACTCCTCCGCCTTGGCCCAGGCCTCGCCAGAGGAGACCTTCTGGTGCGCCTGGATCGCCTCGACCACCTGGGCGCCGACGCTGTGCACCGGGTTCAGGCTGCTCATCGGGTCCTGGAACACCATGGCCATGGGGCCACCGCGCAGGGCGCGCATTCCCGGCTCGTCCAGCCGCAGCACATCCTTGTCCCCCAGCCAGGCATGGCCCTCCACCGGCACCGCGACCGGCGGCAGCAGGCCCATCACCGCCGTAGCCGTGACGGACTTGCCGGAGCCGCTTTCACCCACGATCGCCAACGTCTCGCCCGCATGAACGGACAGCGAGACGTCCTGCACCGGACGGATCGGCCCGCGCGGGGTGGCGATCTCGACGGTCAGGTTGCGCACCTCCAGCACCGCGTCGGTGCGCGGCGCCGGGGCCGGCAGCAGGCCGGGCAGCACGCGGTCCACCAGCCGCAGCGGGCGGCGGGCGGCAGGGGTGCGCGGGTCCACCGCGTCGCGCAGCCCGTCGCACAGCAGGTTCATGGCGAGGATGGTGATGGTCAGCGCGATGCAGGGCCACAGCAGCAGCAGCGGCGCCTGCTCCATGGTCGCGCGCGCGCCACGGATCATCAGGCCCCAGGACGGCGCGGGCGGCACGACGCCAAGGCCCAGGAAGCTCAGCCCGCTTTCGAGCACCACCGCCGAGGCGACGGCGAGCGAAAGCTGCACCAGCACCGGCCCCGCCACGTTGGGCAGCACGGTGCGGCCCAGGATGCGCCAGGTCGGCGCACCCAAAGCCCGGGTCGCCTCCACATAGTCCAGGCTGCGGGCGGACAGCACCTCGGCATAGGTGACGCGGGCGAAGCCGGGGAGATACAGCACCGACAGCACCAGGATCAGCGTGCCCGCGCCGGGGCCCATCAGCGTGACAACCAGCAGCGCCAGCAGCACCGGCGGGAAGCACAGGATGATGTCCATGCTGCGCACGGTCAGGATCTCGCCCAATCCGCGGAACCAGCCGCCGATCAGCCCGAAGGCGGTGCCGATGACACCCGCGATCAACGCCGAGGCGAAGGCGACGCCGAGGCTGGTGCGCGCGCCCCAGACCAGCCGCGACAGCACGTCCCGCCCGAATTCGTCCCGCCCCAGGGGCGAGCCTGGCATGGCGCCCGCCAGCCGGTGGGCGATGTCCTGCCGCACCGGGTCCGACAGGCCCAGAATGGGGGCCGCGATGGCGACCAGAATGATGAAGGCGACGACCGCGCCCGGAATCCAGAGCTTCCTCATGCCGTGCGGATCCTCGGGTCGAGTGCTGCGTAGAGCAGGTCCATGATCAGGTTGATCAGCAGGAACAGGCCGGAAATGGTCAGCACGATGCCGACGACCATCGGGTAGTCCCGCGCTTCCACCGCGCGCAGCAGCGGCGTGGACAGGCCCGGCCAGTTGAACACGTATTCCACCAGCACCGTGCCGCCCAGCAGCGTGCCCATGTGCAGCCCCAGCACCGTCAGGACGGGCGTCATGGCATTGCGCACCACATGGCGCAGCAGCACCCG